>NZ_JAUSVA010000002.1:8237821-8553885 GCF_030813695.1 Kitasatospora herbaricolor
CCACATGTCGGGGTAGACGCTTGCCTGGCTCCAACGCTCGGGTAGGTCGCTCATCATGCGCATGATTCTGAGCGTCGCTCCGACTGGCAAGTGATTAATCACGTGCGAGGCGCGAGGCCCGAGGCGTCGCCGACGCCCGGACCGTCTTCGACCTGTTCGACCTTGAGCGGCTGGCCGTGCGGGCTCCCGCGCACGGCTGTGCGGACGGGATCCCGGGCCGACCACTCGTCCCGCAGGACCCGCGCGTCCCGCGCGTGGACGCCTCCTCGGCGGCTGAACGGGGGGCGATCGGCCCGCCGGCTCGGAATCCGGCACCGACCAGGGGATCGCCCGCGACGAGGGTGTCGTCCCATTCATCCGCCGGCCAGCTGGTCGCGCCGGCGGACCAGGTACGCCGTCTCGGCGGTGTTGCCCGCCAGGGCGATGGCCCGGTCGTACGCCGCCCTCGCCTCCTCGCTCCGGCCCAGCCGGCGCAGCAGGTCGGCGCGGGTGGCGTGGAAGGGGTGGTAGCCCTCCAGCGGGAGGCCGTCCAGCTGGGCCAGCGCGACCTGAGGGCCGTCGAGTTCGGCGACGGCGACCGCCCGGTTGAGCCGGACGATCGGGGAGGGGTCCAGGCGGACCAACCGGTCGTAGAGCGCGAGGACCTGCGACCAGTCGGTGTCACGGACGTCGGGGGCGTCGGTGTGGACGGCGTTGATCGCGGCGAGCACCTGATAGCGCCCCGGCGCCTGGCCGCAGGCCAGCCGGGCGCGGACCAGGGCGTGGCCCTCGGCGATCAGCGTGCGGTCCCAGGCGCCGCGGTCCTGCTCGCCGAGGGCGACGAGTTCACCGCTCGCCGAGACCCGAGCTGGCCGGCGGGCCTCGGTCAGGAGCATCAGGGCCAGGAGTCCGGCGGCCTCGCCGTCCTCCGGCAGCAGGCCGTGGACCAGACGGGCCAGCCGGATCGCCTCGGCGGTCAGGTCGCCACGGACGGCGTGCTGCGCCGGGTCCGTGGCCAGGTAGCCCTCGTTGAAGATCAGGTAGAGGACGGCGAGGACCCCGGTCACCCGGGCCGGGAGGTCCTCGCGCGACGGTACGCGGTAGGGGATCCTCGCCGCCTTGATCTTCGCCTTCGCGCGGGTGATCCGTCGGCCCAGGGTGCTCTCCTCGACCAGGAACGCCCGGGCGATCTCGGGCACGGTCAGCCCGCCGACCATCCGCAGGGTCAGTGCCACCTGCGCCGGCACGGCCAGGGCGGGGTGGCAGCAGACGAGGACGAGGCGGAGCCGGTCGTCCTCGACGGCGTCGACCGGCTCGACCGGCTCGACCGCGTCGACCGGCTGGGGGGTGTCGGAGAGCATCAGTGCCTCCTTGTGCTTCTCCGTGCGCCGGGCCTCGCGCCGGATCCGGTCGATGGCCTTGCGGTGGGCGGTGGTGGTGAGCCACCCGCCGGGGTTCGGCGGGACTCCGTCGACCGGCCAGCGTTCGACGGCGGTGGCGAACGCCTCGGCGGCCGTCTCCTCGGCGATGTCGAGGTCCCCGTAGCGCCTGGCCAGGGTCGCGACGACCCGGGCCCACTCCTCGTGGTGGACCCGGGTGAGCACCGCGTCGACGTCGGTCATGCGCCCAGGATCGGCCGGACCTCGACCCTGCGGTTGCAGTGCTTCGACCCCTGGCCGGCGAGCCGGAGCGCCACGTCGAGGTCGGGGGCCTCCATGATCCAGAAGCCGATGATGTACTCCTTCGACTCCAGGAACGGGCCGTCGGTGAACAGTGCTTCGCCGTCCCGGCCGTCGACGACCGTGGCGGTGTCCGGCGAGCTGAGGCCGCCGGCGAAGACCCAGTGGCCCTCGGCCTTGAGCTGCCGGTTGAACGCCCCGATCGCGGCCATCTCCTGCTCGGTGGCGAGTTGGGACGAGTCGGCGAGAACGGAAACCAGGTACTGCGCCATCGGGACCATCTCCTGTCGTCGGGCGACCGCTCCTCGGGCCGCCTTCACCCCTACTACGAACGCCGCGGCCCCGATCGGACACCTCGGCCGGGATCTCTTCGGGAATGTTCCTACGCCCGGCCCGTGCTCGTTCGCCGGACGCGCCGCCGAGGGGCGTTCGCGCCGGTCAGCGCCGGTCAGGAGCCGCCGTCACGCCGGACGCGGCGGTGACAGCCAGCCGGGTCACGGGCCGGGCCCGGGAGTCCGTTACCCGGGCCCGGCCGGCCCGAAGCTTCCCGCACCCGCGGTGACGCCGGCTGCTGCCGTTGCCGGTCGGGCCGCCTCGGTTTTGCAAGTGCTCAGCCCGGGACGAGCGCATCCCATTGGTCCCGGGTCGGGCCGTCGTGTTCCGGTGAGAAGTCCGGGTGGGCCGCCAGCCAGGCTGTTACGTGTCGGTCCACCTCCTCGGTGCCGTAGGCGTCGTCGGCCGGTCGCAGGAGGTGGCGCACCTGGGCTCGGGCCCGCATGACGACGGGGTCGTCGAAGGCGCAGGCGGCCAGGGCGGCGGCCCGCCGGTCCGAGGACGGTGAACTCTCGGCGAGGCGCTGCGCGTTGGCCCGGTCGGCCGTCACCTGAGCGTCGAACCACGGGCGGAGGGCCTGCGCTGTCCAGGCATGGTAGCCGGTGGGGTCCACGACGAACCGGTCGACGTGGGTGGCCAGCTGCTGGGCGGCGAGCAGGCCGAGGGCCACGCCGTGGCCCAGGGTGGGGTTGGTGTGGACGAGGCTGTCCCCGGCGTTGACCAGACCCGTGACGACAGGTCCGTCCTCGTCGACGAGGGAGGTCCAGCGGTTGTCCAGGCCGGCCATCGCCAGAACGGCGGAGTGCGGTTCGGGGGCCAGGTCGAGCCAGGCGGCGGTGGCGGGAAAGCGGCGGGCGGCGGCCTCGAACACGGCGGGGTCGGTGAGCGCGCCGCGGGTCGGATCGCCGGTGGAGAGCACCAGGTGCACCGCGAAGGTGTCGTTGTCGGAAGGGAAGACGCCGGCGAGCGCGAAGGGTGCGGCCGAGCCGGTCTTCACCCGCCCGGGGTCACGCGGGCCTTCGGCCCGCAGGCGGTACCAGCGGCACAGGTAGGCGATGCCGGTCCGGTGGCTGTCGACCACGGGCGGGCGGCAGCCGGCCGCGATCAGCCAGGCGGGGACCGGTGAGCGACGACCGGACGCGTCGACGACGAGGTCCGCCCGGTGCGTTTCCGCGCCCACCTGCACGCCGGTGACCCGGGCAGGGCGGCCCTCCCCGAAGGTGAGGGCGCGCACCCGGCAGCCTCGCCGCACGTCCACGGTGGGTTCCCGCCGCACGGCCGCGCTCAGGGCGGCCTCCAGCACGATGCGGCGGGTGCGCAGGGTCACCAGGTCCTCGTCGCCGGCCCGATGCGGCGGATGCTCACCGAACCAATCGAAGTCGTGGTACTCCCGAGCTCCGCGCGCCAACAGGTCCGCGTGGACGTCAGGGATCTCGGCGCGCAGCACGGTACGCACGGGGGCGAGGAACGAGTGCGGCTGGACGGCCTGCGGGACCCGGGGCCTGTTCCAGTGGAAGAAGTCCCGGTTCAGGTCCTCGCCGGCCTCCCGTGCGTCCTGTTCGAACAACGTGACCAGGTGGCCCCGCCGGCCGAGCATGAGCGCCGTCCCCAGCCCGCTGATTCCCCCGCCTATCACCGCAACCTGCGCCACTGAGCTCCCCTTGACGTCGTGTTGCGGAACGATCTTACTGCTGGGCGATCTCCGGGCGGGAACCGGCCTCGTCCGTCGCGGTGCGGGCAACCCGGACGGGGCGCTGCGGGGGACCTTCACGGGGACGCAGCGGAGCGCTGCCCCGGGCGCCGGGGCGTCGGTCGGGGCAGCGCTCCGCAGGCGACGAACCTCCCCGAGGTGTGCGGGCGAGGCCGCCTCACCCCGTGGATGACGACCGCCGCACCTCACCAGGGGACGACGCCGTCGTCCTCGAAGAAGGAGCCGGTCGGGCCGCCGTCGGGGAGGGTGGCGAGCCGGATCGGGGTGGCCGCGCCCTGCGCGGGGGTGCGCGGTCCGTGGAAGCCGGTGAAGTCGGTCGCGACCAGGCCCGGGCAGGCGGCGTTGATGAGGATGTTGGTGCCTTCGAAGTGCCGGGCGTACTGCAGGGTGAGGGCGTTGAGGAAGGACTTCGACGGTGCGTAGGCCGCCATGACGGGGCCGACCTCGGTGTCCGGGTCCGCCTGTCGGGCCAGGGAGCCGACGCTGCTGGAGACGTTGACGATGCGCGGGGAGGCGGAGCGCCGCAGCAGTGGCAGCATCGCGTTGGTGACCCGGACGACGCCCATGACGTTGGTGTCCACGACGGTGCGGAGCACCTCCAGGTCGAGCGTGGTCGGCTCCTGCAGCCATCCGGGGCCCATCTCACCCGGGATGCCGGCGTTGTTGACCAGGGCGTCCAGGCGTCCGGCCAGTCGTTCGACCAGTTCCGCGGCGGCGGTGACGCTGCGGTCGTCGGTCACGTCCAGTGGTACCCCGAACGCGTCCACGCCGGCGGCGCGCAGTTTGTCGACGGCGGCTTCGCGTCGGGCCGCGTCGCGGGCTCCCACGCCGACGCGGTAGCCGAGGCCGCCCAGTCCGGCCGCGATCTCGTAGCCGATGCCCTTGTTCGCGCCGGTCACCAGCGCGGTGTTCGTTTCGCTCATGAAGATGATGTTGGCCCGTGGGCGGGTGGTGCGGCCAACACCGGTACGGTGCCCTGTCATACCCGGCGGGTATCACCGCGTATGCTGCGGCCGTGGACACCCTGGAGACCCGCGAGTTGAGGTATTTCGTGGCCGTGGCCGAGGAGTTGCACTTCGGCCGGGCCGCCGAGCGGCTGGGCATGGCCCAGCCGCCGCTGTCACGGGCGATCCAGCAGCTCGAACGGCGCCTGGGGGTCTGTCTGCTGGACCGCGACCGCCGCGGTGTCGGCCTGACCGGTGCCGGGGAGGTGCTGTTGCAGGAGAGCCGGGCGGCTCTCGACGCCGCCGCCGCCGCCGTCCGCCGCACCCGGCGCGCCGGGGGCGCCGACAGTCCTGGCGGCCCCCGCGGCCGGCTGGTCCTGGCGGTGAAGGCCGCCGCGTCCCACGCACTGCTGCGGAAGCTTCTCGACGCCTACGCGGCCGAGCCCGACAGCGCCGAGATCGAGGTGCTGCCGTGCGGCATTTGCGAGCAGGAAGAGCTGCTGCGCGACGGACGCGCCGATGTCGCGCTCATGCACACGCCGTGGAACTCGCTCGCCGGGTTCGACAGCGAGCCGCTGGTGGCCGAGGGTCAGGTCGCCGTCCTGCCCGCCGGGCACCCCCTCGCCGCCCGCGAGACCTTGTCCCTGGCCGATGTCAGGGACGTGCCCGGTCTGCCGCTCGCCCGCTGGCCCAGCCGCGGCACCTACGCACCCGGCCCTGGCCCCGAGATCCACAACCAGACACAACTGGCCCAGCTGATCGCTCTCGGACGCATTGTGGCGGTCGCCCCCGACTCCGCCCGTTCCTGGCTGTGGGCCGAGCACGCGGCCGTTCCGTTGGCCGACGCACCTCCCGTCGTGACGCACATCGCCTGGCCCGCGCACAGCCGCTCCCTCGCCCTGGCCGGCCTGGTCGGCACGGCCGCACGGCTATGGCCAGGTCAGCACGCGAAACGGTGAGTGTCCGACCACCACCGCACTCCCACCTGCCCGCGGATAAACAAGCATGCATGCTTGCTTTTTCCAGGGGCCGGTGCCACGCTGCTGCCCGAAGGCAACCGGCACGGCAGGGGAGGCGCCACGGTGCTGCGGATCGGCAATGCTTCGGGCTTCTACGGCGACCGCTTCGAGGCCGTCCACGAGATGCTCACCGACGGCCCGCTGGACGTCCTGACCGGCGACTACCTCGCCGAACTCACCATGCTGATCCTGGCCCGGGACCGCGCCAAGGACCCTGCCTCGGGGTACGCCAAGACCTTCCTGCGGCAGATGGAGAAGTCCCTCGCGCTGGCGCTCGACCGGGGCGTGCGGATCGTGGTCAACGCCGGCGGGCTCAGCCCCGCCCGGCTGGCCGCCGCACTGCGCGAGCTCGCCGCCGACCAAGGGCTCACCGTCCGGGTCGGGCACGTGGAGGGGGACGATCTGCTGCCCAGGGCGGCGCAGTTGGGTCTCCCCGGTGGGCTGCTCGCGGCCAACGCCTACCTCGGCGCCTTCGGCATCGCGGACTGCCTGCGGGCCGGCGCCGAGGTGGTGGTCACCGGCCGGGTCACCGACGCCGCCCTGGTCGCCGGCCCGGCGGCCGCCCATTTCGGCTGGGGGCCGGGCGACTTGGACGCCCTCGCCGGGGCGGTGGTGGCCGGCCATGTACTGGAGTGCGGGGCGCAGGCGACCGGCGGCAACTACGCCTTCTTCCTCGAACACGACCTGCGCCGCCCGGGCTTCCCGATCGCCGAACTGCACGCCGACGGCAGCAGTGTGATCACCAAGCACCCCGGCACCGGCGGCGCCGTCACCATCGGGACGGTCACCGCACAGCTGCTGTACGAGACGGACGGCGCCCGCTACGCCGGCCCCGACGTGACGGCCCGGCTGGACACCGTCCGGCTCACCGGGGACGGGCCCGACCGGGTCCGGATCGGCGGAGTCCGCGGTGAGGCCCCGCCGCCGACCCTGAAGGCGGGCCTGAACCGGCTCGGCGGCTGGCGCAACGAGGTGGTCCTGGTGCTCACCGGGCTGGACATCGAGGCCAAGGCCGCCCTCGTCCGGGAGCAGTTGGAGCAGGAACTGGGGGAGGACCGGCCGGCCGAACTGCGCTGGACCCTGGCCCGCACCGACCGTCCGGACGCCCCGGGCGAGGAGGAGGCGAGCGCCCTGCTGCGGCTGGTCGTCCGCGACCGCGACCGGGACAAGGTCGGCCGCCCGGTGAGTTCCGCCGCCGTCGGGCTCGCACTGGCCAGCTACCCGGGCTTCCACCTCACCGCCCCGCCCGGCCCGGGCGCCCCCTACGGCGTCTTCGAGGCCGCGTACGTCGACCCGGCGGCCGTCGAGCACACGGCGGTGCTCCCCGACGGCACCCGCGTCGCCGTCCCGCCCGCGCCGGCCACCCGCGTCCTGGAGCCGCTCGCCGTACCGCCGTTGCCGCCGCCGCCCGGGGCCGGCCCGACCCGCCGGGCCCCGCTCGGGCGGGTGGCCGGCGCCCGCAGCGGGGACAAGGGCGGCGACGCCAACCTCGGCGTCTGGGCCCGCGACGAGGACGGCTGGCGCTGGCTGGCGCACACCCTCACCGTCCGACGACTGCGCGAACTGCTGCCGGAGATCGCCGAGTTGCCCGTCACCCGGCATCTGCTGCCGAACCTGTGGGCGGTCAACTTCACCGTGCGGGGCCTGCTCGGCGAGGGCGTGGCCGCGCAGGTGCGCTTCGACCCGCAGGCCAAGGCCCTGGGGGAGTGGCTCCGCTCCCGCCACCTCGACATCCCGGAGGCGCTGCTGTGACCGTCCTGCCCACCCGCCTCGACCCGGCGGGCCCCGAGTTCGCCGAGCACCGCGACGCGATGCGGGAGCGGCTCGACGCGCTGGCCGCCGAGCACGCCAAGGCCCTGGCCGGCGGCGGCCCCAAGTACGTCGAGCGCCACCGCGCCCGCGGCAAGCTGCTGCCCCGCGAACGCATCGAACTGCTCGTCGACCCGGACTCCCCGTTCCTCGAACTCTCGCCGCTCGCCGCCTGGGGCAGCGACTACCCGGTGGGCGCCGCGCTGGTCACCGGCATCGGCGTGATCGAGGGCGTGGAGTGCGTGATCACCGCCAACGACCCGACCGTGCGCGGCGGCGCCAGCAACCCCTGGACGCTGCGCAAGGCCCTGCGGGCCAACGCGATCGCACTGGAGAACCGGCTGCCGCTGGTCAACCTGGTGGAGTCCGGGGGTGCCGACCTGCCCAGCCAGAAGGAGATCTTCATCCCGGGCGGCGCGCTGTTCCGCGACCTCACCCGGCTCTCCGCCGCCGGCGTCCCCACGGTGGCGGTGGTCTTCGGCAACTCCACCGCCGGCGGGGCGTACGTCCCCGGCATGTCCGACCACACCGTGATGGTGAAGGAGCGTGCCAAGGTCTTCCTCGGCGGGCCGCCGCTGGTGAAGATGGCCACCGGCGAGGAGTCCGACGACGAGTCGCTCGGCGGCGCCGGGATGCACGCGCGCACCTCGGGCCTGGCCGACCACTTCGCCCTGGACGAGCCCGACGCGCTGCGGCTCGCCCGGCGGATCGTCGCCCGGCTGAACCACCGCAAGGCCGGCCCCGGCCCCGACCGGTCGGCCGCCCCGCCGAAGTACGACGAGGAGGAGCTGCTCGGCATCGTCCCGGGCGACCTCAAGGTGCCCTTCGACCCGCGCGAGGTGATCGCCCGGGTGGTGGACGGCTCCGACTTCGACGAGTTCAAGCCGCTGTACGGCGCCAGCCTGGCCACCGGCTGGGCGAGCGTGCACGGCTACCCCGTCGGCATCCTGGCCAACGCCCAGGGGGTGCTGTTCAGCCAGGAGTCGCAGAAGGCCGCCCAGTTCATCCAGCTCGCCAACCAGCGCGACATCCCGCTGCTCTTCCTGCACAACACCACCGGCTACATGGTCGGTAAGGACTACGAGCAGGGCGGCATCATCAAGCACGGCGCGATGATGATCAACGCGGTCTCCAACTCCAAGGTCCCGCACATCTCGGTGCTGACGGGCGCCTCCTACGGGGCCGGGCACTACGGGATGTGCGGGCGGGCCTACGACCCGCGCTTCCTGTTCGCCTGGCCCAGCGCCAAGTCCGCCGTGATGGGCCCGCAGCAGCTCGCGGGGGTGCTGTCGATCGTCGCCCGGCAGTCGGCCGCGGCCAAGGGCCAGCCCTACGACGAGGACGCGGACGCCGCGATCCGGGCGATGGTCGAGCAGCAGATCGAGGCCGAGTCGCTGCCGGTCTTCCTCTCCGGGCGCCTCTACGACGACGGCGTCATCGACCCGCGCGACACCCGTACCGTGCTCGGCCTCTGCCTCTCCGCGATCCACAACGCTCCCGTCGAGGGCGCGCGCGGCTACGGCGTCTTCCGGATGTGAGGGACTCACCGAACATGATCACGTCTCTGCTGGTCGCCAACCGCGGCGAGATCGCCCGCCGGGTCTTCCGCACCTGCCGCGACCTGGGCATCGCCACCGTCGCCGTGCACTCGGACCCCGACGCGGACGCCCCGCACACCCGCGAGGCCGACACCGCCGTCCGGCTGCCCGGGGCCACCGCCGCCGACACCTACCTGCGCGCCGACCTGATCGTCCGGGCCGCCCTGGACGCGGGCGCCGACGCCGTCCACCCCGGCTACGGCTTCCTCTCCGAGAACGCCGGATTCGCCCAGGCCGTGCTGGACGCCGGCCTCACCTGGATCGGCCCGCCACCCGCCGCGATCGCCGCGATGGGCTCCAAGACCGAGGCCAAGCGGCTGATGGCGGCCGCCGGCGTCCCCGTCCTCGGCGCGGTCGAGAACCCCGCCCCGTCCGACTATCCGCTGCTGGTCAAGGCGGCGGCCGGCGGCGGCGGACGCGGCATGCGGGTGGTGCGCACGCCGGACGAACTGGCCGGCCAACTCGCCGCCGCCCGAGCCGAGTCGGCGAAGGCCTTCGGCTCGGACGAGGTCTTCTGCGAGCCGTACCTGCCCACCGGCCGGCACATCGAGGTCCAGCTGATGGCGGACACCCACGGCACCGTCTGGGCGGTCGGCGAGCGAGACTGCTCGCTCCAGCGCCGCCACCAGAAGGTGATCGAGGAGGCACCGGCGCCCGGCCTGGCCGAGGCGGACCGCGCCGAGTTGTACGCCGCCGCCACCGCCGCGGCCCGCGCCATCGGCTACACCGGTGCCGGCACCGCCGAGTTCCTGCTCGGCCCGGACGGCCGGTTCTGGTTCCTGGAGATGAACACCCGCCTCCAGGTCGAGCACCCGGTCACCGAATGCGTCACCGGCCTCGACCTGGTCGCCCTCCAACTCCGCGTCGCCGAGGGCGAAGCACTGCCCGCCGAGCCCCCGCCGACCCGGGGCCACGCCATCGAGGCCCGGCTCTACGCCGAGGACCCGGCAGCCGGCTGGGCCCCGCAGACCGGCACCCTGCACGCGCTCGAACTGCCCTCCGTCCAGGTCGCCTTCGGCACCACGCCGGGCGACACCGGTCTGCGGCTCGACTCCGGCGCCGAGGCCGGAAGCACCGTCGGCATCCACTACGACCCGATGCTCGCCAAGGTCGTCGCCTGGGCCCCCACCCGGGCCGCCGCCGCCCGCCGGCTGGCCACCGCCCTGGCCCGCGCCCGGGTCCACGGGCTCACCACCAACCGGGACCTGCTGGTCGCGGCGCTGCGCCACCCGGCCTTCCTGGAAGGGCGGGTGCACACCGCCTTCCTCGCCGAGCACGCCGACGCCCTGCTGCCCGCGGGCCCGAAGAGCGACCCGCTGCGGGCGCTGGCAGCCGCCCTCGCGGACGCCGCCGCCCGCCGCACCGCGCTGCCCTCCGGCTGGCGCAACCTGCCCTCCCAGCCGCAGTCCAAGCGCTACCGGGCGCCGGACGGGACGGAGCACGAGGTGCGCTACCGCCTGGGCCGCCGAGGTGAGTTGGACGCCGACGGGCACCCCGCCACCACCCTGCTCTCGGCCACGTCCGAGCAGGTCGTGCTCGCCGTCGACGGGCTGCGCCGCAGCTTCGACGTCGCCCGCTACGGCGACCTCGTGCACGTGGACGAGCCGGCCGGATCCACCGCCTTCACCGCCCTCGACCGCTTCCCCGCCCCCGCCGCGCACACCGACCCCGGCGCGCTGCTCGCGCCGATGCCGGGCATCGTGGTGCGCGTCGCGGCCGCCCCGGGGGACACCGTCACGGCGGGCCAGCCCCTGCTCTGGCTGGAGGCGATGAAGATGGAGCACCGCGTCACCGCCCCCGTCGACGGCGTCCTCACCGAACTGCACGCCGCCCCCGGCCGGCAGGTCGAACTCGGGGCGCTGCTCGCCGTGGTGAAGCCCACGGCCGACCCGGCACCCTGACTGCTCGGCCCGGATCCCAGCCCGCCGTCCATCTGGTCAGCCCGTCACCCACCACCCTCGACCCGCCCGGAAGGACCCCCAGGATGTCCGCACCGCGCACCACGACCACCTCCGCCCAGCCCGCCGACGCCTCGCCCGGGAGCACCAGCCCGCTGATCGAGACCCCCGAACGCCAGGCCCTGCGCCGCGCGGTCGGTGACCTCGGCCGCCGCTACGGCTCCGCCTACTACCTCGACAAGGCCCGCCAGGGCCTGCCCGCCGACGAACTCTGGGCGGAGGCCGGGAAGGCCGGATATCTCGGCGTCAACCTGCCCGTCGAATACGGCGGAGGCGGCGGCGGGATCACCGACCTCGCCATCGTGCTGGAGGAACTCGGCACCGCCGGCTGCCCGTTGCTGCTGCTGATCGTCTCACCCGCGATCTGCGGCACGGTCATCGCCCGCTACGGCACCGAGCAGCAGAAGCAGCGGTGGCTGCCGGGGCTCGCCGACGGCACCCGCCGGATGGCCTTCGGGATCACCGAGCCCGACGCCGGTTCCAACTCCCACCGGATCTCGACCGTCGCCCGCCGCGACGGCGACGACTGGCTGCTCACCGGCCGCAAGGTCTTCGTCTCCGGCATCGACCACGCCGACGCCGTGCTGTTCGTCGGCCGGACGGAGGACGCGCGGACGGGCAAGCTCAAGCCCGCCCTGTTCGTCGTCCCGCGCGACACCCCCGGTTTCGAGTACCGGCCGATCCCGATGGAGCTGGTCGCCCCGGAGAAGCAGTACCAGGTCTTCCTGGACGACGTCCGGCTGCCGGCCGACGCCCTGGTCGGTGACGAGAACGCCGGTCTGCTCCAGCTGTTCGCGGGGCTCAACCCGGAGCGGATCATGACCGCCGCGTTCTCCCTGGGCCTGGCCCGGCAGGCGCTGGCGAAGGCCGTCGACTACGCCAAGTCCCGTACGGTCTGGGACACTCCGATCGGCGCGCACCAGGGCCTGGCGCACCCGCTGGCCGTCTGCGCGATCGAGATCGAACTCGCCCGGCTGATGACCCAGAAGGCCGGCCACCTCTACGACGCGGGCGACGACCTGGCCGCCGGCGAGGCCGCCAACATGGCCAAGTACGCGGCGGGTGAGGCCGCCGCCCGTACCGTGGACCAGGCCGTCCAGACCCTCGGCGGCAACGGCCTGACCCAGGAGTACGGGCTCGGCGCGCTGCTCACCGCCACCCGGGTGGGCCGGGTGGCGCCGGTCAGCCGCGAGATGATCCTCAACTACGTGGCGCAGCACACCCTGGGGCTGCCGCGCTCGTACTGAGGAGCCGCCCGGCCCGGCCCCGGCTCGACGGGTCGCGACGCGGCAGGTCGCGGCGCAGCAGGCCCCGGCTCAGCGGGTCGCGGTGAGGTGCGCGAAGACCACGACGTTGTCCGAGTAGCCGGCCTTCTTGTCGTACTTGCCCCCGCAGGTGATCAGACGCAGCTCGGGACGCTCGGTGGGGCCGTAGACGGTGGTGTCCGGCACGGCCGACCGGGGGTAGGTCCGCACCGCGTCGATGCTGAAGACGGCCGTCCGGCGGTCCTGCCGGGTGATCTCCACCGTGTCGCCCGGGCGCAGCAGTCCCAGCCGGTAGAAGACGGCCGGCCCGGAGCGGGTGTCCGCGTGCCCCGCGACGATCGAGTTGCCCGGTGTGCCGGGGGAGGCGCCGTCCCGGTACCAGCCGGCCTGGCCGGGGGCGCTCAGCGGAGGTGTTTCCAGGTGTCCGGCGCCGTCCAGGCCCAGTCCGAGGAGGGGAGCGGTGACCTTGATCGAGGGGATTCGGACGCCGGTCGGCACCGAGGGCGGCAGCGGCGCGGGGGGCGGCTTGCCCGGCCGGGGGCCCGCCGTGGGCGTGGAACCTGCGGCCGGTGCGCCGGTGGTGTCCGGCCCCGGCGCGGCGGCCGGCCCGGGCGCGGGCGGGCCGCTCGCCCCCGCGCCGTCGTGCACCAGCCAGATGCCGAGGGCCAGGGCGAGTGCGACGGCCGCGGCGGTCAGCCGCGCCTGGGCACGACGCCCCGGCTCCTGGTTCCTGGCCTCAGGATGCGGCATTGCGGGCGGTGCGGCGGCGGACGGCGCGGATGCCCAGTACCGCCACGAGCGCCAGCAGCGCCGATCCGGCGCCGACCTCGACGGCGTGCGGGTCGTGCGAGGTGCCGCCGCCGCCGGCCTCCAGTCCGCCGTGCGGTCCGCCGGTGCCCGGCGGGCGGCCGCCGCCGGCCGCGGGACTGCCGGACGGCCGGGGCGAGGTGCTGGGGACCGCGAGGTTGCTCGGGCCGCCGGGGCCGGGCGGGGGTACGGGCGCGGCGACGTCGCTCGGGCCGCCGGCCGGCGGGCAGGAGACCGTGAACACCTTGTGCTTGGCGCTGCCGGTCTGTCCCACGAAGGTCCAGTTGACCCGGTAGTGGCCGTCCGGGAGGGACATGATCTGGGTCTGGCCGGTGCCGCTGAGCAGGGCCAGCACCCCGGTGCTCACCTGCTGGGTGCCGGTCGGCGGCTGCTGCTCGATCGTCCAGTCGACCAGCTGCAGGTCGTCGAAGTCGAAGGCGTCCAGGTAGAACCGGCAGACCTGCGGCTCGTCGCGCCGGTCCGTCACGGGCGTGGTGCTCCCGTGCACCTTGATGTCGCCGTTGTCGCCCGGCGCGGCGTGGGCCGCGGGGGCGGCGCCGAGGGCGAGCAGGGCGGTGAGCGCGCCCACCGTGAGGGCACGTCCGGCGGCGGAGCCGGCGGGGGGTTCGGGGCGGTGGCAGGACGTCACGTCGGGGACTCCAGTGGTGCGGTGGGCGGGCGCAGGGGAGTTCTCACCGTCAGCCGCGCTCCGTGGCCGGGCAAGCGCGCCGCGCCTCCCGTGCCGATTTTTCGTCAGTTCGGATCATCGGCGGGCATCTGTCCACCGGGCCGGATCGGCGCCACCCTGTGAGCAGTCGTCAGGATCCACCCAGGAGGCATGCATGGTGTTCCGCAGCGAGTACCCCGACGTCGAGCCCGTCGACCTGCCCGTCCACCTGGCCGTGCTCGGCGCGGCCGGCGAGCACCCGGACGTGTCGGCCCTGATAGACGGCGTCACGGGGGAGTCGGTGAGCTACGGCCGGCTGGCCGGGGCCGTCCGGCGGGCGAGCGCGGGGCTGGCGGAGGCGGGGGTGCGGCCCGGCGACGTGGTGGCCCTGTACAGCCCCAACACCATCGCCTACCCGGTGGTCTACTTCGGCGCGACGGCGGCGGGCGCGACCGTCACCACCGTCAGCTCGCTCACCACCGCCGGTGAACTGGCCACCCAGCTCCGCGACAGCCGGGCCCGCTGGATCATCACCGTCTCGCCGTTCCTGCCGGTCGCCCGGGCCGCCGCCGACGCGCTGGCCGCCGAGGGCGAGCCGATCGCCGAGATCATCGTCTGCGACGGCGCCGAGGGCCACCGCTCGCTGGCCGACCTGCTGGCGTCCACCGCGCCCGAGCCCACGCCGGTGATCGACCCGGCCGCCGACATCGCCGTGCTGCCCTACTCCAGCGGCACCACCGGCCTGCCCAAGGGCGTGATGCTCACCCACCGCTCGATCGCCACCAACCTGGCCCAGACGGACGCGCTCTACCGCCCGGCGGTCGGTGAGCGGGTGCTGGCCGTGCTGCCCTTCTTCCACATCTACGGGCTGGCCGCACTGCTCAACCAGCCGCTGCGCTGCGGCGCGACCGTGGTGGTGCTGCCCCGGTTCGATCTCGAACAGTTCCTGCGGACCATCCAGGAGCAGCGGGTGGAGGCGCTGATCGTCGCCCCGCCGATCGTCCTCGCGCTGGCCAAGCACCCGCTGGTCGGCCGGTACGACCTGTCCTCGCTGCGGTACGTGCTGAGCGCCGCCGCGCCGCTGGACGCCGACCTCGCCGAGGCCTGCGCCCGCCGGCTCGGCCTGCCGCGGATCCTCCAGGGCTACGGCATGACCGAGCTGTCGCCCGTCACCCATGTCGTATCCCCGTACGACCCGGACCCGGCGCGCGGCTCGGTCGGCCGGCTGGTGCCCTCCACCGAACTGCGGATCGCCGCGCTGGAGGGCGAGGACGCGGGCGGCGCGGCCGCCGGCGCCGACCTGGGGGCGGGCGAGCCGGGGGAGATCCTGGTCCGCGGGCCGCAGGTGATGAAGGGCTACTTCGCCCGGCCCTCCGACACGGCCGCCACCATCGACGCGGACGGGTGGCTGCACACCGGCGACGTCGGGTACGTGGACGAGCGCGGCTACCTGTTCGTGGTGGACCGGGTGAAGGAGCTGATCAAGTACAAGGGTTACCAGGTGGCGCCCGCCGAGCTGGAGGCGCTGCTGCTGACCCATCCGCAGATCGCCGACGCGGCCGTGATCGGCGTCCAGGGCCCGGACGGGGTCGAGCGGCCGAAGGCCTTCGTGGTGCGCGCGCCCGGCAGCGGGCTGACCGAGCAGCAGGTCGCCGACTTCGTCGCCGGGCAGGTGGCCCCGTACAAGAAGGTGCGGGCAGTGGAGTTCCTGGAGGCGGTGCCGAAGTCGGCGAGCGGGAAGATCCTGCGGCGGGAGCTGCGGGACCGCGAACGGGCGGCGGCCGGGTGATCTGGGAGGATCGGGGCGTCCGCCCAGGACCTGCCCGCAGCTCCACCCGCACCCACAGGGACGCCGACTGCCGATGACCACCCCGCCGACCACCACCCCGCCGCAGGCCGGCCAGGCCGCCGCCCGCGCGCCGCAGCAGGACCGCAGTCGCGCCACCCGCCGCAGGCTGCTGGAGGCGGCCGTGGAGTGCCTGGCCGAGCTGGGCTGGAACGGCAGCACGGTCTCGGTGGTGGCGGAGCGCGCCGGGGTCTCCCGGGGGGCGGCCCAGCACCACTTCCCGACCCGCGAGGATCTCTTCACCGCGGCCGTCGAGCACGTCACGGCCGAGCGTCTGGCAGCCGTCCGCGCCCACGCGGACGAGCTGCCGGCGCCCGGCCCGCGGCGGACCGAGGCGGTCGTCGACATGATCGTGCGGCTCTACACCGGCCCGCTGTTCCGGGCCGCGCTGCACCTGTGGGTGGCCGCCGCGACCGAGGAGCCGCTGCGGGAGCGGATCGTGGCGCTGGAGAACCACGTCGGCCGGGTGTCGCACCGCGCGGCGGTCGACTTCCTGGGCGTCGACGAGAGCACCCCGGGCGTGCGGGAGACCGTCCAGGCCACCATGGACATGGCCCGGGGCCTGGGCCTGGCCAACCTGCTCACCGACGACAGCGCCCGCCGCGCCGGTGTGGTCCGCCAGTGGGCGCGGGTGCTGGACGCTACCCTCGGCGCGGCCGGATAGCCGGCGCGCTTGGGATCCCCGGTGGCGGGGGGCGGGAATCGCACTGGCCGCCGAGCCGGTCCTTCGGGAGACTGCCCGGATGCTGATACCCACCACCTCCGCCATGGCCGGCTACGTCGAGGCCGTCCGCATCACCGATCCGTCCGCCTGGCGGACCGAAGCCGGCACCGTGGCCGGCGAGACCGTCGACCGCTGGGAGGACGCCCAGGAGGTGTTCGGCCTCGTGTCGGCGCTGCCCGTCGGCCCGGCGATGCGCTGCTTCGTCCCGGGGTTCGGGATCCGGGCGCATGCCGCTGCCGGGGGCCTCTTCGAGGGCCAGGTCCTGTTCGAGATCGCCTTCTGCTTCAGCTGCCGGTGGGCGTTCTTCCTCGGTGCGGCCGTCGCCCCGGACATCGCCAGTCAGGCTTTCGACACCACCAGCGCGCCGGCCCGTGAGCTGCTGCGCCGCTTCCGGGAGAGCGCGGCGGCCGCCGGCTGACCCGCCCCCTGGCCTGCGGGGGAGGCCTGCGCGGGCCGGTATTCGGTGGCCGAAAAAACATATCGCCGTCTGATGTTGACTTTTGTCGCATCGGGTTCGAATATGTTGGCAACGCTCGCCCCTGCGGGCCGAGACCGAGCGCAGCCAGAAAGCGGAAGCCGTGAACAAGACCATCACCAAGCTGGCGGACGGCCGCGAGCTGATCTACTACGACGCGCGGCCCGGTACGGTACGTACCGCAGTCGACTCCCGCGCGCTGGAGCCGGTCGCCAGCCTCTCCGAGGTCCGGCGCGACCCGGTGACCGGTGACTGGGTGACCGTCGCCGCCCACCGCCAGGGCCGCACCTACCACCCGCCGGCCGACCAGTGCCCGCTCTGCCCCTCCCGGGGCGGACGCACCAGCGAGGTGCCGGACGCCGACTACGAGGTCGTGGTCTTCGAGAACCGGTTCCCCTCGCTCGGCGCCGACGCCCCCGGCGGCCAGGCCGAGGACCCGCTGCACACGGCCGCCGCCGGCACCGGACGCTGCGAGGTGGTCTGCTTCACCCCCGACCACGAGGCCTCTTTCGCCGACCTCACCCCCGAGCGGGTCGCCCTCGTCCTGGACGCCTGGACGGACCGCACCGCGGAGCTGTCCACGCTGCCGGACGTCCGGCAGGTCTACTGCTTCGAGAACCGCGGCGCGGAGATCGGCGTCACCCTGGCCCACTCCCACGGCCAGATCTACGCCCTCCCCTTCGTCACCCCGCGCACCGCCCGGATGGCCGGGCAGGCCGCCGCCCACCGCGAGGGCACCGGCCGCAACCTCTTCGAGGACCTGCTGGCCGCCGAACTCGACCAGCACGCCCGGGCGGTCGCCGCCGGCGACCTGGACCACGACCGGGTGGTGCTGGCCGGCGAGCACTGGACGGCCTTCGTCCCGTTCGCCGCCCGCTGGCCGTACGAGGTGCACCTCTACCCCAACCGCCGGGTCCGCGACCTGACCGCCCTCACCGAGGCCGAACGCGCCGAGTTCCCCGGCCTCTACCTGGACCTGCTGGGCCGCTTCGACCGCCTGTTCGTCGAACCCGGTCAGACCGTCCAGGCCTCGCCCACCCCGTACATCGCGGCCTGGCACCAGGCTCCGTCCGGCGACGACCGCCCCGGGCTGGACGAGCTGGCCCTGCACCTGGAGCTCTTCACCGTGCGCCGGACGGCGGGCAAACTGAAGTACCTGGCCGGCGTCGAGTCCGGCATGGATGCATTCGTCAACGATGTTTCGCCCGAGGCCGCGGCCCGGCGCCTGCGCGAGGTGGCCCGATGACCGACAACCAGCTGACCGATGCCTTCACAGCCGTCCACGGCGGCGCCCCCGACGGGATCTGGGCCGCACCAGGCCGGGTCAACCTGATCGGCGAGCACACCGACTACAACGACGGCTTCGTGCTGCCCATCGCCCTGCCGCACGCCGCCCGGGCGGCCGTCCGCCGGCGCGAGGACGACCTGCTGCGCCTGCACAGCGCCCAGGCCGACGGCGCGGTGGTCGAGCTGACCGCCGACGAGCTGCGGCCCGGCACGGTGCCCGGCTGGGCCCGGTACGCGGCGGGCGTCGTCTGGGCCCTGCGGGACGCCGGGCACCCGGTCGGCGGCGTCGACGTCCACCTGGACAGCGACGTGCCCACCGGCGCCGGCCTCTCCTCCTCGGCCGCGCTGGAGTGCGTGGTGGCCGTCGCCTGCAACGACCTGTGGGACCTCGGGCTCGGCCCCGTCGAGCTGGGCCTGCTCGCCCAGCGCGCCGAGAACGTCTTCGTCGGCGTGCCCTGCGGCGCGATGGACCAGCTCGCCTCCACCTGCTGCGAGGCCGGACGGGCCCTCTTCCTGGACACCCGCACGCTGACCGCCCGCCAGCTGCCGGTCGACCTGGCCGCCGCCGGGCTGCGGCTGCTGGTGATCGACACCCAGGTCAAGCACGACCTCGCGGACGGCGCCTACGCCGAGCGCCGCTCGGGCTGCGAGAAGGCCGCCGAACTGCTCGGCCTGGCCGCGCTGCGCGACCTCGACCTGGCCGGCCTGCCCGCCGCCCTGGAGACCCTCCCCGACGAGGGGCTGCGCTCCCTGACCCGGCACGTGGTGACCGAGAACGCCCGGGTGGAGGCCGCCGTCGAGGCGCTGCTCACCGGGGACCCGGCCGCCCTCGGGCCGATCCTCACGGCCGGCCACGCCTCGCTGCGGGACGACTTCCTGGTCTCCTGCGCCGAGACCGACCTGGTGGTCGCCACCGCCAACGCCGCCGGGGCGCTGGGCGCCCGGATGACCGGCGGCGGCTTCGGCGGCTCGGTGATCGCCCTGGTCGCCGACGCCGACGCGGACCGCGTGGCCGAGGCCGTCACCGCGGCCTTCGCCGCGGCCGGGTACACCGCCCCGCGGGTCTTCACCGCCCTCGCCGCCCAGGGCGCCCGCCGGCTGGCCTGAGCCGATCGCCGCCGCACGACAGGACCGCCGCCCCACCCCGGCCTTCAGGGGCGGCGCGGCGGCCCTGTCGTACTGTCAGGCGCCGAGGACGTCGTTGACGAGGGTGCGGGCCTCGTCCTGGACCTGGGCGAGGTGTCGGGGTCCGTGGAAGCTTTCGGCGTAGATCTTGTAGACGTCCTCGGTGCCGGAGGGGCGGGCGGCGAACCAGGCGTTGTCGGTGCAGACCTTGAGGCCGCCGATGGGGGCGCCGTTGCCGGGGGCCTGGGTGAGGATCTGGGTGATGGGTTCGCCGGCGAGGGTGTCGGCCTTGACCTGTTCGGCGCCGAGTCGTGCGAGCAGGGCCTTCTGTTCGCGGTCGGCGGGTGCGTCGAGGCGGGCGTAGGCGGGTTCGCCGAAGCGGGCGGTGAGGTCGGCGTAGCGTTCGGAGGGGCTGCGGCCGGTGACGGCGGTGATCTCGGCGGCGAGCAGGGCGAGCAGGATGCCGTCCTTGTCGGTGGTCCAGACCTCGCCGTCGCGGCGCAGGAAGGAGGCGCCGGCGGACTCCTCGCCGCCGAAGGCGACGGTGCCCTCGGTGAGCCCTTCGACGAACCATTTGAAGCCCACCGGCACCTCGACGAGGGTGCGTTTCAGTTCCTGTGCGACGCGGTCGATCATCGAGGACGAGACCAGGGTCTTGCCGATTCCGGCGGTCAGGGACCAGTCCAGACGGTGGCGGTAGAGGTAGTCGACGGCGACGGCGAGGTAGTGGTTGGGGTTCATCAGACCGCCGTCGGGGGTGACGATGCCGTGCCGGTCGGCGTCCGCGTCGTTGCCGGTGGCGATGTTGTACTCCTCCCGGCGCCCGATGAGGGAGGCCATCGCGTAGGGGGAGGAGCAGTCCATCCGGATCCTGCCGTCCCAGTCCAGTGTCATGAACCGCCAGGTGGGGTCGGTGAGGGGGTTGACCACGGTGAGGTCCAGGCGGTGCGTCTCGGCGATGCGGCCCCAGTAGGCGACGGCGGCGCCGCCCAGCGGGTCGGCGCCGATCCGCACGCCCGCGGCGCGCACCGCGTCCAGGTCCAGGACGTGGGGGAGGTCCTGGGTGTACTGGGTGAGGTAGTCGTGGCGGCCGGTGGTGGCGGCGGCCAGTGCCCGGGTGTAGGGGATGCGGCGCACGGCGGTGAGCTTGGTGCGGATGAGTTCGTTGGCGCGGTCCTGGATCCAGCCGGTGGCCTCGGAGCCGGCCGGGCCGCCGTGGGGCGGGTTGTACTTGAAGCCGCCGTCGCGGGGCGGGTTGTGGGAGGGGGTGACGACGATGCCGTCGGCGCGGCCGCGGGGGTGCGCACGGTTGTGGGTGAGGATGGCGTGCGAGACCGCGGGAGTGGGTGTCCAGCCGCCGTCGCTGTCCAGCAGGACCTCCACGCCGTTGGCGGCCAGCACCTCCAGGGCGGTCGCGCTCGCCGGCTCCGACAACGCGTGGGTGTCCGCACCCAGGAACAGCGGCCCGTCGGTGCCCTGGATGGCACGGAACTCGCAGATCGCCTGCGTCGTCGCCGCGATGTGATCCTCGTTGAACGCCGTGTCCAAGGAAGAACCACGATGCCCCGACGTACCGAACGCCACCCGCTGCCCCGCCTCCCCCGGATCCGGACGCAACGTGTAGTACGCCGTGACCAGCCTGGCGACGTCCACCAGATCCCCGGGCTGCGCCGGGGAACCGGCTCGTGCGTGCACCATCGCGATCTCCTTCACCGATTGTCAGAAATCCTGCCCGCAGGCTAGGCCCACGCCCGGGCCGGCGCACCACCGCCGGGCTCCACCACGCCGCCTACCCGGGCGGGCCGCGTCCCACGCCTGACCGGCCACCCGGCAGACTGTCCGGGTGGCAGTTCCCGAGCAGGACCCACCGGCCCTCACCCCACCCGTCCCCCGGCTGCTGCCGCCGACCGTCCGCTGCCGTCGCTGCGGCCGGCCGCTGCACGACCCCGAGGCCAGGATGCTGCGGCTGGGCCGGGAGTGCCGCGGCCCGGCCGATCCGGTCCAGGTGGTCGCGGGCGAGCAGGACGCCCTGCCCGGCCTCTAGGCCGATCCGGGGCCTCCGGTGGTGTCGGAGGGGTCGCCCTCGGGCCGATCACCGTGCACCCTTGAGGGGAACCCGGCCGGGCGCGGATCGCCCATCCCGGGCACGTGCCGACTGGGTGGTTCCTGAGCATGCGCGGATTCGAGTGGGACACGCCTGACGACGCCCGCCGCGAACGGCCGGGCGGCGATCCGGCGCGTCTGGACGGCCACCGGCTCGTCCCGCTCGCCACCGCGCTGCTGCAGGGCGACGGCCTGATCCTGCACTGGAGCGAGGACGCCGAGGCCCTGCTGGGCTACACCGCCGAGGAGGCGGTCGGCAGCTACGCCGCCCGGCTGCTGGTCGGGGAGGAGGAGTGGCCCCGGGTGGCCGAGCTCTTCGGCCAGATCATGGAGGGCCGAGGCTGGTCCGGGGTCTTCCCGCTGCGCCATCGCGACGGCCACGTGGTCGAGCTGGAGTTCCGCACCTACCCGATCGTCGGCCCGGACGGTGCGCTGCTGCTGCTCGCCACCGCCTCCGACGTCAGCTCCCTGCGCCAGGTGGAGTCGGACCTGGCGATCCTGAACGGCTTCTTCAGCCAGTCCCCGATCGGGATGGCCGTCTACGACCCCGACCTGCGCTTCGTACGGCTGAACGAGGCGCTCGCCCGGATCAACGGGATGCCGGTCGCCGATCACCTCGGCCGTCGGATCAGCGGCATCCTGCCCGGGATAAACAGCGCGGAGATCGAGCAGGTGATGCGCCGGGTGCTGACCACCGGCCGGCCGGTGGTGGACGCCCGCTCGCACGGCCGCACCCCGGGCGACCCGCGCCGGGACCGCGCGTGGTCCGCCTCGTACTTCCGGCTGGAGGACTCCACCGGGCGGGTGCTGGGCGTCAGCTCGTCCATCATCGACGTCACCGAGCGCTTCCAGGCCGAGGCCCGGGCGGCCCGGGCCCAGGAGCGGCTGGCCATGATCGCCGAGGCCACCGCGCGGATCGGCACCACCCTGGACCTCCAGCGCACCGCCGAGGAGCTGGTGGAGGCGGTCGTCCCGCGCTTCGCGGACTTCGCCACCGTCGACCTGCTGGAGCCCGTCCTCCTGGGGGAGGAGCCCGTCCACCTGGCGGCGGACCGCACCGTCCGGCTGAACGCGGTGGCCGTCGGCGAGGCCTACGAGTCGGGGATGGCGCACGCCGTGGACACCGTCGGGGAGACCTCCGAGTACGACGCCCAGCGGGTGTACACCCAGTGCCTGCGCAGCGGCCGCCCCCTGCTGCGGTCCCATGTGGACGAGGCGGTGCTGGCCAGCCTGGTGGCCTCGCCCGACCGGGTGGGGCCCGGCATGGAGGCCGGCATCCACTCGTACCTGATGGTGCCGCTGCTGGCCCGGGGCATGGTGCTCGGCGGCTCGGAGTTCATCCGGATGCGCAACCCCGAGCCGTTCACCCCGGCCGACGTGGCGCTCGCCGAGGAGCTCGTCGCCCGGGCCGCCATCGCGATCGACAACGCCCGGCTGTACCGGCGGGAGCGCGAGACCGCGCTGACCCTGCAGCGCAGCCTGCTGCCGCAGGAGATCCACCGCACCCTCGGCCTGGAGATCGCCTACCGCTACCTGCCGAGCAGCGTGGTCAGCGAGGTCGGGGGCGACTGGTTCGACGTGGTGCCGCTGTCCTGCGGACGGGTCGCGCTGGTGGTCGGCGACGTGATGGGCCACGGCATCCGGGCCGCTGCCACGATGGGCCAGCTGCGGACGGTGGCCCGGACGCTGGCGACCCTGGACATGCCGCCCGAGCAGGTCCTCACCCGCTTGGACGAAACGGCCACGGGAATCGGCGACGGCCAGTTCGCCACCTGCATCTGTGCCGTCTTCGACCCGGTGGACCGGTCGGTGAAGGTGGCCTCGGCCGGCCACCTGCCGCCGGTCTGGGTGGCGCCGGACGGCAGCGCGCGCCGGATCGACCTGCCGCCCGGGGTGCCGCTGGGCGTCGGCGGGGTGGCCTTCGAGAGCACCGAGTTCACGGTCGCCGAGGGCGGCGTGGTCGCGCTGTACACCGACGGCCTGGTCGAGCGGCGCGGTGAGGACCTCGACGTCGGCATCGACCGGCTCGCCCGCACCCTGGCCCAGCAGGGCCGGACGCTGGAGGAGAGCTGTGACGCGGTGCTCGCCGCGCTGGTGACCGACGGCACCGAGGACGACATCGCGATGATCATGGGCCGGGTGCTGCCGGTCCCCGCCGACCGGATCGCCACCCTGCACCTGAACGGCGACGGCCGGCTGCCCGGCCACGCCCGCCGGTTCACCCGCGACACCCTGCGCCGCTGGGGCCTGTCGGTGGTGTCCGACTACGCCGAGCTGCTGGTCAGCGAGCTGGTCACGAACGCCCTGCTGCACGCCGACGCCCCCCGCCGGCTCCGGCTGTTCCGGGACCGCGTGCTGACCGTCGAGGTCGCCGACGCCGGCGGCCAGACCCCGCGGCTGCGGGAGTTCGGCGAGCAGGACGAGGGCGGGCGCGGGATGTACCTGGTGGGCGAGCTGGCCCACCGCTGGGGGAGCCGGCTGACCAAGGACGGCAAGGTGGTGTGGGCGGAGCTGGAGCTGCCGCTGGGCAGCGGGAGCTGACCGACGGCGGCCCGCGGCCCGGACGACCAGGTCGCCCGGACCGCGGGCCGGCAGGGGTCAGGCTGCGGGGCTCAGGCTGTGGGGCTCAGGTTGTGGGGCTCAGGCCGCCGGGCGGACCTCGGCGGGGGCCGGGGCGCTGTCCTCGCCCACCGTTGCCTCCCGGTGCTCCGGGTGCTGCCCGCCCTCGCCCCCGCGGCTCGCGGCGGCGCCGCGCAGCAGGACCCAGATCAGCCCGGCGGAGGCCAGCAGCAGTCCGGCCCCGAGCAGCGCGGCCAGGTGCAGGCCCTGGACGAAGGCATCGTTCGCGCCGGCCAGCAGCGGCCCGCCCAGCTGCGCGGGCAGGTGCCCGGCAGCCTCAACCGCGCCGCCGAGCGACTCGCCGGCCTGTGCGGCCGTCGCCGCGTCGGTGCCGGCCGGCACGACCAGCGCCCCGGCGTAGACGGCGCCCACCACCGAGCCGACCAGGGCGATGCCGAGCGCGGCGCCCAGCTCGTAGGCGGTCTCGGAGACCGCCGAGGCGGCGCCGGACTTCTCGGCCGGCGCGGCGCCCAGTGCCATGTCGGCGGAGAGGGCGTAGACCATGCCCTCGGCCGTGCCGACGATCAGGAAGGCGACGGCGACGAGGAGGTAGGTGCTGTCCTCGCTCACCCGGCCGAGCATGCCCAGGCCGGTGCCCATCGCGAGCAGCCCGCCGGTCAGCGCGGCCCGGACCCCGGCCCGCCGGGCCAGCCGGGCGGTCAGCAGCCCGCCCACCACCGCGCCGGCGAAGGCCGGCAGCTCGGCCAGCCCGGCCCGCAACGGCTCGTACCCGCGCACCAGCTGCAGGTACTGCGACATCACGAACACCACACCGGAGAGCCCGACCAGCGCGGTCAGCGAGGCCAGCACGGCCGCGGTGAAGCGCCGGTCGGTGAACAGCCGGACGTCCAGCAGCGGGGTGGTCAGCCGCAGCTGGCGGCGGACGAAGACGGTCAGCGCCGCCGCCCCCAGCACCGCCGTCAGAGGCACGTCCCAGCGGAGCGGGCCGTGGGCGGCCGCCTCCTTGACGGCGTAGACGACGCCGATCACCCCGGCCATCGAGAGCAGCACGCTGGTGACGTCCCAGCGGCCCGGGTTCGGGTCCTTGGACTCCGGCAGCAGCCAGCCGCCCAGGACCAGCAGGACGACCACGACCGGGATGTTGAGCAGGAAGACCGAGCCCCACCAGAAGTGCTCCAGCAGCACGCCGCCGACCACCGGGCCGAGTGCGGCGCCCGCGGCGGCGCCCGCGCCCCAGATGCCGATCGCGGTGGCCCGCTCGCGGGCGTCGGGGAAGAGCACGCGGATCAGCGAGAGGGTGGCCGGCATGATGGTCGCGCCCGCCACGCCGAGCAGGGCGCGGGCCAGGATCAGCCAGCCCGGGCCGGGCGCGTAGGCGGCCAGCAGCGAGGCCACGCCGAACGCGGCGGAGCCGGTAAGCAGCAGCTTCTTGCGTCCGATCCGGTCGCTGAGCGCGCCCATGCTGACCAGCAGGCCGGCCAGCACGAAGGAGTAGGCGTCGCCGATCCAGAGCAGCTGGGTGCCGCTGGGCCGCAGGGTCTCGCTGATCGAGGGGATGGCCAGCGACAGCACGGTGGCGTCGACCGCGACCAGGGTGACGGCCACGACGAGGACGGCCAGGCCGACCCAGCGCTGCCCGGGGTTGGAGGGAGGGGTGGTGGGGAGCATGGTGGTGCTCATGGTGTTTCAGTTCTCCTGAGTGCGCCGCCGAGGAAGAGTTCGGCGAGCGAGAATGCGCTGTCGCGGGGGGCCAGGCGTCCGTCCTGGACGGCCCAGCCGACACCGGCCACAAGGTCGAAGAAGGCTTCGCTGAGCCAGCCGGCCGAGAGCTCGATCCGGAACACGCCCTCCTGCTGCCCGCGCAGGAACAGCGCGCGCACCCGGGCGTCCTGGATCTCCCAGAGTTCGTTGATCCCGGGGTCGTCGTAGAGCTGGTTCTCCCCGGCGATGAAGGCGCAGAGCGCCGCGTCCGGGACGACCGCGTCGATGAGCCGGCGCAGTGCGGACTGCGCGTCGCCCTCCTCGACGGCGGCGGTGTCCAGCGCGGTGGCGAACTTGCGCAGGCTGTGCGCGCCCACCTCGCGGATCAGTGCCTCCCGGCCCGGGAAGATCCGGTGCAGGGTGGCGCGGCTGATGCCGGCCGCGCGGGCGATCTCGTCCAGGTGCGCGGTCGGGCGGCGGGAGAGCACGCCGACGGCGGCTTCGAGCACGGAGTCACGGTCGGTGGCCATGGGGCAAGTGTAGATCAGATGAGACATCCATGTCTCAATTTATCGCGGAGTGCCTCATCTGCAGGTCTCATGCCGAGGACGTGAGGGTGCCCGGGGCCCCGGGTGCCCGGGGGAGTCCGGGGGTGTCCGGGGGTGTCCGGGGGTGTCCGGGCCGGGTCCGTTGCCGGGGAGGGCACGGTCGGGCCGGGCCGGGGTCATAGGGATCACTTAAGGCGGAGCTGGGCCGGTCTTAGGGCTGCGGGCGGTCCGCGGGGCCGCCGGTGCGCCCGCTGTCCGGCGTGCCGGGCCGCCGGAACGGCAAAAACCGGGGACGGCGCCCGCTCTGCCGTCCCCGGTGGGGTGTCCCGCCTCGTGTACCGCTCAGCTCTGGTTGTAGAACCCGGTCTCGTCCAGCGGCCGGTCGATCACCATGACCTCGACGTCGGCCGGCGTGAGCAGGAAGACCCGGCGGGCGATCCGCTCGATCCCGCCGCAGGTGCCGAAGATCAGACCGGAGGCGAAGTCGACCATGCGCTTGGCCTCGGCGTCGTCCATCTCGGTCAGGTCCATCACCACGGGCGTGCTGGCCCGGATGTGCTCGCCGACCGTGCGGGCCGCCTCGAACCCGGTGGGCCGCAGGGAGACGATCTTCGTGGGAGCCGGTGCGGCCGGCATCGTCTCCTGGTCCGCCCAGGGATCGTCGTACGCCGCGGCCGGGTAGTTTCCGGAGGGCATCAGCCACCCGTTGTGGTGCTCGTCGCGAAGTGCTCCCATGCCGCGCCTCCCTGTCTCGTCCCGAACGCGTCCCCCCGGGTGCGCATGCCCTTTTGACACGTCATCCACTCGTCGGAACTGTCCGAGTATCGCACTGATCACCGGTTCGGTGCCCGCTCGCGACCGCCGTACGGGTCGTGGCGCGCCGCGAATCCGGGCCGACCCGGACAACAGATGCGACGCCCCAGCTCGCCGTATGGTTGCGCGCGCGGAAGACACCGTTTCCGGTCATCACGAAATTGACCGTCCGTCAACGTCGGTGAAGGGGATTCATTCCCCCGTGGTGCCGTCCACAAGCTCCCGGAGCAGATCCGCGTGCCCGTTGTGGCGGGCGTACTCCTCGATCATGTGCACCTGGATCCAGCGCAGGGTGACGTCCGCGCCCCGGCGCTTGCGCCGTCCGACCGTCTCCAGCGGGAGGCCCTCGGCGGCCCGGCGGGCGAGGGCGATCTGCGTCTGCCAGGTCGCGAAGGCCTCGGCGGTGTCCGCGGTGTCCACGCCGTTGAAGTCGCCGTCCTCGTCCTCGGCGGACCAGTAGAGCCCCTCGCTGTGCTCCTCGCCGAGCAGGATGCCCTGGTACCAGTGCCGCTCGACCTCGGCCATGTGACGCACCAGGCCGAGCAGCGAGAGCGTGGACGGCGGGACGGAGCGCAGCCGCAGCTGTTCGTCCGTCAGGCCCTCGCACTTCACGGCGAGGGTGGCCCGGTGGAAGTCGAGCCAGGAGGCCAGCATGGCGTTCTCGTCGGCGGCGAACGGGGGCTCGATGCGGTCGGTGCCGCTCGTGGTGGTGGTCATGGCGGCCATCCTGGCGCAGAGCACCGACAGAGGCGACCGAATAGTCGGGCGGCGCGCCCGGTGCTGCCCGGGCGGCGAGGCCTCAGACGGCCTCGGCGCGCGGCCGGCGCCGGGCGGCCCGCCACACCGACGCGAGACTGACCAGCACCATCAGGGCGATCGCGCCCGACGAGACCACGAAGGCCGCCGAGCCCGGCGTCCGCGCGCTCGCGGCGGCGACCACGTACGCGGCGGTCGACGGGACCACGCCGATCGCGGTGGCGGCCAGGAAGGGCGCGAACCGGACCCCGGAGAACGCGGCGGCGAAGTTGCCGGCCTGGAACGGCAGCCCCGGGAAGAGCCGCAGCAGCAGCACGCTGCGGAACCCCTGTTCGGTGAACCGGCGGTCGAGCGCGGTCAGCGTCCGGCCACGCAGCAGCGGGCGCAGTGCGTCCCGGCCGAGCAGCCGGCCGAGCCCGAACGCCGGCGCGGCGCCCAGGGTGGTGCCGAGGACCGCGAGCAGCAGCCCCTGCTCGATGCCGAACAGCAGGCCGGCGGCGGCGTTCAGGGCGGGCCGCGGCACGAAGGCCAGCGTGCCCAGCGCGTACACCGCGAGGAAGGCCGGTGCCTGCCAGGTCCCCGGCACGGTCGAGGTCAGGCCGCCGGACAGCAGGGCGGCCGGGTCCCAGAGGAGGAGCGAGCCGGCGGCCGCGCCGAGGATCACCACCAGCAGGGCGAACCTGGTCCAGGGCGACAGCGCCATGCGGTGCGGCCAGGGCCCGGCCGGTGGGGCGGGCGCGGCCGGCGGGGAGGGCGGGGGAGCGAGCACCGGGCGAGCTTAGCCGCCGCCCCCGGCCGGGCGGAAAGCCGGCCGGGGGCGGGACGTGCGCCTGTCGCGGGGAGGCGGCGGGTCAGCGCCGGGCGTTGCTCGGTACGCCTTCGACGGCGTCCAGCGGGGCCCCCGCCGGCGGCTGCGCCGGGTCGGCGGGGGCCGCCGGCCGGCGCAGGGCCCCGGCGCTGAGGATCAGCGCCGCCGCGAGCAGGGTGACCAGGGCGAAGGACACGCTGAGCGAGGTCGCCTCGGCGAGCACGCCGATCACGGCGGGCGCGATCAGGCTGGAGGTGTAGGTCACGGTCGCCACGCCGGCGATCGCCTGGCTGGGGTTCCCGCCGGTCCGCCCGGCCGCGGCGAAGGCCAGCGGCACCACGACCGCGATGCCGATCCCGATCAGCGCGAAGCCGGGGATGGCCAGCCAGGGCGTGTCGGCGAGGACCACCAGCAGGCCGCCGACGGTGGCGATCGCCCCGCTGACCCGGGTCGCGGGCACCGGGCCGAGCCTGCGGATCGCCGCGTCGCCGGCCAGGCGGCTGACCGCCATGGTGAGCGCGAAGGCGGTGTAGGCGGCGGCCGCGACGGTCGCCGAGGCCCCGGTGACGTCCCGCAGGTAGACGCCGCTCCAGTCCATCGAGGCGCCCTCGGCGAAGACCGCGCAGAACCCGACCAGCCCGATCGCGAGCGCACTGCGCGGCGGCAGGGCGAAGTGCGGCGGCGCCTCCTCGCCGGGCTTGGACCGGATGTCCGGCAGTTGCCGGGAGACCAGCTGGGCGAGGACGGCCAGCACGCCGGCGGTGATCGCGAGCTGGAGCCTGGCGTCCAGGTTCTGGTGGGCGGCCAGCACACCCACGGCGGAGGCGAGCAAGGTGCCCACGCTCCACATGCCGTGCAGGCCGGACATGATCGAGCGGCCGAGCCGCTCCTCGATCTCGACGCCCTGGGCGTTCATCGCCACGTCCGCCATGCCGGCGGTGGCGCCGTAGACCAGCAGCGACAGGCAGAGGAAGGGCAGCGAGGGGGCAAGGGCGGGCAGGGCCAGCGACAGGCACCACAGGGTGACCAGCGCGCCGGTGGCGGCCCGGCCGCCGAACCGGTGGACGATCCGCCCGGCCAGCGGCATGGCCAGCGAGGACCCGATCGCCGGCATCACCAGGGCGAGGCCGAGCTGGCCCGGGCCCAGGTCGAGGTGGTGCTGGATCCACGGGATCCGGGTGGCGAAGGTACCGGTGACCGAGCCGTGCAGGGCGAACACCAGGGCGATGCTCACCCGGGCCCGGCGTGGGTCCTTCAGTATCTCGGGCATTCCACGTTCCCTCCGAGTCGCGGGGCAGTCGCGACGGTGCCGTCCATGGTCGGGGAACCCGGATGGGCGCCCGGTCCGATAAATTATCAGGAAGGGACCCTGATAGAAACAGTTGTGGCGACGCAGTCTGGAAGGATGCAACCTCATGAGCACCGTTCGAACGGCGACACCGAGCACCGCCCGGGCCATCAACGACCGGCTGGCACTCAACCTGCTGCTCGAACAGGGCCCGCTCACGGCGACCGAGTTGCGCGAACTCACCGGCCTCTCCCGGCCCACCGTCTCCGACCTGCTGGACCGGCTGCAACGCGGCGGCCTGGTCGCGCTGGCCGGCGAGCGCGGGGAGGCGCGCCGCGGCCCGAACGCCCGGCTCTACGCGCTGGTCACCTCCCGCGCCCACATCGCGGCCATCGACGTCCGCTCCGTCGGCGTCAGCATCGTCATCGCCGACCTGGCCGGCCACACCCTGGCCACCGCCGAGATCCCGGCCGGCCCCGAGGCCGGCCACGGCGCCGAAGGACTCGCCGGACGGACCGTGAGCACCCTGCTCGACACCGCCCGCCGGGCCGGCGTCGAGCAGCTGCACACGGTGGCCGTCGGCATCCCGGGCCTGGTCGACCCCGCCACCGGGCGGCTCGACAACACCGGCGGCCTGCCGGGCTGGCACACCGAGCTGATCGCCGCACTGCGCGAACTGCCAGGCACCGGGCTGATCCTGGAGAACGAGGTCAACCTGGCCTGCATCACCGAGCACCGCACGGGCGCCGCCCGCGACCGCGACACCTTCGTCCTGCTCTGGCTCGGCCACGGCACCGGCGCCGGCGTCATGCTGGACGGCGGGCTGCGGCGCGGCGCCTCCGGCGGCACCGGCGAGATCGGCTTCCTGCCCGTCCCCGGGACGGACCGGCTGCCCAACGCCTCCGACTGCGACGGCGGCTTCCACGCCCTGGTCGGCAGCAGCGCCGTCTGCGCGCTGGCCCGCGCCCTCGGACTGCCCGCCGACGCCGCCGGCGACGCGGCCGCCGCCGAGGCGGTGGTCCACGCCGCCGTCGCGGCGGGGCCCGCCGGTGCGCCCTTCCTGGACGCGTTCGCCGGCCGGGTGGCCGTCGGCGCCGCCGCGATCTGCGTGGTGCTCGACCCCGGCTGCGTGGTGCTCGGTGGGGAGGTCGGCCGGGCCGGCGGCGCCGAACTGGCCGGCCGGGTCGCCCGGAAGCTGGCCGAACTCTCACCGCTGCGCACCGAGGTACGGGTCGGGGCGGTCGGCGGCGGCGGGGTGCTCGGCGGCGCCGTCCTCCTCGCCTGCGACGCCGCCCGCCGGGACCTCTTCGGCGGGCCCTGAGCCTGCTGCGGGTGGTGAGCCCGGCCCGTCCTCCTGCCGTACCGCCTCGGGGAGGGTGCGGACGGCGGTACGGCTGCCGGGAGCACCGACGCCCCCCGGGCCCGTGCCCTCAGTGGTGGCCGCGGGCCGGTGCGAGCTGAGCGCCGGGCGGGGCGGCCGGGCCGGGGCCCGGCGCGGACAGGGCGGGGGTGCCCAGGACCGCCGCCGCCACCAGGCCGGCCAGCAGCAGCAGGCCGATCGCCGCCCGCCCGCAGACGGTCCGCAGCGACACCCGCTCGCGGGCCGGCCGCGCCACGTTGCTCGCGTACCCCCGGTCGGGCCGGCCACCCTGCCGAGCCTCGGCGGCGAACGCGAACGGCACCGGTTCGGCGGCCCGGGCGCTCGCCCGGCCGCCGGGCGCCCGTAGCGGGCCGATCCCCGACGGTCCGATCCGTGCGCGGCCGAACCGTGCGGCGCCGTGATCCGGTGAGCCGCGCCTCGATGACCCGTACATCGCTGCCTTTCGTCCGGGGCCGACAGGCGGTCCGACCGCGGGCCGGCGGAACCCTCTGTCCGAATGATGCAGTTTACGGGGGAATCGTGGCTGAACATCCGCCACCGGCCGGGCCCGCGCGCGGCGGACGGGCGGCGCTCCGCTTCGCGATCGGTCGGTGCCGTACGGCAGGATGGCGGCGACAACGGATTTGCCGACACACCGCCAGGAGTTGCACATGGGCCTGCCCGCGCCGGTCAACCCGTACCGCATCGGCGAGGCCGCCGCGATGCTCGGCGTCAGTGCCGACACCATGCGGCGGTGGGTGGACGCCGGGCGGGTCGCCGCCGAGCGGGACGAGCACGGCCACCGGATCATCCCCGGCGCCCAGCTGGCGGCCTTCGCGCGCGAGCTGGCCCGCAGCGACAACCCCGAGGCCGAGGGCCGCCCGTCCTCGGCCCGCAACCGCTTCCCCGGGATCGTCACGCACGTGGTGCTGGGGGACGTGGCGGCGCAGGTGGAGATCCAGGCCGGCCCGTTCCGGGTGGTCTCGCTGATCAGCCGGGAGTCGGCCGAGGAGCTGGGCCTGGTGCCCGGCGCCGCCGCGACCGCCGTCATCAAGTCGACCAACGTGATGGTCGAGCGGGGCTGACCGCGGCCGAGGAGGGGTAGGCGTCCTTCTGTCCGCCGCCGCCGGACGGTCGGCCCGGCCGAAGGGCCCGGACCGCCGCACCGACGGTCGTACCGCCCTGGCACCACCGCCCAGGAACGCCCGCCCAGGAACGCCAGCCCAGGAATCGGAAGAGGTCGCCGCACCCATGCCCGCCCACCCGTCCCTGTCCTCCGCGCAGCCCGCGGTGCCCGCCGTGGAGGCCCTCGGGGCCCGCCCGCGGGTCCTCGCCGTGGCCCACCGCGGCGACCCGTACCGCTACCGCGAGAACACCCTGGACTCGGTCGCCTCGGCGCTGGCCGCCGGCGCCGACGCGGTCGAGGTGGACGTCCGGCTGACCCGCGACGGGGTGCCCGTGCTGCTGCACGACCCCACCCTGGAGCGCCTCTGGGGCGACCCGCGCCCGCTCCGCTCGGTCACCCTCGACCAGCTGGACGCCGTCGGCGCCGGCGAACTCCGGGTGCCGACGCTGGCCGCCGCCCTCAAGGCGGTGGCCGACACCCCGGCGGCCCGGCTGCTGATCGACCTGGACGCCGCCGCCCCGGCCGCCGCCGCCCATGCCGCCGTCGGCGGCCTCGGCCTGGCGGACCGGGTGGCCTGGTGCGGGCCGGTCACCGCCATGCTCGCCGTCCGGCAGCTGGACCCGGGCGCCGAGATCGCCCTGACCTGGACCCAGCCCCGACTGCCCGCCGCCGCCCTGCTGGCCGACCTGCGACCGCACTGGATCAACCCGCCGTTCGGCCTGGTCGACCCGGCGTTCGTCGCGGGTGCCCACGAGGCCGGACTGGCCGTCAGCACCTGGACCGCCGACCTGCGCCGCACCATGCGCAGGCTGCGGAAGGCCGGCGTCGACTCGATCACCAGCAACCGGATCACGGTGCTCAGGTCCGTCCTGGACGGCACCCGGTGACCGCCCGCACCCCGGCCGCCACCCTCAGCACCCGGGAGCTGAACCGCGCCCTGCTGGCCCGCCAGCATCTCCTGGAGCGCGCTGCCACCACGCCCGCCCGGATGATCGGGCACCTGCTCGGACTGCAGGCCCAGGCCGTCTCGCAGCCGCCCTACCTCGGGCTCTGGTCCCGCCTCGACGGCTTCACCCCCGAGCAGCTGACCGAGCTGATGGAAAGCCGCGCGGTGGTCCGGATCGCCCTCCAGCGCGGCACCATCCACCTCGTCACCGCCGACGACTGCCTGACGCTGCGCCCGCTGCTGCAGCCCGTCCTCGACCAGGCGCTGCGCAACACCTACGGAAAGCGGCTGGCCGGCGTCGACGTCGACAAGCTCGCCGAGACGGGCCGGGCCCTGGTCGAGCAGGAGCCGCGGACCTTCCAGCAGCTCGGCGCGCTGCTCGGGGAGGGCCTGCCCGACCACGACCCGGCCGCGCTGGCCCAGGCCGTCCGCTGCCGGCTGCCGCTGGTGCAGGTCCCGCCGCGCGGCATCTGGGGCCGCAGCGGCCCGGCCGCGCACACCACGGCCGAGCACTGGCTGGGCCGCCGTCCGGACGAGCACCCTTCGCTGGACGCGATGGTCCTGCGCTACCTCGCCGCCTTCGGCCCGGCCACCGCCACCGACGTGCAGAAGTGGTGCGGCCTGACCCGGCTCGGCAAGGTCCTGGCCGCCCTCGCGCCCCAGCTGACGACCTTCCGGGACGAGCAGGGCCGGATCCTGTACGACCTGCCGGACGCCCCGCGCCCGGACGCCGCCACCCCGGCGCCCGTCCGGCTGGTCGCCCCCTTCGACAACCTGCTGCTCTCGCACGCCGACCGCAGCCGGATCCTGCCCGAGGAGGTCCGCTCCCGGGTGATGACCGTGAACGGCCTGATCGCCGGGAGCCTGCTGGTGGACGGCCTGGTGGCGGGCAGTTGGGAGCTGACCGAGGTCCGCCCCGAGCGCTCCCGCCGCTCCGACCGGGCCGAGGGCCACGGCGGGAGCCGGGGTGAGGGCCAGGGCGGCGGCCGGGGTGAGGCCCCGGTCGGCCAGGGCGCCTGGGCGGTCCGGGTCCGGCCGTTCACCGCGCTGGGCCGGCGGGACGCGGCGGCCGTCGAGGACGAGGCCGGGCGGCTGCTGGAGTTCGCGGGCGGCACCGGAGTGCTGCGGATCGAACCGCCGGACCTGCGGTAGCCGCGCCCGCCCGCGGCTGACGGCCCGCCGAGCGAGTGCGGCCACGCCGGAGGGCCACGGACCGGGCTTTCCGTCAGATTGTGTGCTGGTATGTCCCCATCGGGTCACCCAGGGCACACCGGACGGGGGCGGAGGCGGGATGGCGGCAGAGGGCACACCGGACCACGGCACGCCGCCCGGGGAACCCCCGGACCGGGCCCGTGCCGGGGCCGCCGCCCGCCGCGACGGAGCGAGCGCCGACGCGCCCGGCGCCGTCCCTGACCGCGCCCGGCCGGACAGGCCGGACGGCCCGGACAATCCGAACGGGCCCGATGACGGCAGCCCTCCGTACGCCCTGCTGCCCCGGCCGGTCCGCGCCGCCGCGGCCTGGTCGGCGGCGGTCATCCTCTTCATCACCGTCGCCGTCCTGTTCGTCTTCGCCGTCGTCGAACTGCGCGCCGCGACCGTCCCGCTGATCCTGGCGCTGCTCGGCACCGCACTGCTCTACCCCGTGATGCCCTGGCTGACCCGACGGGGGCTCGGCCGCAGCGGGGCCGCCGCCCTCACCTGCGTGGTACTCGTCCTGGCGGTCGGCGGCGCGCTGGCCCTGCTGGTGAACTCGCTCTCCCACAGCGCCGGGCAGATCGGCTCGGCGCTGCAGGACGCCGGCAGCCGGCTGGCGGACTGGCTGGGCCCGACCGGCCAGAAGATCGAACAGGCCCTGCAGAGCGCCCCGGGCGAGGGCAGCTCGCTGGTGAGCTCGCTGGCCGGCGGCCTGCTCTCCGGACTCGGTGTCGCCGTCCAGCTGCTGACCGGGGCGATCCTCTCGCTGGCCCTGGTCTTCTTCTTCCTCCGGGACGGTCACCGCGCCGGCGACAGCATCCGGTCCTTCCTGCCCGCGCACCGGGCCGACACCGTCATCGCCTGCGGGCAGGAGGCCTTCGCCGCGACGGCGGGCTTCATGCGCGGCACCACCGTGATCGCCCTGATCGACGCCTTCTTCATCACCGTCGGCCTGGTGATCCTGGGGGTGCCGGGCGCTCCGGGCCTCGGCGCCCTGGTCTTCATGGGCGCCTACATCCCGTACGTCGGAGCCTTCCTCTCGGGCACCGTCGCCGTACTGGTCGCCCTGGCGGACGGCGGGCTGGCCACGGCGCTCTGGGCGCTCGGCGTGGTCCTGGCCGTACAGGCGCTCGAAGGCTACATCCTCCAACCGCTGATCCAGAGCCGGACCGTCCAGCTCCACCCGGCCACCATCATGGTGGTGGTCATCGCCGGCGGGGGAGTCGCGGGCGTGATCGGAGCCCTGCTGGCCGTCCCGATCAGCGCCGCCGTGCTCGGCATCATCTCCGTGCTGCGCGGCACCGGGGGCCCGGCGACCGACCGCCTCTCCGTCGGCGGGTCCGGGAACGGCGGGTCCGGGAACGACGGATCCGGCTCTGGTGAGACCGGCTCTGGTGAGGCCGGTACCGGCGGGCCCGGTTCCGGACGCCCCGGAGATTCCGGTACGGGCGAAGGCGTCTGACCGTCCGTCTGCCGCCTCCCCGCCGCCCTGGCGCCCGGGAAACCCCGCGCACCTTCGGCTCCCCCGGCGGTAGCCTCGCGAGGTCGCCCCCACCCATCCGGAGGACCGCCGCCGTGGACCCACACCAGCCCACCCCCGGGCACGCGCCGCCCACCGAGCCCTTCCCCCCGATCGAGCCCTACGCGCACGGACTCCTGGAGGCCGGCGACGGCCAGCAGGTCTACTGGGAGGCCTGCGGCAACCCGCAAGGCAAGCCCGCCCTGGTGGTGCACGGCGGCCCCGGCTCCGGCTGCAAACCCGGCAACCGGCAGCTCTTCGACCCGGCCCGCTACCGGGTGGTCCTCTTCGACCAGCGCGGCTGCGGCCGAAGCCTCCCGCACGCCGCCGACCCGGCAACCAGCCTGGAGCACAACACCACCGAGCACCTGATCGCCGACATGGAACGCCTGCGCGAACACCTCGGCATCGACCGCTGGCTGCTGTACGGCGGCTCCTGGGGCTCCACCCTGATCCTCGCCTACGCCGAGCGCCACCCCGAGCGGGTCTCCGAGATCGTCGTCAACGGCGTCACCATGACCCGTCCGGAGGAGACCGAATGGCTCTACCGCGGCGTCGGCCGATTCCTGCCCGGCCCCTGGGAGGCCTTCCGGGACGCCCTGCCCGAACCGGAGCGCCACGGCGACCTGGTGGCCGCCTACAACCGCCGGCTGAACGACCCGGACGCCGCCACCCGGACGGCGGCGGCCCGCGACTGGGCCGCCTGGGAGGACGCCGTCATCGCCCACGAGGTGCTCGGCAAACCCGGCCAGTACAGCGACCGCCCCAGCGAGGCACTCCAGGCCTTCGTCCGGATCACCGCCCACTACTTCGCCCACGACGCCTGGCTGGAGGACGGCGCGCTGCTCCGCGACGCCCACCGGCTGTCCGGCATCCCGGGCACCCTGATCCACGGCCGCCTCGACCTGGGCTCCCCGCTGCGGACGGCCTGGCAACTGGCCGCGGCCTGGCCGGACGCCGAACTCGTGATCGTCGAGGACTCCGGCCACACCGGAAGCCCCGCGCTGCGCCGGGCCGTGCTGGCCGCGATCGCCCGGTACGCCGGGCGTCCCTGACCGTCCGTCGGATGATCGGGTCCGTCTCGACGGTCCCGCAGGATCACCCGAATGCCCAGGGGCGGAGGCCGGCCCGTTCCGGCCGCCCTCCGGCCCTGGTACCTCCGGCCCTGGCACCTCCGGCCCTGGGCATTCGCCCCGCTCAGCCGCCGGCGGGCGCCGGGATGGTGGCTCCGGCGGCGCCGCGCGGTGCCAGCCGGATCCGCAGCGCCTGGGTCGGCTCGGCCGCCTGGCGCTCCCAGCTGACGTCCACCACGTCCACGTCCTGCGGGTCGTCCGCCAGCCAGTCGGCGGCGGCCTGGAACAGGGCCTGGGCGTCGTTCCCGGCCAGTACCAGAGTCGCGTCGGGCTCCACCCCGACCCAGAGGTCGACATGGCTGTTGACGAAAGCCCCGGCCCGGTCCTTCAGTGCCTGTGCGAGCGTTCCGCCGTCCTGATCCGTCTTCACCGGCTTCTCCTCGTCTCGTCACACGCTGTGTGACGCTCCGTACCCCGTTGCGGGGCGATCACACACCCCGTCCGCCGTTCGCCGCGGCAACCGGGGTGCCCACCGGTCCCGTCGGACCGGCCAGCGCCACCACGACGGCCGGGGCGAGGAAGACCGTCCCCGCGGCCGGCGCGGACAGGCCCCGGACACCCTGGAGGTAGAGCGTCGCGATGAACACCGTGACCGCGTACCCCATGTTGAAGACCGACCCCATGGTGGTGATCAGGTCGAAGGAGACGTCGCGGAACAGCCGCAGGTCGACCAGGGGGTGCCGGGCCGTCCGCTCGCGCAGCACGAAGAGCACCCCGCTCACCGCGGCGACCGCGAGCAGGACGAGCGTGCGGGCGGCGGTCCAGGCCGCGAACAGCGCGGTCCCGGTCGGCAGCACCGGCCGCCGGCCGAACACGTCGCCCAGCCGCCCGCCCACGATGAAGAAGCACCCGACCGCGAGCATGTAGCGGACAGCGTCCACCGAGCGGCCGAGACGGTGACATCCAGCTCGGCCGCCATGCCGGGGACGGCCAGGTTCAGGGCGAAGAAGTCGAGCTGGATGCAGAACAGCGCCACGGCCACCGACACGAAGGCCCCGGCCCGTAACGCCCCGTCCCGTACAGCCCTGTCCCGGTTCCCGGCCACCGTCCGCTCCCTTCGTCCGCCGCCCGCGATTCTCCGGTGCCGTCCCCGGCGCCAAGCGCCCGTGCCGCCGGGCGGAGGACGGCCCACCCTCCTGGCCCAGCCGCCTCGCCGGTCGGGAGCCCGGCACCAGGCAGGTGGCCCAGTCCGGCGCGCCCCGTCCGGCCCGGACTGGTGGACTGGACGGCGGAGCCCGACCGAGGTCCGGCGTGGGCGGACGGCAGGTCGCCGGCCGCTCCGGGCATCCCCCCGAGGAGACACGTCCATGGCAGCCACCACCCCGACGTCCTACGCCGACCTGAGCGCCCTCGTCATCAACTGCACGCTCAAGCGCTCGCCGGAGCGCAGCCACACGCAGGGGCTCATCGACGTCAGCCTCGGCATCATGGAGCGCCAGGGCGTGACGACCAACGTGCTCCGGGCCGTCGACCTCGACATCGCCACCGGCGTCTGGCCGGACATGACCGAGCACGGCTGGGAGACCGACGAGTGGCCGGTGATCTACTCGCAGGTGATGGCCGCGGACATCCTCGTCCTGGCCGGCCCGGTCTGGTTGGGTGACAACTCCTCGGTGATGAAGCAGGTGATCGAGCGGCTGTACGCGTGCTCGTCGATCCTCAACTCCGAGGGCCAGTACGCGTACTACGGCCGGACGGGTGGTTGTCTGATCACGGGCAACGAGGACGGTGCGAAGCACTGTGCGATGAACGTGCTGTACAGCCTGCAGCACCTGGGGTACGTGATCCCGCCGCAGGCGGACGCGGGGTGGGTGGGGGAGGCGGGGCCGGGGCCGTCGTACCTGGACGAAGGGTCGGGCGGTCCGGAGAACGACTTCACCAACCGGAACACGACTTTCATGACGTGGAACCTGTTGCACATGGCGCGGATGCTGAAGGACGCCGGCGGTATCCCGGCGCACGGCAACCAGCGCTCGGAGTGGGACGCGGGGTGCCGCTTCGACTTCGAGAACCCCGAGCACCGGTGAGCGTGGCACACGGGACGGGGCCTGGTCCCCGGCGGTCCGGGCGGGTGCCCGCCGGGGCCGTCCGTGCGGGCTCGGCGCCCGGCCGAAGCGCTGTCGCCCACCGACGCTCATGAGAAGGAGCCTGTCATGACCTACACCGTGGATTTCGTCACCGTCTCGACCGTCGGTCTGGAGTCGTCGCCGGTCGCGGACGCGCTCGCCGGTCTGCGGGCGAACGAGGCCCGCTACTTCAAGAACAAGTACGACCACGTCTTCACGGTGGAGCCGGCGGGCGAGGCGAAGGCGGCCGTCGACTGGGTGCACCGGATCCTCAAGGAGGAACGGGACATCGTCATCTCCTCCCGGCCGCTGGAAGCCACGGCCTTCCAGGTCGAGGACATCCGGATGGCCTACGTCTTCTACGAGAGCGGCCTGTCGGTCAACGTGATGTACACCGTCGACGACGCCAAGAAGCGGGCCGTCGGGTTCAAGCTGTCCGAGGGGATGGACGTCCCGGAGGAGCTCGCCTCCCGGTTCAAGTTCGCACGCCAGAAGTCGAAGCTCGCCGGCACCATCCGCGGTTCGTACTTCGTCGTCAAGAACGAGTACTGACCGCGACACCTTCGAGTCCGGCGCTTCGGGCCGCTTGTGACCTCTGCGTCCATCGCATCGAGCGGCAGCACGACCGCGCGCACCGGGTGGACGTGACGTCGCCGAGTGCCCGGCCGCACGGCGAGGCCGGAGCGCCCATAGGCCGGAGCACCCATAGGCTGGACGCTTGGCGTACCGCCACCACCAGCGTCCTCGCAGCAGTGCGCAGCTTGTCGCCCCGGCGGTGGGAGGCGAGGACGTCTGCAATGGCCAACCGGCGGGACTGTGAAAATCGCTGTCCGATCACGGGAGCACGGTGATAGACATCCGGCGTGGAAAAGAATCTTGAGTTCCCTGACCTGTTGCGACTGATCGATGAACGGTCGACGGCCTTCCGCGCCGTGGTCGCCGCCGCGCCCGGTCTCGACGCGCAGGTGCCGTCCTGCCCCGGGTGGACGCTGTTCGATCTGGTGAAGCACCTGGGTGGGGGGGACCGTTTCTGGGCCGCCATCGTCGGCGCGGGGCCTGCCGACGCTCCCCCGGCCGAGGCCGTCGCCGCGCGTGCCGCGCTGGAAGTGCCGCAGGAGCGTGAGGCCCTGCTGGCCTGGCTGGACGCGTCGACGCAGCTTCTGCTGGGCGCCCTGCGCGAGGCGGGACCGGAGAGCGGTTGCTGGACGTGGTGGCCCGCGTCGCAGTCACCGCAGACCGCCGGCGGCACCGCCCGGCACCGGGTCCAGGAGACCGCGGTGCACACCTACGACGCCCAGCTCGCCGGGGGCTCCCCGCAGCCGCTGCCGGTCGAGCTGGCACTCGACGGTGTGGAGGAGTTCCTGTTCACCGTCTGCGCAACGCCGAGTGCCTGGCCGCACAAGCCCACGGCCTTCGACTTCCACGCCGCCGAGGGCCGCTCCTGGCGCCTCACCGTCGACGGCGACGGCGCACGCATCACCAGCATTCCCGCGCCCACCGCCGCGACCGGCGAAGACTCGGACGCAGCCGGCGCCTCCGTCCACGGTACGGCCAGTGAGCTGGTCCTCTACCTGTACGACCGGATCCAGGCCGACTCCTTGCACGTTGACGGAGACCCAGGGCTGCTCGACCTGCTCCGCGCCTGGGAGCCGGAGGAGAAGTAGGACGTAGCGGGGGCGGTTGGCCGCGCCTCGAACCGGTAGGACACGACTCTGCGCCGGGTTCGTCATCCGCGGCACCGGGCTCAAACCCGTGAGGGCGGGGCGTCACCAAGCCGTCCGTCCACCTGGACGGCCGTGCGAGATTGTCCGTCCCAGCGATCACGAGAAGCGACGCGACTGCCGTCGTCCCGATCTCGTCGGGAAGTCAGTCGATCGGGTGACTGCGGCGGCCGCCGTGCATGAGAGCAGGGCCTCTTGGCAGCTCGAAGGGTGTCGAATCCAACGTGCCGGCCAGGAGGCCCTGTGGTCGAGCAGCCGATCGCCCTCCCCAGGACACCAACGAGATGGTCTTCTCCGGCGGAGTCGTCCTCGACAAGGACAACACCACCGGCTTCGGCACCGGCACCAACCCCCCCGCTGGTCGCGATCTGCACCAGCTACCGCAAGTCCGACGGCGTGCAGGCCCAGTCGCTCGCCTACTCCACCGACGGCGGCACCACCTGGACCAAGTACGCCAGCAACCCCGTCCTCAACATCGGCTCCCAGAACTTCCGCGACCCCAAAGTCTTCTGGAACGCCCGGACCAACAGCTGGCTCATGACGGTCGCCCTGTCCGCCGACCACAAGGTGAGCTTCTACTCCTCCCCGAACCTGAGGACCTGGACCAAGCTCAGCGACTTCGGACCCGCCGGCGCCACCGGCGGCCTGTGGGAGTGCCCGGACCCCGGACATGACCCATCCGCCTGATGAGGTCCGTTCACTGCACGCTTCCCTCGCAAGGCTGCTTGCACCGCCTCTATGATCGACCGGCCGCAGAATGACGACAGGTGGAGGGCGTGATGCCTGGTCAGGTGACCGCAGTGAGCCGTAACGAGGGGTACTCGTTCAGCAAGCCCAATCGCGATTCCGTCAGGCTGCTCACTGGGCTCGGAGTGGAAGGAGACGTTCACGCAGGTGAGACGATCCGCCACCAGTTCCGCATGACCTACGAGCCGAACCTGCCCAACCTGCGCCAGGTCCACCTGATGCACGAGGAACTCTTCGACGAACTCGCGCTCAAGGGCTTCAGGGTCTCTGCGGGCCAGCTCGGCGAGAACATCACCACGCGTGGGATGGACCTGTTGGGCCTGCCCACCGGTGCCCTGCTCCATCTGGGGGAGCGGGCGGTGCTTGAGGTGACCGGACTGCGTAACCCGTGTGCCAAGATCAACGACTTCCGCAAGGGGCTGCTCGGTGAGGTCTTCGCCATGGAACCCTTGTCCGGCGAGTTCACGTTCAAGTGCGGCGTCATGGCTGTGGTCCGCCGTGGAGGGACCGTCCGCCCCGGCGATTCCATCCAGGTCGAGCTCCCGCCACCCCCTCACCGCCCGCTGGAACGGGTCTAGGTTCTTGTTCCGTGGTCATCGGCGTGCCCAGATGAGGATGGCGGCGAGGTGGAGTGCGGCCTGGGTAGCCTGCAGCGCGGTGAAGTGCCGCGGACGGCCCGGACGCTTGCGTCGGCCAGGCCCGCAAGGCCCAGGTCGGCGAACCGGCCCCGCCACCTTCCGTACCGTGCCAGATGCAGCCCCGTCTCCCGGGTGATGCGCGTGTTGGACTGACCGCGCCGCTTGCAGTACGACCTGGGCGCGCGTACCCGTCGTCCGTGCTCGGTCTTGTGACCGTAGGCGGCCTTCTGCAGCCGTGCGCGTTCGGTGGCGGTCGGGGTTGTCGGGCGGGCGGCGCAGGCGGGCATGGCGGGCAGGCCGATCGGCGGAGGAGGAGGGTCGGGGAGCCCGAGGGAGTCACCCGGTCGGGCGGGTGATACATGCAGGCGAAGGGGAAGTAGGGGCAATTACCGGCCCGTTCGGACGGTGGTCGGCCTCCGGAAGACGTCGGCGTTGCGCGCGCACCAGTCTGCGAACGTTCGTGGCCTGCGTCCGAGCAGCCGCTCCACCGTGTCGGTCCGGAACCGACGGTGTCGGCGCGCATGAGCCTGTACCCCTCCGTGATGGCGTCGGCAAGCGCCTGGGGTGCTCCGTCGGGGAAGCGGGACTGGACGGCTTGAGCCGGTGTGGCCGCCTCACGGACCTCGATGTCGCGGCCGGCCGCCTCGGCGATGATCTGGACCTGCTCGGTGACGGTGAGCGCCTCGTTGCCGGTGAGGACGCATTCCTCGCCTTGGTGGCCGTTTTCGGTGAGGACGAGGGCTGCGACGGCGGCGATGTCGGCGGGGTCGATCGGCGCGAAGCGGCCCGGGCCGACGGGCGCTGCAGGACCCGATCGAGGCAGAGCGGCGATTCATGGAGGCGAAGGTCACCGCGGACCTCACCGAAACCGAGCGTGAGGCCCTCTTGAGTGCGCTGGCGAAGATCCACCGGTCGGCGAGCGAACTGCTGGACGAGCCCATCGACCACGTCGACCCGGCCAACACCTGACACTTCCGCGCCCGCTACCCGACCGGCAACGAGTTCGAGGACAGGATCTCGCCCAACGGCGGCTTCGCGGCGCCTCCGGATCCGTGATCCACGGTTCACGCATGCCCTGGCCGCACGTCAACCCCCGAGGGACTTCCGAGGTCGACCACTGAGCCTGCGGCAGGCACCGGAGCGGCCTGGCTACGGTTCGAGTCCTTGAAGCCAGGCGGACATGCCAAGTCATGGCACCGCCCTGACCGGATTGCCGTGTGCCGTGGCGGTGTCACGCCGAATCCTGCGGAGGGCAGGCATCACAGGCGCGGGCCGTCGTCGGCCGGCTGGAGGAGCTGGGCTGCCGGGTCGTGGAGCTGCCGAGCCCTCGCCCTGCCTCCTGGGACCGGGCGGCCGGGCCGGCCTGCCCCAGGAAGCGGGGCGCTGTTGCCGGTGCGTCCGTGCCGTGGTGGTGAGCGGTCATGGATCGCCGGTCGCCGATCTGCCGTCTGCGGCTCCCGCTGCGGCGCGAGGCGCCGGTGGCAGCGAGGGCCGACACCGCCGGGGCGGGCCGCATCGGCGGATGCTGCGGGTCAGCGCGGGAGGTGCGGCATGGGCGGCTCGAATGCCCCGGCATTGAGCGGGCGGCCTGTGACCGGGGTCCCGGACTGACGCGAGGAGCCGGCCCCGGGAGAGATCTGCATGCCGAACAGTTCGACATTGAGGTGTTCCAGGGCCAGCCGTGCGGCGCCGAGGGCGACCGCTTCGGTGCCGAGCGTGGAGGCGGCCACCTGCGGCGGGTCGAGGCAGAGCTTGTCGAGGTGGCTGCGCACCGGCCCGGCGAGTGCCTCGCCGGCCTGGGAGAGGCCGCCGCCGATGACGACGAGGTCGGGGTTGACGGTCAGGACCATGGCGGCGATGCCCTGGGCGAGGACGCGGGCGAAACGGTCGACACGGGCAGCGGCGGTGGTGTCACCGGCGGCCGCGTCGGCGAAGATCTGCGCGGGGTCGGGCGCGGCGCGCACGTCGTTCATGGCGTCGCCCTCCCAGCCGAGGACGGCGAGGGCGCCGATCTCTCCGGCCGCGCCGCCCCGGCCGCGGTGCAGGCGTCCGCCGAGCATCATGCCCGCACCGGAGCGTTTGCCGGCGATGAGCTGGATGAAGTCGTCGGCGTTGCGGGCGGCGCCGCGCCAGTGCTCGGCGAGGGCGGCCAGGTTGGCGTCGTTCTCGACGTGGGCGGGGCAGCCGAACCAGGTGCCCGCGATGGTGGCGAGGTCGGTGCCGCTCCACTCGGGGAGCGGGGTGGACAGGCGGATGCGGCCGTGCGCGTCGACGATGGCGGGCACACCGAGGCACAGCCCGCGCAGCCGGGCGCCGGGGTGCTCGGCGAGGAAGGCGGCGGCGCAGTCGTGCATGCGCTGCGTGCGCCCCGGGCCACCGAGGCCCGGGGCGATCTCTGTCCTGCGGGATGCGAGCACGGTGCCGTCGAGGTCGGCCAGGACCATGCGGGCGCTCGCGACGCCGACGTCGATGCCCAGTACGTGGCCGGCCTCGGCGCGGAAGCGGTAGCGGCGCGCCGGACGGCCGATGCTCCGCTCGGGGGCGACCTCCTCGATCCAGCCCGCCTCGTCGAGCTCGGCGATCACGACGTCCACGGTCTGCCGGGACAGCGAAGCCGCCCGCCCGATCTGGGTGAGCGTCATCGGCTCGGCGTTGCGCAGCACGCGCAGGACGGCTTCGACGTTCAACCGCCGCAGCAGGGCGGGATCACCGCCGGTGAGGCCAGTGCCGTTCACGAGTCCTCGCTTCTTGTCCGGGTCGCCCCCTGCGACCGCGCCCTCATCTTACGACAAGCAGTTACGTAATGGTATTGCATAACAGTCTTGACCAAAGATGCAGGCCACTTCTAGCATCGCCCCAGTTTCGCAACAGCTCGACGTAACTTGGTCGGGCGTTAACTTTGACCACACCCCCGCAGGCCGGCCCTGCTTCGAGGAGCCCCCGATGTCCGCAAGATTCCCCCGCCGCACCGCGGCGATGTGCGCCCTGCTGGTTGCCGCCACCGGCCTGACCGCCTGCAACGGCCTGACGCCCGGCGGCGGAACAAAGAGCGCGGCTCCCTCCGGCCCGGTCTCCACCGCGCTTCCCACCGGCAATGCCACGCTGACCGTCGTGAGCTCCGAGAACGCGGGCACGACCAAGGCCCTGGCCGAGGCCTTCCACGCCAAGCACCCGAACATCACGGTGGACTTCCAGTACACCGGCCCCGACGACTACGACAAGAGCCTCAACCTCAAGCTCTCCTCGGACGACGCCCCGGACCTGGCGCTGCTGAACAAGCTCGGCACCACCGTCAAGGGCAACCTCATCCGCGACCTGGACCCCTACACCCAGGCCTACGGCTGGGACACCAAGTACCCCAGCAGTCAGCTCGACCAGTGGCGCGCCTCGGACGACGGCAAGCAGCTGGGCGCCGGCCACCTGTGGGCCGCGCCGGCCGGGTTCTCGGTGGTCGGCGTCTACTACAACAAGGAGATCGCCGCCAAGCTCGGCATCGGCGTGCCGAAGACCCGGGCGGAGTTCGAGGCGGCACTCGCCAAGGCGAAGGCCGCGGGCGAGCTCCCGGTGCAGCTCGGCAACCTGCAGGGCCACTCCTCCTTCGTCGTCCAGTCGATCGTCGACTCCGTCGACGGCGCGGCGAAGACCAGCGACTGGGTCAACGGCAAGCAGGGCTCGACCGTCGACACCCGCGGCGGCGCGGACGCGGCGACCACCCTCTCCGACTGGGCGAAGAAGGGCTACCTGCCCGAGGGCGCCAACGGCACCGACCTGCCGGGCTCGGTCGCCGCCTTCACCAAGGGCTCCGGGCTGTTCCTGTTCGACGGCAGCTGGGACGCACAGGTCATCGACAAGGCCGCACCCGGAAAGGTGGGTTTCCTGCCCTTCCCCGGCGCCGACGCCGCCTCCAAGGCCACCGGCATCGGCACCTCCGTCGCCTACGCCATCCCCGCCAAGTCCAAGAACCCCGACCTGGCGGCGGCCTTCCTCGACTTCATGAACACCCCCGAGGCCGCGCAGATCCAGTTCTCCACCGGCTTCCTGCCCGTCGCCCACGCCGACCAGGTCAAGGCCCCCGAGGGCAACGTGATGAACGAGGTCACGGCCGCCTGGGGCAAGGTCAACACGGACAACGGCCTGGTGAACTTCTTCGCCAACACCGACGCCACCATGAACGACACCCTCACCTCCCAGGGCCAGCAGCTCATCGGCGGCAAGACCACCCCGGACGCCTACCTCGCCGCACTCCAGGCCGACTGGCTCAAGGGGCACCAGTGAGCACCACCACCCCCTCCCACCGGCGCGACGCCACCACCCGGCGCGCGGCCGACCCGACAGGGGACGCACCGCGCGGTCACCGGACGCAGGCCCAGAGCGGCCGGTCGGCGCGCACCTTGCGCGCAGGCCCGGGCCGGCCCCGATCCCGCCGCATCGCCTACCTGTACCTCGCGCCGGCGCTCGCCCTGTACACCGCCTTCGTCGTGCTGCCATGGCTGCACACCATGTGGCTCTCCTTCTTCGAGTGGGACGGCGTCACAGTCGGCACCTGGGCCGGCCTCGCCAACTACCGCGAGGTACTGACCGACCCGGCCCTGCGCTCCTCGATCGTGCACGCGCTCGGCTTCATCGGCTTCTACTCGCTGCTGCCGATCGCGCTGGGCCTGCTCCTCGCCGCCGTCATCGGCGGCCGGGGCGGGCGCCGCTACCCCGTCAGCCGCACCGTCCTGTTCCTGCCGCAGATCATCCCGCTGGTCGCCGTCGGCGTCACCTGGAAGTGGATGTACTCCACCGACGGCATCGTCAACCAGGTACTGCGCGCCGTCGGCCTCGGCTCGATCACCCGCGCCTGGCTCGGCGACTTCACCTGGGCCTACGTCGCCGTCGGCCTGGTCGGCACCTGGGTGATGCTCGGCCTGTGCCTGATCGTCTTCCAGGCCGGAATCCAGAAGATCGACAGCAGCCTGTACGAGGCCGCCCGCCTCGACGGCGCAGGCCCCGTCCAGGAGTTCTTCGCCGTCACCCTGCCGGGGCTGCGCGCCGAGATCGGCGTCGCCCTGACCATCACCGTCATCTCCGCGCTCGCCAGCTTCGACGTCGTCTACGTCACCACCGGCGGCGGACCGGGCGACTCCACCACCGTTCCCGGTGTGCTCATCTACCGGCTCGCCTTCACCAACGGCGAGGTCGGGGCCGCCTGCGCCCTGGCCGTGGTACTCAGCGCACTGATCGCCCTGATCGTCCTCGCGATCAGCCGCATCACCCGGGAGAAGACATGAACCGCCGCTTCGAAGGCCTCGCCGGCCGCGCCGTGATGGCCGCCTTCACCCTGGCCGTCATCGTCCCGTTCGCCGGCATCGTCCTCGCCGCCCTCAACCCGCCCGGCACCGTCGTCGACGGACTCCACTGGCCCGAACACCCCACCCTGGACAGCTTCGGCCGGGCCTGGTCCGACGCCGGCTTCGGCCAGCTGCTGCGCAACAGTGCCGTCGTCGCCCTCGGCGTCGTCCCCATCGCGCTGGTCTGCGCCTCACTCGCCGGGTACGCCTTCGCCACCATGGAGTTCCGCGGCCGCAAGGTGCTCTTCGGCTTCCTGCTGCTGGGCCTGGCCCTGCCCTACGAAGCCGCCGTCGTCCCCCTGTACTACGACCTGCGCGCATTCGGCCTCACCGACACCCCGCTCGCCCTGATCCTCGCCCTGGTCGGCCTGTTCATGCCGTTCGGAGCGTTCTGGATGCGTGAGCAGTTCCTCGCCCTGCCCAAGGAGATGACCGAGGCGGCCGCCGTCGACGGCGCCGGCAGCTGGACGGTGCTGTGGAAGGTCCTGCTGCCCTGCGCCAAGCCCGCACTGATCACCCTCGGCCTGCTCTACTTCCTGTGGGCCTGGAACCAGTTCCTGCTCGCCCTCATCCTCATCCAGGACCCCCGCGGGCGCACCGCCCCCGCCGGGCTCGGCTTCTTCGTCGGCGCCCACAACATCGACGTCCCCCTGCTGTCCGCAGCCACGCTGATCGTCATCGCCCCGGTCGTCGCCGTCTACCTCTTCTTCCAGCGGCACTTCATCGCCGGCATGCTCTCCGGCGCCGTCAAGGGCTGACCGCCCGCCCACGACCGCACCATTGCCCGCCTCTCCTCACCTCGTCCCCAAAGGACACACCGCCATGAGCCATGCCCTCACACCCGACGCGGCCCCCACCCCCGCTCCACCACTGCGCCTGATCCTGGTGGGAGCCGGCGGACGCGGCACCACCTACGCCACCTACGCCGCCACCACCGGCCGTGCCAGGATCGTCGCGATCGCCGAGCCCGACGTCGCCCGGGCCACCGCCGCGCGGGAGCGCCACCCGGGCGCCGAGGTCTTCGACGACTGGCGCGCCCTCGCGGAGCAGGCACCCGAGGCCGACGCGGTTCTGATCACCACACAGGACGTCGAGCACGTCGAGCCGGCCGTGCGCTTCGCCGAACTCGGATACCACATCCTGCTGGAGAAGCCGATGGCCACCAGCGAGGAGGACGCCCGGCAGATCTCCGACGCCGTGGCCAAGGCCGGCGTCATGCTCGCCGTCTGCCACGTCCTGCGCTACACCCCCTACACCACCGGGGTGAAGGAGATCGTCGACTCCGGACGGCTCGGCGACATCGTCAGCGTCGAGCACCTGGAGCCGGTCGGCTGGTGGCACCAGGCCCATTCCTACGTCCGCGGCAACTGGCGGCGCGAGGACCAGGCCAGCCCGATGCTGCTCGCCAAGTCGTCCCACGACCTGGACTGGATCTCCTACATCATCGGTGCGCCGGTGCGGAAGGTGTCCTCCTTCGGCTCCCTCATGCACTTCCGCCCCGAGAACCGCCCCGCCGAAGCGGCCGACAACTGCCTGGACTGCCCGGTCGAATCCACCTGCCCCTACTCCGCGAAGCGCCTCTACCTCGGCTGCCTCGGTGACGCGGACCGGGAACGCTGGCCGCTGAACGCCGTCACCGAGGCCCGCACCCCCGACGGCATCGAGCAGGCACTGCGCGAGGGACCGTACGGACGCTGCGTCTACGCCTGCGACAACGACGTCGTCGACCACCAGGTCGTCAACCTCGAATACGAGGGCGGAGCCACAGCCTCCTTCACCATGACCGCCTTCACCCCGTTCACCCACCGCAAGACCCGCATCTTCGGCACCCTGGGCAGCCTCGACGGTGACGGCGTCCACGCCACCGTCACCGACTTCGTCACCGGCCGGGAGGAGACCCTGCTCCTGGGCGTGGACGGCCCCGACGCCGGAAGCGGGCACGGAGGCGGCGACGAACGCCTGGTCGACGCCTTCCTCGACGCCCTGACCAGCGGCGACCCCGCCCACATCCTCTCCGACCCGGTCACCAGCCTGGAGAGCCACCTCGTCGCCTGGGCCGCCGAACGCGCCCGCCGCACCGACACCGTCCAGGCGCTCGCGAACTAGGGCACCGCCCCCTCCGTCTCCGGCCCCGAGGCCCCGACCCGCACGGGCCGGACACCCAAGGCGCCGGCCGGAACCGCCGCACCGGCCCCGGCCGGCACCCCCTCCCGCCACGAGCCCCGCCCCGCCCCCAGCCGGCAGAAGGCCCCGGACCTCACCCCCCAGGCCGGCAAGCGTCGGCCCCAGAACCCCGGTTCCGGACAGAGCGCCCCGCCGCCCCGCCCGCAGCCGGCCGCCATGCACCACCCCACCCCCACCCCCGAAGGGAACGCGTCATGGCCCAAACCCCCGGCACCACGCCGGCCCCCACCCGGCGCCGCCGGCCCCTCACCCACAGCGCCCTCATCTGCATGGCGGCAGCGGCAGCCCTCCTGCTGCCCGCCGTCGCCCACGCCGCCGCAACCCCGCCCAACCCCACCACCAAGTCCGGCTACACCCTGGACTTCCAGGAGGAGTTCGACGGCACCTCGCTCAACACGAGCAAGTGGCTGCCGTCCTACCTCCCGCACTGGACGTCGACCCCCGCCAACGCCCAGGCCCGCTACACCATCGCCAACGGCACCCTCACCGAGCGCCTCGACGCCGACACCCCCGCCTGGAACGCCCAGTACGACGGCGCGGTGAAGATCTCCAGCATCCAGTCCTACGAGAAGGACAACTGGCACCGCTTCAACGGCTCCATGCCCAACGACCACCACGAGCCGGACTTCAACGGCTACTCCACCAAGTACGGCTACTTCGAGATGCGCGCGAAGAACTCCGACGTCGGAGGCGGCGGTCACCAGGCGCTGTGGCTGGTCGGAACCGACGACACCACCCTCGGCAACGCCAACTCCGAGATCGACATGGTCGAGACGTTCTTCTCCAACCCGTCCAACTGGCGCATCGCGGCCTACGGCTGGGGCGACCCCGACTTCCTCTCCTCCTGGTACCTGTCGGACACCACCGTGCCCAGCGGCAGCCCCACCACCGAGTACCACCTCTACGGCATGGACTGGACCCCCACCCAGCTCAACTTCTACTACGACAACCAGCTCTACAAGACCATCAACGACGCCCCCAACTCGCCGATGGGCATGATCCTCGGCCTCTACACCGACGCCGGCTCCGGCGTCCACAACAACGTCTGGCCCAAGACCTGGAACGTCGACTACCTCCGGGTGTTCAAGAACAACGCGGGCTACGCGGAGGGCTACCAGCGGGTCAAGAACCACCAGACCGGCCAGTACCTCAACATCGAGAACAAGACCGGCAACGTCCAGTACAGCAGCATCGCCGCCACAGCCTGGAGCTCCCAGTGGTCCAGGGAGACCACCACCGACGGCTACGCCCGCTACCGCAACCGGTGGACCGGCGAGTACATGAACACCACCACCGCCGACGCCATCGTCCACTACGGCAACCTCACCGCCACCGACACCACCAGCCAGTGGACCGAAGAGACCGTCTCCGGCTACAAGCGGCTGAAGAACCGCTCCACCGGCACCTACGCCCACACCGAGAACCTCACCGGAAACCTCCAGCACGGCGCCGCCCCCAGCACCTGGTGGACCAGCCAGTGGACCTTCGAACCCGCCCCCTGACCCCCTGACCCCGGTGCGGGCCGCCCCGTCCGCGGGCGGCCCGCACCCCCACCGAAGGGAAGCCGCCATGCTCAGGAGAACCGCTGCGCCGATCCTGGCCGCCCTCCTGCTCAGCGCAGGATGCTCCTCCGCCCACACGGCCCCCGTGCCCCCGGCCGCCGGAACCTCGGCCGCTCCGACAGCACCCGACCACTCCGGGCAGAGCCTCTGGCACGTCATCGACAGCAACGGCAACACCGTCACCCAGCTGGGGGACGACGACCCCGTCGTCACCGCCGTCCGCAAGACAGTCGTCCTGCACTCCGGAGCGGTCGACAACCGCGACCACCGGACCATCGGCGAAAGCACCACACAGGAGTTCACCTTCTACAACAAGGGCTTCGCCGACCAGCTCCGCTCCCAGCAGTACGACACCAAACTCGCCGCCCTGTTCACCGCCAACCACCTCACGACGCGTCAGGTCAGCATCGCCTGGTACCGATCCACATTCCCCGAGGACATGACCACCGCCAAGGTGCAGATGGACAGCACCATCGAATTCACCGAGGCCGACCCCGCCTATCTGAGCACCAACAAGTTCGAACTGAACAAGCCCTACACCCAGCACCGCACCATCAGCCTCACCAAGACCGGCGACACCTGGACCATCACCGCCATCGAGAAGAACCCCCTCGAAGCACCCGCCCCACCCAAGCCGACCAGCTGACAGCGGAAGACCTCGAAGCAACCCAGTACGCCCCCACCGGAACCGTCCACCAGGCACCGGAGAACGTCCGCCGTGAAGCACGTCATCGCACTCGATGTAGGCGGCACCGGCATGAAGGCCGCGCTGCTCGCCCAGGACGGCTCCGTGCTGTTCGAAGCACGCCGACCGACCGGGCGGGAGCACGGCACGGACGCCGTGGTCACCGCCATCCCCCTGTCCGACCTCCGGGCATCCGGCCTCGGCGGGAATCGACGATCCCCGGACAGCGGCGGCCACCACCGCCGGGCATCAGCCGGCGGGAGCCGCCAGGGTCGGCAGGGGCCGCCACCTGCCCGCCCGCCGGCCGCGCGCTGGCGTTCCGGCCGGCGGTGCGGGGTTCCACGTAGGTGCCACCCCCTTTCGTCCCAGCAGTTCCTGTGCTGCGATATCCGGGTGACTGACACTCAATTCCCCCGGTTGAAGCACGGCTCTGCCGCATGGCTCGCGGCCCGGGACAGCATGGTCGAGATCATCAAGGGCTGGGCGACGGATGGCAGGCCCGACACCTACGGCAGGCTGAGCGAGGAACTGAGGGACGCGGGCTACTCGGTCCCGCCCCGGGGCACGCTGATGAGCAACCTTCTTGAGGCCGCGTGCCGAGTCGAGGCGGCCAGAGACGTGCCCGTGATGCTGACCGCCATCGTGGTGAACAAGCAGAGCAAGCGGCCCTCCGAACAGTTCGAGGTGCTCGCCAAGACGGAACCGTTCCGGCGCGGGGACCAACCGGACTGGACCTGGGAGACGGAACAGAAGCGGGTGTTCGCCCACTACAGATGACACGACGCACCGGCCGGCGAGGTGGACCCCGAGGAGATCTCCAGAGCGTTTGGACGCTGCCGTCAGCGTGGTCACCCCGGCGGGTGCCCACCACGCCGCCCGGCGGAGGGATAGTGCCCGAGGCGCTCAGACCCGCCGCAGGGCGACGAGGGCCGACAACCCCGAAAACACCACACCGACAAGCTCATTGACATCGCGCACACCATGACAGCGACAGTCGTCACCCTTCGTTACCGACGAGTACGTGCCGGAGCCGTTCAAGGGACAGACCCGATTCCCCCGCCTGATTCGGGTTTGTCCTCGTGCGGATGGCCCGTCGCGGGCCGGGGGAGCGCGACGGGCCGTCTCAGTGGTCAGTGCGGTGTGACGATGATGTCTAGGGGTGTCCTGCGGCGGCCGGGCCGGCGGTGAGGGCGAGGGTGTTGTCGAGCTGCTGCCAGACGCCGGTGGGGCCGGTGCCGATGCGGTACCACTGCCAGAGGGTGTTGTCGGTGGCGCGGATGTAGACGTTGACGCGGTAGTCCACCTGGGTCGCGCTCGGGGCTCCGATGCCGGCGCGGCCGAGGTCGTACCAGGTCGAGGACCAGCCACCGGCGGCGGTCCAGCTGAGCTGGCCGATCTTGTCGGTGGGGGCGAGGGTGGCGAAGACCTCGATCTGGCCGGGCCCGCCGCTGGCCGCCGTCGGCGAGGAGGCGAGGGTGCCGCCGCGCCTGGTCCAGCCGGTCCATTCGCCGCTGACGTAGCTCTTCTGCCAGAGCGCGTTGTCGGTGCCGCGGGCGAAGAGGTCGATGCGGTTGAGCGAGGCCACCGCAGCGGGGGTGCCGACGATGGTGGTCGAATCGGGTGCGTCCTGGCTCACCCAGCTGGTGGTCCACTTGACGTCGGGCCAGTACGCCGGGAGGTCGTTCTGGCCCGGTGTCTGCTGGAAGGTCTTCTGGTAGACCTTGCCGTCGGTGCTGCGGATGAACACGTCGATGCGGTCGCGTCCGAGGCTCGCCGCCGCGGGGCTGGCAGTGAGCGTCCCGCCGAGGCTGGTCCAGGTGCCCCAGGCGCCGTTCTTGTAGGTGTTGGTCCACAGGGCGTCGTCGGCGCCTCGGACGAAGACGTCGGTGCCGCCGGGGGAGGAGACAACGGCGGGTTCGCCCTTGACGGAGCCCGGCCCGGTGGACCCGGCAGCGCTCAGAGACACGGTCTGCCACGCCGACCAGGTGCTGCTGTTCCAGGTCTTCGTGCTGAGACCCGTCGCGGTCGGGACGACGACCGTGTCCGGCCACTGTTCGGCGGTGCCGGTGAGCTTGAGCAGCACGGACTGGTGGGGGGCGAGGGTGAAGGACTGCGAGCCGACGGAGGCGAGGGTGCCGAGGTTCGAGCCGGTGTAGAGGTTCTGCACCGTGGCGGTGCCGTTGAGGCCCAGGTTCTGGGTGGTGAAGGCGTAGGTCTGCGAGCTGGTGCTGCGGTTCAGGAGCAGGACGGCCCGGGTGCCGGCGGTGGCGAGCTGCTTGGACCAGACCTGGACCTTGCCGTTGTCGAGGACCTTCTGTCCCTGGTGGTTGGCACTGTCCTGGGCGACGGCGATCACCGACTGGTTGCCGACGATGCCCGCGGTCGCCGTGTCCAGGCCGGTGAGGTCGCTCGCCAGCACGAGCGGGGCGCCCTGGACGGCCCACATCCCGAAGTAGGACTGCTGTTCGTTCGGGGTGAGGCCCCACTGCGTGGTGGTGTCCGTCCCGTGGGTCTGCTGCCGCCCGGTGACCGGGTTGTTGCCGAAGCCGGGCCCGACCATCAGGTAGTCCGGGTCGTTGTACTGGCCGGTGGCGTGATTGCTGGGGTGGTCGTTCAGGTCGAAGTTGCCCGTGACCTGGCTGAAGTTGACCCAGGTCGAGCCGCCGTTGGACGGGGTGCCCCAGCCGACGTTGCCCGAGAGGTCGCGGCCGGTGCGCCAGGCGCGGCCGGCGGACCCGCCCCACACCCACGGGCCGTCCGGGGAACCGGCGCCCCACTGGCACATGTCCAGGGCGATCGGGTGGGCGAGGCCGGCGGAGGTCTTGGCGTTGGCCGCCAGGCTGCCCCAGTCCTTGTAGTCCGCCATGACCGTGCTGTATTTGGTCGGCGTGCCGCCGCAGTGGTCCAGCTTCAGGAAGTCGAAGCCCCAGTCCGCGAACGTGGTCAGGTCCCTGGCCTCGTGGTCGCCGCTGCCGCTCATCCCGCCACAGCCCCGGGTGCCCGTGTCGGTGTACATGCCGGCCTTGAGGCCGAGCTCGTGGATGTAGTTGGTGAGGTCCTTCATGGTGTTCAACGCGCGCGCGGGCACCGTGCTGCCGTTGGACAGGGTGACCGCTCTGGTCTGGGCGCCGGTCAGGAATCCGGTCTTCGTGGTGAGGGTGCCGGTGGCGTCGCGTCCGGCACCGTTGTCGGGTCCCCAGCCGTCGTCGATGCCGATGTCGCGGTAGCCGAGGTCGGCGAGGCTCTTGTGCCCGCCCGAGTCGTCGATCGGGAGGTTCGCGTTCGGCGTCGCCATGCCGGCCGCCTGATCGGCGATGCTCTTGGCGGAGATGCTGGTGCCGTAGAAGAACCAGGAGTTCCAGCCCATCGGCGGGGCCGTCGCGCCGTACACGCCGGGCGGCACCATCGCCCGGGCGGGAGTCGGGATGCTGACGGCCGTCACCGTCAGCGACCCCGCCACGAGCACCCCGGCGCTCAACACCAGGCTGGAGATTCGTCGAACGGGCCGGCGGGGGGAGCCGGCGATCGTCAGGCCGGGGCTGCCCGAGCGTACGGAGGCAGGGAACATGAGAGCTCCTGGGTGGTTGAGATCACGGGGCCATGGGGTGGGGGCGGTCATCCACAGGCCGTGGTCGGACCTGGGGTGAGCAGCCGGCCGATCGCGACAACGGGACGGCTGGTCACGGCACGGAACAGGCGAGGGTCGGTGGAGCAGGCGTCGACGACAGCACCGCGCACATCGTCGCTGTCAGTCGACCTTGGTGAAGGTCCAGGTCTGGTTGGGTGTGCCGGTGGCGCTCTCCTGGGTGAGAACGGCGCCGCTGGTGGTGGAGGCGGTGGTCAGGGCGAGGTTGCTGCCCTTGCCGATGAGTTGGTAGCCGCCGCCGGAGGAAACGGGGAGCCACTTCTGGTTGTCGCCCGTGTGGCAGCCGTACTGGATGACGGCGGTGCCCGCGGTGGTGGCACCGCCTCTGACGTCCGCGCACAGGCCGGAGTTGATGTTCTTCATCTGGTAGGAGCCGTCGCCGTTGGCGGTGAGGGTCCACTTCTGGTTGGCGCTGTTGTGCCAGGCCCAGGTGATCAGCTGGGTGTTGGCGCTGGTGGAGGAGTTGGGGACGTCGACGGCCTGGGTGGTGCCGGTGGCGATCTCGTAGACGCCGCCGGAGACGATCGGGGAGGTGGCCGTGCCGGTGCCGGTGACGCGGTACATCACGGTGCCGTGGGACGGGACCTGCGCGCTGATCACGCCGGTGGTGTTGGTGGTGCTTGTGCCGGCCCACAGGTCCTTGAGGGTGTAGGTCGCGGCGCCGCCGATGCCGACGGCGTTGGCGCTGGTGCTGATGGTGGCCGTGGAGGCGTTCTTGTTGGTGAGGGTGACCGAGCGGTCGCCGTTGGCGAGGACCTTGCTCATCACCAGGAGGCCGCCGGAGTCGGAGACGACGGTGCCCTGCTTGCCCGCGGAGTCCTGGTCGACCGCGATCACGTCGGTTCTGCCGAGGACGGCGAGGGTCGCGGTGGTGGCCGCCGACACGTCGTTGCCCATGATGAGGGGCGCGGCGAGCTGGGCCCAGAGGCTGAAGTGGCTGCGGTACTCGGCGTCCGTCATACCGCCGTTGCCGACCTCGAGCATGTCCGGGTCGTTCCACTGGCCGGGCTTGGCGGCGGCCGGGATCGCGGCGGCCCTTCCGAAGTTGTAGAGGACGCTGCTCCAGCTGTCGGTGATGTCGGTGGAGGTGCGCCAGAGGTTGGCGACCGGGCCCGCCCAGGAGGGGAGGTCGAGCGCCGCGCAGCAGTTGGAGAGGCTGTAGGCGATCGGCCGCTTGGTGGCGGCGAGTGCGTCGCGCATTCGCGGGAAGAGGGCTTGGGCGAGCTGCTTCTCGGTGAAGCCGGGGAAGTCGGCCCACATGTTCGGGGACTCGGTGGTGGAGGTCTGGCACCAGTCGTACTTGAGGTAGTCGACGCCCCAGGCGGCGAAGGAGGCCGCGTCCGCCGTCTCGTGGCCGTAACTGCCGGGCCGGTGCTGGCAGGTGCCCTCGGTGGGCGACTCGTAGAGCCCGAACTTCAGGCCCTTGCCGTGCAGGTAGTCTCCGAGCGCCTTCATGCCGCTCGGGAACTTCACCGCATCGGCGACCAGGTTGCCGTCGACGTCGCGCGCGCTGCCCATCCAGCAGTCGTCGACGGTCACGTAGGTGTAGCCGAGGTCCTTCAGGCCCTTGCTGACGATCGCGTCGGCGACCGCCTTGACCTTGGCCTCGGTGATGCTGCAGCCGAACCTGTTCCAGCTGTTCCAGCCCATCGGTGGAGTGAGGGCCAGGCCGTTGCCGAGGGCTGCCGCGCCCGGTGCGGTGGCGACCTGGGTGACGACCGCACCCAGGGTGAGCGCGCCGCTCCCGAGCAGCAGAGACAGAGCGGAGCCGGCTACGCCGAGCCGGATCCTTGTGGCGGGACGGTGAAGACGCATCATGGATTTCCTGTCGGACGGTGAGGACGGAGGAGACCGACGGTTGACGGCGGGCCGGTGGAGGATCTGGCCGACGGAGAATGACGGCCGCACAGAAATGCAGGACAGCGAGCGCCAGGTCGACTGAGCCCAACAGAATCGACCAGCTGGGTGGCCAGTACCGCGTCGGCACGGACGACTGTCCACCGCGGCCCCGATGGTGGTGAGCGGCGGATCGCCCGAACAGCACACCGGAGAGGCACAGCAGCGGACAGCCCGCAGGAGCGGGCCGGCTCCCCCCCGGCAGTGCTCCGAAGAGACGGCCAGGCGTGCCCGGCGAATCTGCGCGCCGCCCCTGCGAATGCCCTGCGAGGCGACACTGAGCATGTGTCAAGATGCTCATTTCAGGGCTACTTAGAGCAAGTTCAAGCAAACCGTGGCAGCAGTCGGGGTCGAAGTCAAGGGATGCTTCGCCGGATCATCGATGGATGACAGCTGCCGCCATTGCCCCCCGGGGCGACCCGCAGGTCGCCCTCGACCGAGACCCCAACGGCAACAAGCCCCCCGCACTGTCGCGCGGACGGGGGCCGGGGCGCGGGCACTGCGACAGCGCACAGGAGGTCCTCCGTCGTTGGCCGGGGCGGGGCTCCAGCGGGCGCAGTATCGGTGACCAGGAGGTCACGATGCAGGCATGCGGCCTGTACGGTGAGGCATCGCCTCGGAGGATTTGGCCTGGACCAGATGGGCCGCCTACCCGTTCGACCGAGTCCCGGCCCATGCGTCTGACGCGTGCCTGCTCGTCGTGACGCCGGTGGCAGCGATCCTTCCCGCCGCCAAACCCGTCCTTGCCCTTGCCCGTTTTCTGTTATCCGACGCCCCTCCCGGGATCTCCCCTGATGCAGGAGGGAACTCGCAGCTCGGTCTCACCTCCGCACCGACGCGGAGATCGGTGAGCCCCGATCGCAACGGCTGGGGCTCACCCTTCCTGCCTCACCCCCGAAGGGCGGATCGCGGTACCTCGCCATGCCGAGGGCCCTCTGCGCGACCGCCCTCGGACCGAACGACCAAGGACTTCCTACTCATGGCATTCCGCCTACTCCCGGCCCGACCCGCATGTGCAGTCCCGGCGACCCGCTCGGCGGGAGCCACCGCGGTGAAGATCCCTGTGTTGCTCGGCGCGGCCGCTGCCTGCGCGGTGACCGTCGGATCGGCCGTCCTCGCGGCACCGGCCGCGGCCGAACCCGCCTCCCAGAGCGTCGACCACCGCGCCGTGGTGCTCGTCAACTTCCGCAACCGCGCACTCGCGGACCCCCAAAAGGCCCACGACCAAGCCGCACAGAACTTCTTCGGCGCCAAGGACTCCCTCGCCACCTACTACGCCGCGAACTCCGGAAACCGGTTGAGCATCGTCCCAGCCAAAGGCGACGGCGTCTTCGGACCGTTCACGATCGACATGGACGACCCCTCCGGCTGCGACACCGGACAGATGAACGACCTCGCCCGCAAGGCGATCCCCGACGTGACCTTCGACCACATCTCGGTCGTCTTCAACAGCGCCTACTGCAGCGACTGGTGGGGACTCGGCTCGGTCTCCGGCCCCAACAGCTGGTACCACGAGGGTGCCGTGGCCGACAAGGCCGCCATCGTCCACGAGTCCGGCCACAACCTCGGCTTCGCTCACCAGGAACGCCAACTCTGCAAGGCCGGCAGCTTCACCACCTGCGCCCCGGACGGCTACAGCAACCGCACCCCCATGGGCGGAGGCGGTGAGAAGAAGGGCCTCACCGCTCCCGAGCTCCTGTCCCAGAAGTGGCTCACCGCTCAGCAGGTCACCACGCCCTCGACGACCACCACCGTGCACCTCACCCCGCTCCACGCACCCGGCACCTCGGGAGTGCGCGCGGTCGACCTCCCGCTAGGCACCGGCAAGGACCGCATCGTCGTCGAGTTCCGCGTGCCCGACCCCGCCACCGCGGACCGCGACGTCGCCAATGGCGTGGACGTCTACCGGATCCCGGCAGGCCACTACGACCGCGCTGTCATGATCAGCAACACCAAGCACGACAACAAGGCCGCCACCGGCTCCTTCGCCACCACCGGCACCGCACTCACCGACACCTCCGCACACCTTTCGATCAGCATCACCCAGGCCACCACCTCCGGCGCCGACATCCGCATCCAGTTCGGCGACGACCCCAGCACCCAGCCGACCGGCAAGCCCACCACCCCGACGCCCACCGACCCGGGGAACACCCCGGCACAACCCCTCCCCTCCGCCACACCACCGGCCCCACCCGCCTCCGACCAGCCGGACGACCACACCGCCATCGACTCCACCGCCACACCCGACACCACCCCGGCCGCCGCGCAGACCGACGGCGGATGGCTCGCCCACACCGGCGGCGGCAACATCGGGGCCGGCGTCATCGCCGTCCTCATCACCGTCGGTGGCAGCGCCCTCTTCCTCCTGCGCAGGCGCCGTACGCACCGCAAGCACTGAGCTTGTGCGTTCTGGTCCGGCCTCGGACGGGGAGGGTGACACCGCCCCGGTGCGCCTGACACTGCCGGCCGGGCCGAGGGCCGCCGCGGCCACCGCGCCTCGTACGACGCGTTGAACCGCGGTCGCATCGACGTCGGCAGGCTGCGGCGGCCCTCGCCGCGCTCCCACGGCCTGGGCCGGCCTCGTGGATGAGGTGCTCGGGTGCCAGGGCCTCCCCGGCCGCGCGGACGGCATCGAGCTGTCGACGTTGCGCCGGCCTCGGACGGTGGGACGCCTGTCACCGAGGTCCACTCGACCTCGCGGGGCAGCTACGGCGCCTCGCGCATCCATTGCTGTCGAGGCGTGCGCCAGTCATGTGGAATTCAGGTGCACCGAACGTGTTGTCCGCGGGAACGGCCGATCCTAGAGTTCTGCGCATCGGACTGGCGGTAGGAATCGACTCGAGTCGAGGTCTGTCGGGGGGAGCCGGCATCCGTCCTTCCAGACCGCCGAGATGCACGGTACGCCGCACCGGCCGGCCGATCTCCCACGAACCCGTTCAGAGGGGATGCGCATGGCATCCACTCCGGAGACATCAAGGAGTTCCGTATGGACCCCTCCCGACCGGGTCACCGCGCCCCCCACCGCAGGGCCGCCGCCTTTCTCGCCATGACGGCGACTCTCACCACCATCGCCGTGACGACCACCGCGCAACCGGTCGCCGCACTGTCGCGAACCGTCCTGAGCAACACGGTCAACGTCGATCACTCCTACGCCAGGACGCCGCGGATGATCCTCCGCTCGGAGTCGTGGAACAGGACGACGGCCGCCAGCATGAAGAAGACGGCCGACGACGCCGTCGCCACCGGCCTCGCCAGCGCAGGCTGGAACACGGTCTCGTTCGACGACACCTGGGCCGTGCGGGCCGACTGCACCGACTGGGACGCCAACGCCACGATCGTGCCGAACTGTACGAACGGACGCGACACGGCCACCGGCAACCTCATCCCGTCGCCGACGAAGTACCCGAACGGCCTGAAGGACGTCGGCGACCACCTGCACAACAAGGGAATGTTCTTCGGCGTCTACACCAGCGGCGGCAAGTACATGTGCGACCCCGGGGGGCGCAGCACGGCCGCACCCGGAAGCTACGACTACTTCGACCAGGACTTCAGGTACTTCGCGAGCGTCGGCGCCGACTACGTCAAGGTCGACTACTGCGGCGAGCCGAACACCACCAGCAAGTCCGGTTTCACCGTCCTCGACACCGACGCCGAGATCGACACCGCCGTCGAGTCGGCGCGCCGGGCGGCGACCGCGATCAACGCGATCAGGACCGACGCCGACCTCAGCAAGCGCCGGTCGATCGTGATGAACCTCTCCGCGCCGGCCTACGCGAACTGGAAGAACGACACCTACGACACACCGCTGTTCCAGCGCATGCTGAACGGCATCGTGCCTGCCGGCCAGGCCTACCGCATCGGCGGCGACGTCGGCGGGACGAGCTGGGCGGGTGCTGTCTCGCTCGTCGACATGGTCGAGCAGTTGCGCCCGTACGGCAAGCAGGGCCATGTCCTCGACGCCGACCGGCTGTACTTCGACGACACGACCCTCACGACCGACAACAAGCTCGGCGGCTACGTGATGTGGGCGATGCAGAACAGCCACATGGTCGCGATGATCCGCAACAACTCCAATTTCAGCGGCGCCGTCTCGGCGGCCCAGGCAGCCCTCATGAACAAGCCTGGCATCATCGCGGTGGGGCAGGACGCGCTGGCCACGCCGGCAAAGCGGGTCGCCCGGGGCAGCGGGTACGACGTGTTCGCCAGGCCGTTGAGCAACGGCGACTACGCGGTAGCGATCATGAACCGCTCGGCCACCGCGCCGGTCACCGCGACGACTGGCGGGTCGGTGGTCGGAACGTCCGCCAAGGCGTTCACGCTCTCGACGATCATCGGACCGGACATCACCTCCGTCGACGCGAGCGGCAACTTCAGCGTCACCGTACCGGCGGGAACAGCGGTCATGTACCGCCTGAAGGCCGCCGGCACCGCCGCGTACGGTGGCTGGAGCTTCGGGCCCAACGGCTCGACCGCCCGCAACGCCACTGCGATCACCGACGGCGACGCGCCGACCGCAGGAAGCTGGGACGCGAGTGGCAGCACCCTCTCCTCGGACCGCCTGGCCAACAACTCCCAGCTGCCCGACGGAACCGCGATCAGCGTCAAGGCGGGACGGGCCGTCACGGTCGGCGGTGTCAACTACGCCTGGCCGAACACCACCTCCGGCCAGTTCGACTCCGTCAAGCCGGTCGGCCAGACGGTCGACTACAGCCACACCGGCTCGAACGTGAACTTCCTCGGCGCCTCTGGCACCGGCGAGGCCGGCGGAACGATCCGCCTCAACTACACCGACGGCACGTCCTCCACGTCGACCTGGGGATTCCCCAGCTGGAGCTGCGCGAACGCCGCGACCTACCCCGCGACGGTTGCGTTCAAGGTGTTCGGACGCAACGGCACCAGCGGCCCGGAGAACACGGGAACGGGATACTGCCTCTACACCAGGTCGGTACCGGTCACGGCCGGCAAGACCCTGTCGTCGGTCACCCTGCCGAACGCGCCCGACGTGCGGATCTTCGCCATCCAGGTGACCTGACCCACCCGTGGTCGAAGCAGCCTGAGGCCCGCACGGATCTGCGTGCGGGCCTCGGTGCTGGCACGGCAGTTGCACGCGGCCCTTGACGCGGCGGGCAGCACCCTGGCCGTCGCCGAGTCACTCACCGGCGGCCGCCCCGCCGTGGCGCCGGCCTAGGCGCCCGGCGCCTCCAGCGTCTTCAAGGGCTCGGTCACCGCCTACGCCACCGACGTCAAGGCGCAGGTCCTGCACGTGGCGCCCGACCTGCTGGACAGCAGGGGCCCCGTCGACGGCGAGGTCGCGCAACAGATGGCGCAGGGCGTTCGGACCCTCATGCGCGCCCCCTGCGCGCTCGCCACCGCGGGCTTCGGGCCGGCGCTCCACGACCACCTCCGCCCCTCCGAGAGTCCTGGGAGGACATGGTGACCGCTTCTTCGCCGTCCGGCCGGTCTGCGAACGTCGCGGCCCCCGTCCGTGACAACCGTCGGCGACGGTCCCGTCCCCGCCCGCGCGAACCCGCGGCTGCCGACCGCCGGACCTGCCTGGTCCTTGCCGTCCACACCCAGCTCCGCCTCGGCAGACCCCTGGCGCAGACCTACGCCGACCCTGGGAGCGGCCCCAGCCCGCCGAACGGATCTCCCCCGCCCGGGTCCGGCGCCGCCGCGTCTGCGCCGCCCCGGGATCTCGGCTGACAGTGCGAAGCACTCCGGGGCAGCGTCCCGCGCTGTCCCGGAGTGCCCGGTGGTGAGGGGCCGGGCCCGTTGCGGGCCCGGCGGGGGTCAGGGGGCCGGCGGGGTGTTGAAGGGGGCGGCCCAGGTCTGGTTGGTCTGGATGTTGTTGGGGGCGGCGCCGCAGGTCCAGAGGTCGACGGGCGTGCCCGGGGTCGTCGTTGCGCTGCCGTAGACGTCCAGGCACTTGGTGGTGCCGGCGAGCTTCAGGTTGCCGTCGCGGTTGTAGGTCCAGGTCTGGTAGCCGGGGGCGGAGCCGCAGGTCGCCACAGCGGCCCACTGGCCCGATGCGCTGTTGACCACCCCGTTGGTCGTGGTGGCCTGCGCGGTCAGGCAGAGGTTGGAGGCCCCGGCCTGGAGCAGCTTGACGGAGCCGTCGCTGTTCATCTGCCACTGCTGGTTGGAGCCACCGTTGCAGGAGGCGAGGTCGATGGCGGTGTTGGTGGTGCGGGACTGGTAGTTCTCCAGGCAGAGCGCGGCCTTGCCCCAGTTGTTGCGGGAGGCGGTGATCTGGCCGCGCGGGGTGGAGGTGCTGCCGGCCGGCGGGGTGATCCTGAACATGGCGCTGTCGTGCGAGGCGACGGTGAGCGCCACCGTTCCGGTCGACGTGCTGGTGGTGTGTGCCCACAGGTCGCGGACGGTGTAGCTGCCGCCGGTGGTGTCGAAGCCGACGGCGTTCAGGTCGAGGGTGTAGTTGGCGGACGCGGCACCCTTGTTGAGGACGACCACGGCCTTGCCGCCGTCGGCGAGCGGCTTGACCACGACATCGATGCCACTGTTCGCGGCAGGAGTGCCGTCCGCGTTGGCTGCGCCGCCGGAAACCCGCTGGCCGCCCGCGCCGAGCGTGTCCTGGTCGACCGCGATGACCTCGGTGTTGCCGAGGATGCCGATCGAGGCGTTCAGGTGGGCCGCCTCCGCCGGATGGGCGGCGATGTAGGACGGGGAGAACTTGCGGGCGTCGGTGGAGATGACCAGGGGGGCCGCCATCGCGGAGAACAGCGACATCTGGCTGCGCTCCTCGGCGGTGGTCATGCCGTTGTCGCCGATCAGCAGCATGTCAGCGTCGTTCCAGTTGCCCGGCCCCTGGTAGCGGGCGAGCTCCTGAACGGCGTCGAAGCTCTGGTAGGCGCCGAAGTTGTACCCGGACTGCACGCCGAGCGGCTGGTTCCACGGGTCGGTGGCGCCGTTGTCCCGGTCGTTGAAGATGTCCGGTCCGACGCGCCAGAGCTGGCCGTTCGAACGGACCATGTTCATGAGGGCGGACTTGGTCGGGCTGTTGCCGTACCCGGCCGGGGCGGAGATGTTGAACATGACGTTCGGCCTGGCGGTGCCGCCGTTGTTCTTGTTGGTGACCGCGGTCTTGAGGGCGCCCGCCATCCTCGGGGCGGTGACGTTGTGGCCCTCCACGTTGCCGCAGTTGTCGTACTTGAGCGCGTCGACGCCCCAGAAGACGAAGGAGTTGGCGTCGACCTGCTCGTAGTACTCGCTGCCGTTGGGCAGGTTGGGCGCGGTCGGGGTGGCGGTGGAACAGGTGTGGGTGCCGGAGGTCTCGTAGATGCCGAACTTGGCGCCCAGGCTGTGCAGGTAGTTTCCGTACGCGGTGAGCTCGTAGTCGAAGCCGGGCTGCTTGCTGGTGTTGCGGACGTCGGTCGCGCCGCCCCAGTTCAGGCCGCCGTGCAGGTAGCCGGAGCTGTTGCGGTACATCCAGCAGTCGTCGACGGTGATGGTCTTGTAGCCGTTGGCGATCAGCCCGGCGTCGGACAGGCCCTTGGCGTTGTCCTGCATGTACTGCTGGAACGAGTAGTTGAGCTGTGCGGACCCGTCGAGCGGGGCCTGGGGTCGGCACTCGGTACGGGCCCAGTTGTTGTAGCCCATGGGCGGCAGGGCGGCGATCGGTCCGCCGGGGGTGGCCGACGGTGAGAAGTTGGCGGCCGGCTGGGAGACGCCGTCGTTGGCGAACACCGGGGCTGCGTTCAGGACCGTGCCGGTCAGGATGAGGGTGACGCTCAGCAGCAGGGGTGCTGCCTTGCGCGGGCGGTGTGCGGGAAGGATCACTGTGGGGGAGCCTCTCTCAAGAAGTGATCTGATGTGCACTTTTCGCCGCTCGATGATGCACTTCGGGCTTGCGGCCGTCAGAGCGGAGCGGCGCGGGAGCGACGTCGATGGGGCGGGTGCGGGGTGGGTTGCCGGCGATCCGGCGCGGGACGAACCGGGCGTGGACCGGCGGACATCTGACGGGATGACACGGGGCCCGGTAAGCCGAATCACAGGACACCGTCCGTGGGTTGCGGTCTGCGGAGCCCCGCCCTGGATGTGCGCGACTCACACGGAAGGGCGCGATTCGGGGGATGGGGTGGTGGCTTCGTCGGAGGCAGGTTGGTTCCGTACCGGGGGTGGAAGCGTGGTGGGCCCGTTGCCCGAGCCGGCTGCCGTTCTGCGGCGTCACGCTGCGATGGGCGTAAGTGTTGACCCCTGGGAACTGCGATCTCCAGCCCGGTTACCAATTCGTTGCAGAGATTCGTCCATTGAATCGGACAAATTATGTCAAAAGAGCTCAAAATTTGCTTAGTCTTGCATTAAGATGACGTGAATAAAGCATGATGCGTCATCAATGGAGCTTCCTGTCGAACGAACGCACCCCCCTTCGAGGACCGCACGACCGTCGGAGATCACCGTCGGGGCGCCGTGCTCACGGGAATCCGCCACGGCATCTGGCAGCAAGGCGGGCATGTCCATCGGCGTCGCGGCCGTCTTCAGCCCGACGATGAAGCGACTCGAAACCGCAGCCGTCGCCGGGCTCGGCGAAACCGAGCTCCGGCGGGCGGTGGCCCGCGGCACCGGGCTCGACCTCGACAAGGCCGTCGCGTTCGCCCGCGGCGCCGACGGCGTGGCCACGGCCCCGCCGGAGTGACAGTCCGCTGACCGGGTGCGAACGGCAGGTCTCGGATCTCGTGGCCGAGGGCCTGTCGAGCAAGCGGATCGCGGCAGAGCGGGTCATCTCCCAGCGCACCGCGGAGGGCCACATCGAGCACAGCCTCACCAAGCTCGGCTCCTCCTCCCGTACACAGATCGCCTCCTGGGTCGTCCGAACCGCAAGGACCGCACACCATCCCCCCACGAGGCGCCAAAGGGCGTCGTCACCCCCGGCGACCGGCAGCCCGCTGCCTCCGGGCCGGGTCTGTACAGCCAGGCCCTGTCCCGTCATCCGTGGTAGCGCTGTGTGGCGGTCACTGGATGAGAAGCGTGGCGTCGTTGCCCTCGGCCGGCATCATAAGTTGCGCGAAAGCCCTGCTAAAATGGGCGAGTTCGGTCCCCTCCGAGCAGGCCTCGCAGAGTTTCCACAGCTGAGTGGTGTCCTTGTCTCGCGGGTCCTCGGCGCGGCTGAGGAGGAGGCGGGCGAAGCGCTGCGGGGTGGTGACCGGTCTGTCGCCCTCGGCGCGGCCCTGGGTGATGTGGCGGACCAGGAGGTTGGCGCTGCCGGTGTAGCCCAGTTCCTCGCTCTCGAGCAGGAGGTGGGTGACGGACACCGCGGGGTGTTCGGCCCGACGCCTGCGCAGGTGGTCGCGGTAGGGGGGCGACGAGCGTGGGCTCGTAGAGGGGTGTGCGCCGGTCGCCGGTGGGCTCCTTCATACGGGCGTACCGCTTGACGGTGTTCAGGTCGACGTCGAGGCGGCGGGCGCATTCGAGCAGTCCGACGCCCTGGTCGAGCAGATGGTGGACTCGCTGCCAGCGATCGAGGGTGGTCCGCTCGCGGAACGTCTGCCGCGGGCAGCCGAGCACCGGACAGAGCAGACGCCCGACCCGCACCAGCACCAAGACCCGCCGTCCGTCCACCGGCACGTCCGCGACCACCCGCCCGCGGAAGCCGTGCACCCGCCCCGTCGCCTGCCCGCACGCCTGGCACGGCACCGGATCCTCCCGGGTCCGGGCCGACACCCGGATGACCCCGCTCTCGTCCGTCACGCCCTCCATGACGAGGGTCGGCAGTCCCGAAAGCACCACACCCACAAGCTCGTTGACATCGTGCACACCATGCCGACGGCGGCAGTGACACTTCGTTACCACCGACTGCGGGACAGAGCCGATGACCGTACAGACCCGCTGTGGGCTGCAACGGCTGCGCGAAGAGATGATCCGGGACGACGTCGCCTTTCGCCGGAACGGAGGCGTGACGTGAGAACCACCGTCAGGCAAGTCGGTCGCGGATGCGGGACGACGACTGGAACACCGCGGTGCGCCGGCCGTCCTGGCACTGCCTCACGTCAGTTGGCCACGGTTGACCGCCGGCGCCAGATGGTCGCGAGCGGCGTGGGCAGGGTCAGGATGCGGCGGCACCCGGCGGCCGTCAGTACCTGGTGGGCGAGGTGGGCGCGGTACTCGTTGCTGGAGAAGACCCAGGACCCCGGTATCAGCAGCACCTGATGGGAGCCGTCCTTCATGGCGTGGACCAGGGCTTCGAATTGGGGCCGAGGTCGCCGGCTGTCGGCTGGTGGGAGGTTGTCGAGATAGAGCACCGGGGCTGGCATTCCGAGGCAGGCGGCGAAACGGCGCAAGGCATCGCGCTGGCTCTCCAGCGAGGTCGGGCCATGGAGCGGACGGCGTAGGTAGGCGGCAGGCGGCAGAACGGCGAGGGGGTCGGATGTGTGCATGTGAGTGCTCCCCGGAGGGCTCGGAGAAGCGCCCCTGCCGGGGCCTTAAGGACAGGTCGTCCGGTGTGCGCTCGGCGGTCCCGTCGCCCGTGTGGACGGCGGGGCCGCCGTCGGTCTGGTCGATGCGCAGGAATGGCGTAGCCGTGGTGGGTGGGTCGGTCGGAGTGAAGGGCGATCGGCGGCAGGGCGTGCTCGATGGAGGTGGTGCTGACGTCGGAACGGCGGGGGCTGGTTCGCTGGTGTCCCCGACCATGCCCGGCCGCCGTCGCCGGGGTGGGTGATGCGGCGGTCGGCGCGGGCTGATTCGGTGCTCAGCGGTCAGGAGGAATCCTTGGGATCCACGATTCCAGACCCCTGCGGAGGTTCACACGGCCCGCACGTCCCGGTGCGGTTACGGTCTGCCCCGATCATTGCGGGAAGGGTGCGTAGAGGACCGCATCGTTGCGCAGTTGCGGGCAGGTGGTAGTACCAGGCGTCGGAAAGGGTCGAGGCGGACTTCTCTCGTGTTGCGGGCCTTCTGTGCCGTTGGCAGGGGTGGAGGCGGTGGTCAGTCGCGCGAGAGGGGCGTCGAAGCCCGGAATCCGGTGGCCGCCAGATTCCCGCAGCCATGGTTCTCCCAACTTGTCGGGCCGGTAAGTCACCTGATGGTCGCGGGGCCTTGGTGCCGGCCAGCTGGGGACCAGGCGCGGGAGTGGGCCACATGCGCGTCTCGATGACCACAACTTCTCCAGCACCGAAAAAGGGCACCCGTTCATCGTTGCCACCGGCGGGACCTGTCGGTCGAGTCGGCAGAACCGGATCTGGCCGCTGCCCGTCCGGCAAGACCGGTGGCCGACGGGAGACCTCGCGCCGACCCACAACATGGCTGACCACGTGATCCGTGGCCGATAGGCCCAGGAGATCCTTGAGGCGGTCGCAGTACGGGGAAGCGGAACCGGAACTCGCGAGTGGGCCGGCTGCCCCCTGGGCAGATGACAGTGTTCCGGCCTGCCGATGCCGCTTCATGCGAGGACGGAACCTGTGCGGGGCCGCCGGCCGTTGACCGCGTGGGCTCCGGCCGGTCCCAGGGCATGCCCGTCCCCGTCCCTGGGCCGCCCGACCTGCACGTCAGGGGTCAGGCCCCGCTTTGCCCGGGTGATCAGGAGTTGGCGACGGCGGTGCGGGGGTCGCTGATGTCTTTGCGGGTGGTGTGGAGTTTCTTGAGGACGCTGGCGACGTGATGTTCGACGGTGCGGGACGAGAGGGAGAGGGCTTGGGCGATGTCCTTGTTGGTGGCGCCGGTGGCGAGGAGGCCGGCGACCTGCGTCTCGCGGGGGGAGAGCGCGTCGCCGTAGCTGCGGCGGCCGCGAGGGACGGGACGGTCGAGGCCGAGTTCGCGCAGGGTGTGCTGGCAGCGGGCGGCGTCCGCGGTGGCGCCGAGGGCGGCGAAGGTGGTGGCGGCGTCGGTGAGGTGGCGGGCGGCGGTGTGGGGATCCGCGCAGGTCAGGGTCCGGGCGGTCTCTTCGAGGCCGCGGGCCGCGTAGTAGGGGCGGCCGATGTCGGCGATGATCCGGCGTTGTCTGTCGAAGAAAGCGGCGGCGCCGGCGTTGTCGCCGTCGTACTGCAGGAGGCGGCCGTGGGCGAAGGCGAGCGCGGAGCGGGCGGCGGGAGCGTCCTCGCCTTCCAGGGCCTGCTCGGCCTCGGCGATGATCTCCCGTGCGGCCTGGGGGCGGCCGCTGGCGAGGGCGGCCTGTACGGCAACCGCCAGCAGGAGGGCGGACCTGGACCAGGTGGCCTCCCTGCGCCGCCTGTCGAGGGCGGAACCGATGACGGCCCAGGCGTCCTGGGCCTCACCCCGGATGAGGAGGACGTGGGCGATGCCGGCCGCGGCCCGCAGTGCGCAGTCCGGCTCCAGGGCCGTTTCCCCGAGGTGGGCGGCGTGGCGCAGTTGCTCCAGGGCGAGGGCCCACTGTCCGCGGACGGCTGCCAGGTATCCGCGGCCGAGGTAGGCCTCCATCTGGATGTCGGCGGTGTCGGGGTACTGGGTGAGGAGGGCTGTGTGGTCCGCCTCCAGGTGGTCCCAGCGGCCTGCCTGCCAGTCCAGCCGCAGGAGTTGGCTGGCGCTGTAGGACTCGATGAGCGCAGCGGTGCCCAGGCGTCGGGCGAGGTCGAGGCTCTCCCGGAGCAGTGCTTCGGCGCGTCGGTCGTGCCCGACCGCCAGACCGTAGTAGGCGACGTTGAACAGGGCGCGGGCGCTCTGGCGCAGGACTTCGGGGTCGGGGTCGTCGCGGGGCAGTCGCTCGACGAGGTCCCAGACGTTCGGGTCGTTGGCCCTGGCCATCAGGGTGAGGCGGGTGGCGTGGACGGCGGCACGTGCGCCACGGTTGGGGCTGTCGTCGGCGGCCTCCTGCGCGCGCCGCATCCACGCCTGTGCTTCCTGTTGGGTCCGGTTCGGGTTCACGGCGAGGGCGACCATGGCCCGGGCGGCCAGATCGGGCCGGGTGGCCAGTTCCTCGATCGCCCGTTCCAGTTCGCGTTCGCCGACCGCCGCGTCGCCTCCCTGGTTGACCATGAGGAGGCCGAGGGCGAGGCGGATCTCGCCGCGGGCGGCGTTCGGCAGGCGTGGCGCGGAGACGATGCGGCGCAGGGCGGTGGCGCTGGTGGTGTGGTCGACGCCGTTGACGGCGATCCGGGACAGGGCCAGGGCAGCGCGGGTGCGAAGGTCGCCTTCGAGTCGTGGTTGGGCGAGGATCTCGTGGATGAGTGTGGACGCGGTGCCTTCGTCGCCGAGGGAGATGGCCTGGTCGGCGGCGGCTTCGGCCTGGCGCAGCCAGGCGGCGGTGTCGCCCAGGGCGCGGGTGTGGTGGGCGATCTGGACCAGGGGCGGGGAAGGGCGGGACATGAGGGCCCGGACGGCCTCCCGGTGGAGGTCGAGGCGCTGGGGGCCCGGAATGTCCTGGTGGACGGTCTGCCGGGCGAGGGCGTGGCGGAAGGTGTAACGGCCGGGGGCGGCTTCGCGCAGGACGGCGGCCTGCAGGGCTTCGGTGAGGGGCGGCCCTGCCCGGCGGGGGTCGAGGCCGGCGACTTCGGCGAGGAGGGACTGGTCGGCGGGTACGGCGAGGACGGCGGCGGCCTCGACCAACGCGACGGCCGGCTCGGACAGGGTCGCCATGCGCTCGTTCACTGCTTCGCGCAGTCCCCGTGGGACCTCTGCTTCCTTCAGGACCGACACGTCGACCGCGGCAGGGGCGACGCCCTTCGGACGGCTCGGGCGCGGTTGAGTGGTGAGGGTGAGCAGGTCCTCCTCCACGATGAGTGGCAGGCCCGCGCTGCGTTCGAACAGGGTCTGGCTCAGGGTGGTGCTGGCACGTGGGCCGAGGACAGCGGTGGCGAGGTCGTGCACGTCGTGTTCGGTGAGGGGGCCGAGATGGATCTCCGCGCCGCCGGTTCCCGGTGGGCGGCGGTAGGGGACCCCGAGGACGGGGACGTCGGCGGGCAGGTCCTCGCGGCGGTAGGTCAGCACCACCCCGAGCCGTTCGGGCAGGTCCCGGGCGAGGAGCAGGAGCAGCTCGCGGGTGGCTTCGTCCGCCCAGTGCAGGTCCTCCACCACCAGGACCAGGGGGCTCACGGCGTCGAGCACGGAGCGCACCGCGCCCATCAGCTGGAAGCGTCCGGCACGGGTGTCGTCCGGGAGGGCGGGGGGCGGGGGCAGTCGGTGGGCGAGCGCGGGCAGCAGCGGGGCCAGTGCGCCGGCCTGGGGGTTGAGGCGTTCGGGCGGGGGCAGCCAGTCGCCGGTGCCGCTGAGGGCGTCCAGGACCGGGCCGAACGGCAGGGGTTCGCGCAGCGGATGGCACATGCCGGTCACCACACGTGTCCGGCGGTCGCTGAGCGCCGCTGTCGCCTCCTGGATGAGGCGGGACTTACCGACACCGGGTTCGCCCTCCACCAGGACCACGGCCGGCGGTATCTCCAGTGCTGCGAGCAGCAGGCCCAGTTCCCGGCCCCGGCCGACGCAGGCGAATCCGCGCCCCGAAGCTGCGTGCGTCACTGCCACACTCCTGACCTCCGTGGGGCTCGGTGTCCGTGACCCCTCCTTCAAACTACTCCCCGTGAGCTTCCGCCGAGGCGGACAAGTGCGCGTTGGATCTTGAGTCCCGGCACGTCAGGTAGGGCGTCCTCCGGCCGCTTGCTTCCCGGACGCCTGCGCCCCGGAGATGGCCGGCCACTCCGAGTACTTCACGTACGGGCGGTTGGGCATCGTGTCGATGATCTCGTCGTCCGCCCGGTCGGGGCGGATGAACCACTGCTCGACGGCGCCGGTGCCGGAGGAGGGCGGCAGGGCACCGGTGATCCGCTCCGCGCGGCTGTCGACAGCGATCACCGTCCGCTGCGCTTCAGGAGTGCCGCCGACAGGTGTCCCGGGTGGACGAGCGGGCGAAGGCAGTGAGCTCTCTGCCCTGTGCGGGCTTGAACCGCCGGACTGCTCGTCCCACCGCGCGGCGCTTCGTCGCGACCGGGCCGGCGCGGGGTGCGTGCGGTCTGCGGCACGTGTGTGGTCAGGGTGGGCGGCGCGATGGTTCTGATCAGCCGTCACAACGGCCTCCCGTCACGAATGCGTGGTCATCGTGGGGTGTGGGTGCCCCGCACAGCCGGATTGGCCGGGGAGCCGTGGTGTTGCCCGTCCTTGCATGCAAAGGCTTCATGTCATGACGCATTATGCTCTATATGGCCGCTGAGAGTGCAGAAATGAGCAAGTGATCTGGACTTACGGGCACTATGCCCGTTTTGTCACGTTGCTGCCGCAACGATTGGATAACCGAGCTGGAGATCGCGGTCGGAACCCGTTAAGACTTGCGCTCACCGCGGGACGACGCCCCGCAGCGGCAAGCCGGCCGGACGGCACGACTGTGCCCTCCGCTCGCCGTAACCCCCCGGCGCCATCCTCACTTCGGCGAAGCCGTCGTCCCCGCCCATCCCTCCGGACCGAGCAACCACGGTCCGCGCACAAAGGCGAAATGTCATGAAGCGACGTCTGCTGTGCCTCTCGGCCATCGGTCTCACCGGTGCCCTCGCGCTCTCGGCCTGCACCTCCGGCGGCTCCGGCTCCCCGGCCGCCGGTTCCTCGAAGACCACGATCAAGCTCGTGGCCGCCGACTACGGCGACAAGGCCTCCAACAGCTCCAAGGCCTACTGGGACGCCGTTGCCTCCGCGTTCACCGCGGCCAATCCCGACATCACGGTCGACGTCCAGGTCGTCAACTGGAACGACATCGACAAGCAGGTCAAGACGATGATCCAGTCCGGCAACGTCCCGGACGTGCTGCAGACCGGCGGCTACGCCGACAAGGTCGCCGACGACCTGCTGTACAAGGCAACTGACGTCCTGTCACCCACGACACAGGCCGACTTCATCGACACCTTCTCCAAGGCGGGCCAGGTGAAGGGGACGCAGTACGGCATCCCGTTCGTGTCCTCCGCGCGGGCGTTCTTCTACAACAAGGCCCTCTTCGCACAGGCCGGCATCACCGACGCCCCCAAGACCTGGGACGAGGTGAAGAAGGACGCCGAGCTGATCAAGGCGAAGGTGCCGGGTGTGACCCCGTACGCGCTGCCGCTGGGCCCGGAGGAGGCGCAGGGCGAGAGCATGATGTGGGAGCTCGGCAACGGCGGCGGCGTCACCGACGCCGCAGGCAAGTACGCCATCAACTCCGCAGCCAACATCGAGACGTTCCGCTGGCTGAAGGCCGACCTGGTCGACGGCGGGCTGACCTACCCGAACCCGGCCACCACCGACCGCAAGACCGCCTTCGCGGACTTCGCGGCCGGCAAGACCGCGATGCTCAACGGCCACCCGTCGCTGATCCAGATGTCCAAGGACGGCAAGGTCGACTACGCGGTGGCGCCGATCCCCGGCAAGGACGGCCCGCTGGCCTCCACCCTCGGCGTCGCCGACTGGGTGATGGCGTTCAAGAAGAACGGCCACCAGGAGCAGGTGAGGACCTTCCTCGACTTCGCCTTCAACAAGGAGAACACCCTCAAATTCGACGAGCTGTACAACCTCATGCCGGTCACCAAGGACACCCTCGCCGACATGACGAACAGCGGCAAGCACGCCGACCTGGCCCCGTTCTTCGCCCTGCTCCCGCAGGCGAAGTTCTACCCGCTGGGTGACACCAGCTGGGATGCGGTCTCCGCGGAGATCAAGAAGAGCGGCGGCACCGCCGTCTCCGGCGATCCCGCGAAGGTTCTCGGCGACCTCCAGAAGAAGGCCGAAGCGGCAGCTGCCGACAAGTAGCGGCCCGCGGCCGAGCGCCGCACCGAGCCCGAGCCCGGGCGCCGCCGTCCCTGACCCATCCGGCCGGCGCCCGGCTCGACCCGCACCCTCGAAGGGCACCATCCCCGTGTCATCACACACTCCACCCAAGGACCTCAAGGATCCCAAGGGCCCCTGCCCTCCTCGCCCGGACGCGAAGGCCCGCCGACGCCGCGGCGCCGGCCCGCTGCCGTGGATCGGGCCGGCCATCGCCCTGATCCTGCTCGTCGTCCTGTGGCCCGTCGTCGAGATGGTCCGCACCTCGTTCCTGCGGATCAGCACCAGCGGTTTCGTCCGCGGCAGCGCCGGCCTCGACAAGTACCGCAAGCTCTTCGACGAACCCGGCTTCGCCCCGGTCCTCCTCTGGACCGCCCTGTGGACCGTCGCGGTCGTCACCGTCACCATCGTCCTCTCCCTCGCCCTGGCCCAGCTCTTCAACCAGAACTTCCCCGGCCGCCGCCTCACCCGCTGGGCACTCATCGCCCCCTGGGCCGCGTCCGTGCTGATGACCTCCATCGGCTTCAAGTGGATGCTCGACCGCACCGCCGGCGTCCTCAACACCGTCATGACCGACCTCGGGATCATCGACGGCCCGCAGGACTGGCTCGGCGACCCCGGCTCCGCCAAACCCTGGATGGTCCTGGTCGCGGTGTTCGTGTCGCTGCCGTTCACCACCTACACCATCCTCGCCGGCCTGCAGACCGTCCCCGCCGAGGTCTACGAGGCCGCCAAGGTCGACGGCACCAGCACCTTGCAGACCTACCGCCTGATCACCCTGCCCATGCTGCGCCCGGCCCTGCTCGTCGCGCTGGTGATCAACCTGATCAACGTCTTCAACTCCTTCCCCGTCATCTGGGGCATGACCCAGGGCGGCCCCAACAGCGCGACCGCGACCACCACCGTCTTCGCCTTCCAGCTGATGAACACCGACATCGGCGAATCCGCCGCCATGTCCGTCGTCAACTTCGGCCTGATCGTGGTCATGGTGCTGGCCTTCCTCAAGGCCAGCCGCTGGAACGAGGAGAACTGATGACCACTCACACTGCCGCCGCCCGGCCCCGCACGACATCCCACGTCTCTGCGTCCCCGCGCCGCGCGGGTACGAAGCGGCCGGCGATCAGCCGCCGCACCGCTCTGCTCGCCGTCACGGCCTGGTTCCTCGCGCTGCTGTTCCTGCTGCCGTACGCAGAAATGATCATCACCGCGCTCCGGCCCGCCGACGAACTGCGCGACGCCACCTACCTACCAAGCCACTTCGCCTGGTCCAACCTCATCGACGTCTGGCGTGAGTCGACCCTGGGCGCCAACCTGCGCGTCACCCTGCTCGTCGCGGCCGGCTCCACCCTGCTCGTCCTGCTGGTCGCCCTGCCCGCCGCCTACTACACCGCGCGTGTCCGGTACCGCGGCCGCAGCCTCTTCCTGCTGCTCGTCCTGGTCACCCAGATGTTCCAGCCCACCTCGCTGATCGTGGGCCTCTACCGCGAGTTCTACCAGTTCGGGATGCTCAACTCGCTCTGGACCCTGATCATCTGCAACGCCGCCTTCAACCTCGCGTTCGCGATCTGGATCCTCACCGCCTACATCTCCTCCATCCCCGTCGAACTGGAGGAGGCCGCCCAGATCGACGGCCTCGGACGCTTCGGCGCCCTGCGCCGTGTCACCCTGCCACTGGCCATGCCCGGCCTGGTGACCGCCCTGATCTTCACCTTCATCTCGGCCTGGAACGAGTTCGTGATGGGCCTGCGCCTCACCACCGTCCCCGAGGGCCAGCCCCTCACCGTCGGCATCAACAACTTCATCGGCAACTACACCGTCCAGTGGAACTACCTCTTCGCCGGATCCGTCGTCGCCATCCTCCCCGTCATCGTCCTGTTCGGCCTGATCGAAGGCAAGGTCGTCTCCGGCCTCACCGCCGGATCCGTCAAGTAGCACCCGCACCGCCACCACCATCTGGAGAATCCTTGTCCCGCTTAGAAGCCGAGCGTGCGAGCCGGCCCCACCACCGGGGGCGCGCCGCCACTTTGGCCAGGGCCCGCGGCCTCGACCCGGACCGAACCCGCCGCCGCACCCGCTCCGTCGTCCTGACCGCGGCATGAGCGCCGCAGCCCCCAGGGCCATCGCCATCGACGTCGGCGGTACCGGTATCAAGGCCGCGCTCGCCGACGGCGAAGAAGCCGCCCTCCGCGTCTGGGAGCAGGCCGTCGACGCGCTCGCCGACACACTGCTCCAGACCGCGACGATCCTCGACCCTCCGCTCATCGTGCTGGGCGGAGGGCTCGCCGAGTCCGGCGACCTCCTCCTGTCGCCCCTGCGAGCCGCGATGGCCTCCAGGGCCGTCGTCACCGTCGTCCCGGCCCTGGCCCTGGCCGAAATCGGCGACCGGGCCGGCTGCCTCGGTGCGGGCCTGGCGGCGCTCGACCTGATCACCGTCCGCGCCGACGTGGGAGGACGCCTTCGATGATCGTGACCGTCACCGCCGACCCCGTACTCGACGTCACGTACAACGTGAGGGGCCTCCGCGCGAACCCCACGCACCGTGTCGTCGCGGCGCACGAACAGGCCGGCGGCAAGGGCGTCAACGTCTCCCGTGTGCTGACCACGCTGGGACGCCGCACCACGGCCGTGCTCCCGCTCGCCGGCCCAAACGGCATCGCCGTCCAGGACGACCTGCAGCGCGCGGGCGTGACCCACTGCCTGGTCCCGGGCGGCGCACCGACCCGCCGCAGCGTCGCCGTCGTGGACGACCACGACATGACCATGTTCAACGAGGCCGCGCAGACGTCCGACGACGGCTGGTGGCATGCTCTCACCGGTGTCGTCCACGGCCTGCTGCCCGGCGCCCGGGCCCTGGTCGTCTCCGGCAGTCTTCCCGCAGGCCTGCCCCCGAACTCCTACCGAACGCTCGTCGTCCTCGCCGGCCAACGCGGCCTGCCGGTCATACTCGACGCCGACGGGCCGCCCCTGACCGGCGCACTGGATGCCCGGCCCACCCTCGTGAAGCTCAAGGCCACCCAGCTCCTCGCCGCCACCGGAACCACCGACCCACTGGCCGCCGCCCGGGCCCTCACCGACCGCGGAGCCCGCAACGTCGTCGCCTCAGTGGGACCGGCCGGCATCCTCGCCGTCACCACCGACGGCACATGGCGGGCCTCCCTGCCCGGCTCCCTCACCATGCGCGGCCATCCCACCGGTGCCGGCGACGCCGTCGTCGCCTCCCTCGCCGCCTCGCTCTCCGCGGCCGCCCCCTGGCCGCAGGCTCTCGCCGACGCCGTCGCCCTGTCGGCCGCCACCGTCGTCGCGCCCTACGCAGGCCACTTCGACCGCGAACTCCACCAGGCTCTCCTGCCCGCGGTCCGCGTCGAAGCCCTCTGACCCGCCGCCCACCCTCACCCGCCCCGGAGCACCATGCCCCTCGCCGCCACCAGCGACCTCATCGACCGCGCAGCCTCCAGCGGCACCGCGGTCGCCGCCGTCAACGTCATCACCCTCGAACACATCGAGGCTGTCGTCAGTGGCGCCGAAGCCGCCAGCCGACCCGTCATCCTGCAGATCAGCGAGGGCACCGTCAAGTACCGGCTCGGCCGCCTCGCTCCCTTGGCCGCCGCAGCCGTCGCGGTGGCCCGCGCCGCCCGCGTCGAGGTGGCGCTGCACCTCGACCACGTCAGGAATCTCGACCTGCTCCCGGCCGCCGCCGACTGCGGCATCAGCTCCGTGATGATCGACGCGGCCCACCTGCCGTACGACCAGAACGTGGCGGCCACCCGCCGTGCCGCGGACTGGGCCCACGCCCACGGCATCTGGGCCGAAGCAGAACTCGGCGAAGTGAGCGGCAAGGACGGCCAGGGCCCGCCCGACGCCCACGCACCGGGCGCGCGCACCGACCCTGCCCAGGCTGCCCGGTACATCGAGGACACGGAGATCGACGCCCTCGCCGTCGCCGTCGTCAGCACCCACGCCATGACCCCCGGCACCGGGACCATCGACCGCGACCTCCTCGGCCGGCTGCGCGACAGCGTCCGTGTGCCGCTCGTCCTGCACGGCTCCTCCGGCCTGCCCGACAGCGAACTTCTTGCCGCCGCCGCGGGCGGCATCACCAAAATCAACTTCGGCACCGCCCTCAACATCGCCATGACACAAGCCATTTGTACGCGCCTCAGCAACGAACCACCGGGGGGCGACCCTCGTGGCTACCTCAGTGACGCCCGCACAGCCATGACCGTCGCGACCACGCGCCTCCTCAGCGCGATCGCGGCCCCCGTCGACACACTGTGGAGCGTGACTCCATGACCGGCCCGCGCGGCGCCACCGGGACCGGCGTCCCGCGCCCGTCGGCCGCCACCGACGATCACTCTCGGGGGGGGGGAATCCGGTGCGCCCGATGGGTGACCTCCTCCTCGTCCGCCACGGCGAAACCGAATGGACCGTCAACCGCCGGCACACCAGCATCACCGATGTGCCACTCACCGCGCGCGGAGAGCAGCAGGCGATGCGACTCGCCATGCCACTGCGGACTCTCGACATCGCGCGCGTTCTGACCAGCCCCCGTACCCGGGCGACGCACACCGCACAGCTGGCAGGCCTGCCGAACCCGCAGATCTGCGACGACCTGTGCGAATGGGACTACGGGGCGTACGAAGGACTGCGTACGGCCGACATCCTCCGACGACGCCCCGAATGGAGCCTCTGGCGCGACGGAGTACCGCCCGGCAACGACCAGCCGGGCGAGGGCCCCGAAGACGTGGGTGCGCGCGCGGACCGCGTGCTGGCCTCCCTGCACAGTGACCTCGACGCAGCTGGGCGCCTTGTCGTCGTGGTCGGCCACGGGCACTTCCTGCGGGTGCTCGCAGCCCGTCGGCTCGGCCTTCCCCCGGCAGCCGGCAGTCTGTTCCGCCTGGACACCGCCACCGTCAGTCGGCTGTCCGTCGAACACGGCAGGCCTGTCGTTGCGCAGTGGAACCAGAGCTACGGTGAGTCGACGGAAGCGGGGCGCGGGGAGACGGATCGGAGGCCCGACACGAAGGTGCCTCGACCACGCGTAGGGACCGACCGAGGGTGATGGTGATCTTCCGTCAGCCCGGAGAGGGTCCGCCCCGCCCGCCTCGGTGCGCGGCGGGTCGGCTCCGGTCGATTGCCGTGCGTACAGCGCGCGGCACCGGCAGTTCCGCCTTGGGCCCCGCCGGCTGCACCGTTCCGCGGCCTCACAAGCCTGGAGACCGCGGGTGGGGGAGTAGGCGGGTGGGGAGCAGGCGGGTGGCCCGTTGGACGGACCGCTGGTGGACGTCACCAAACTGGACCACGGAGAAGCCGTCCGTCAGTCGCGCTGGTCACCGACCTCGGGGCGTACCGGGCCGGCGGACTCCCGCTACGGTCCCGGGAACCAGATCCGGTCCGTTCACCCGGGGCTTCGCAGTTCCCGACAGGCCCGGGAGCCGGCTGCGGACCCTGGCGGCCGGCTTCGCGTACGCTCGGGCCGGCGGCCTGGCTCGCTGGACCCACCGCCGGGAAACCCCACCTGCCATCTACCTCGCCGTGGACGGCCTCGTCGCCGACGGCGCCGCAACGACCTGACCAGCCGAATTCCCGATACTCCCGCGCACAACGGGGAAGGGCCTTCTGCGACGGTGCGACCGTCGCAGAAGGCGGACTGGTGAGGGTCAGCCGCCGGGAGGGGCGCCGTACGGGGCAACCCAGGCCTGGTTGGTGGTGATGCTGCGAAGTTGGCGGCCGGCTGGGAGACGCCGTCGTCAGCGCGAGGAACTGTGGCAGGGCGTGGGCGACTGCGCCCGACACGGCTCCGCCGCGCGTGGGCGTCACGAGGCCCTTGGTGGCTGGTCCGTCCGGGTCTCGCGGCGGACCCTGGCCGGCGGTCGCTCGGTGGGCGGAACATGGCAAGGCGTTGCCGCCCGGGCGAGCGCGCCGGGCGGCAACGGTCCGGTGTCCGCCGTCAGACGGTGACGGTGGAGACGGAGGCGGCCCAGCCGGTGGGATTGCCGAACTGGACGGTGTTGTTTCCGGCTTGGAGGATGACGGTGACGGTCTTGTTCTGCAGGACGGTCCAGCTGCCGTTGCTGGGGAAGCTGACGGGGTTGGCGGTGCCCCCGTTGACGGTGATGTTCCCGGTCCGGGGGGCGGGGTCGCCGTTGATGTAGTCGATCTGCAGCTGGTAGGTGCCGGCGGTTTCGGCGGTGACGTTGAGTGTCAGAGTGCCGGTGTTGCTCGTGCCGCCGATGTTGCCGACCAGCTTGCCGTCGAGGCAGGTCGAGCAGTCGGCCACCTGGGCGCCACCACCGAGGGTTCCGGCGGTGTCGGCGTAGTACAGCCGGCCGGTGGGGAGGGTGGGGACGGAGAGGGTGGTCACGGATGCGGCCCAGCCGTTGGGGTTGCTGAACTTGATGGTGTTGGTGCCGGCGTGCAGGCCGACGGTGACCAGCTTCGACTGGACGGTGGTCCAGCTGTTGTCGGTGGGGAAGCTGACGGGGGTCGCGGTGCCGCCGTTGACGGTGATGTCGTCGGTGCGGGCGCTGGTGTCGCCGTTGATGTAGTCGATCTGCAGCTGGTAGGTACCGGCGGTGGCGACCTTGACGTTGGCGAACGTCAAGGTGCCGCTGTTGGTGGTGCCGCCGATGAAGCCGACGAGCTTGCCGTCGGGGCAGGTGCCGCAGGAGGAGACCTGCGCCTGGCCGCCGAGGGTGCCGGCGCGGTCGGCCTGATAGGTGGTGGCGCCGACCGGTGCCGCCCAGACCTGGGCCGCCTTGAGGGAGTCCGGGGCCGCCGCGCAGACGGTGAGGTCGACCGGAGTGCCGGGGGCGCCGGTGGTTCCGCCGTAGACGTCCGCGCACCGGCCCGCGTTGGCAGTGGATCCGGCCAGGATCAGGTTGCCGTCGCGGCCGTAGGTCCAGTTCTGGTAACCGGCGTCCCCGGCGGCGCCGCAGGTGTCGACCCGCAGCCACATGCCGGACTGGCCGTTGACGGCGCTGGTCGTGGTGCCGGACGGGGCGGTCAGGCACTGGGCGGTTCCGCCTGCGCCGGGCTCCACCAGACGGACGGTGCCGTCGGCCTTCATCTGCCACTGCTGCTTGGTCGCACCGGTGCAGGCGGCGATGTCCACCGCGGTGGTGGACCCGTACCGTTCCTGGCACAGCGGGGCGCTGCTGATGCCGCGGGGGCTGGAGGATATCTGGCCCGTGGGGCTGTACGCGGTGCAGCTGCTGTTCGGAGTGATCTTCAGCATGGCGTTGTCGTGGCTGACGATGTTCGCCAGCGCCACCGATCCGGTGGAGGCGGTGGATGAGTTGCCGGTCCAGCCCTGGTTGCCCCACAAGTCCTTGACGGTGTAGCTGCAACCGCTGGTGGCCGTGTCCAGGCCGAGGGCGGACAGGCTCAGGTTGTAGCTGGTCTGGGTTGCGGAGCCCTTGTTCATCACGACGGCGGCCAGGCTGCCGTCGGACAGCGGCTTGGCGACGAGCTCGGTGCCGCTGCCGGAGTTGGCCGGTCCGTCGCTCATCCGCACCGCGCCGGCGCCCAGGGCGTCCTGGTCGACGGCGACGATGTCGGAGTTCTTCAGGGCGGTCAGCGAAGCCGCGGACAGGGTGGGGATGTCGGTGCTCAGGATCAGCGGCGCCGACGTCACCGAGTACAGCGCGATCTGGCTGCGGGTCTCGGCGTCGGTCAGCTGGTCGGGGATCAGGAAGTCCGGGTCGTTCCAGTTTCCGGGGCCGGAGTAGCGGGCCAGTTCGGTGTTGTAGCCGTACTGGGTCAGCACGCCGGCCTGGTTGCCGGTCTTGGTCCAGGCGTTTCCGGCGGCGTGGGCCATCTTCACGTCGTATCCGCTGCGCCAGAGCTGGCTGCTGGCGGTGGAGGCGTCGATGATCGAGTACCAGGGGCTCAGGTCGTTCGGGCCGATGGAGAAGTAGGCGGGGGCGGAGTTGGAGAAGACCATGTCGCGGTGGCTGGCGTTGTTCTTGAGCGCGGCGGCGAAGGCGGCGTAGTCCTTGGCGTAGCCGGCGAGGTTGTTGTCGGCCGAAGGCATGTTGCAGCCGTCCAGCTTGACGTAGTCCACACCCCAGGAGGCGAACAGGTCGGCGTCCTGCTGGAAATGGTTGTAGTCGCCGGGGAAGCCGCCGCAGGTCCAGTTGCCGATGTCTTCGTAAATGCCGAACGCCAGGCCTTGGTTGTGGAGCTGCTGGCCGATGTGGGCCATGCCGTTCGGGAACTTGGCGGGGTCCACCACCAGGTTGCCGTCTGCGCCGCGGGAGCCGGTCATCCAGCAGTCGTCGATCGTGACCGTCTTGTAGCCCTTGGCGGCCAGGCCTGAACTGACCAGGGATGTGGCCTGGCTCAGGATGAGCGTCTCGGACGGTCCGACGTCGCCGGCGTTCGGGTTGTTGGTCGAACAGCCCGTGCTGGCCCAGTTGTTGTAGCCCATGGGGGGAGTGATGGCCAGTGCGCCGCCCGAGGCACTGGTCGCGGTGGTCGAGGCCTGAGCGGCCGGCGGGGCCAGCACCAGACCGGCCAGCACGATCGCGCAGGTGGTGAGCGGCCAGAGTCGGAGAGAACGTTTCAAACCGGGCTCCTTCAGTAGGTGGCCGGGTGCGCCGACGGTCCCTCGTCGGTGCGAGCCGGTCCGGATCGGTCCAGGTCGTAGCGGCCTGGTCGGCGCAACGCCGTCCGCGGGATGTCCGGGGCCAGGTCACTCCGGACCGCTGCCCCGAAGCTGCTCGTTGACGTCGGTCGACAGGCTCGCTTTCACCGCCGCTGCCGTACCTGCACGTTCGGACCGGTTCCGGGGGCAGGTCTGCGCACAGGGAATGCAGGGCTTTCGAGCGGAAGGGCTGGCATCCATGAGTGGAGCTCAGATGATTAAACATGCTCAATATGAGAGCATGTCAAGCATGTTTGAGCATGGAGCCTTCATGTCGGAGGATCCGCCATGGGGGGCGGGAAGTTCAAACTCCGTTGCGAGATCGTTACGGTCCGTTGCCGGGTCGATCGGGTCGATCGGATCGATCGGGCCGACCGAGCGCCTGGGGCGCCCGAGGTGATCGCAAGGGGGGAGAACAGGGCGGCCCCCGCTGCCGGTACGGTTCCCCCGGTCAGACCTAAGAGCGCTGCGCTGTCTGCCGTACGGGCATCTTCACGGGTGAGCAGTCACGTGTCAGGGACATCCGCAAGACGTGCAGCGGAGTTGGGGCGGCACGCCAGGCCCGGCGGGGGGTGCCCTGCGGGGGCCAGGCTCCCCTCGTCCCGCTCGCGCGCCGCCGACGTCGCCGGTGACTTCGTGCCCGCGCCGGAGCAGTCCTTCGACTGTGCGAAAGGGGCCCGCCGGATGAGTTGTACGTGTCACTGTGTCTGTCGGCAATGACGGCTGGACGCTTGGGGAGGCTTGGTGGCGGCCGACAGGAACGCCGAGGGCATGCGGACGCAGCAGGCTGTGTTCGTGGGCCCGCACCAGTTGCTGCGGCTGCTGGGTGCAGGCGGGATGGGGGAGGTGTACCTGGCCCGTTCGCCCGGACTGCGACTGCTCGCGGTGAAGGTGATCAGGGCCGAGTACGCCGAGGACCCGCAGTTCCAGCGCCGCTTCCAGCAGGAGGTCGAGGCCGCGCGGCGGGTGACCGGGTTCCACACGCCGCCGGTGGTGGACGCGGAGCCGCGCGGTCGTCGGCCCTGGATGGCCACGTCCTACCTACCCGCGCCGGACCTCGCCGAGGTGGTCCTGCGGTTCGGCACCTTCGGCGAGGCGGGAGCACGGGCCCTCGGAGCCGCCCTCGCCGAGGCGTTGGCCGCGATCCACGCGGCGGGGGTGGTGCACCGTGACCTCAAACCGGGCAACGTGCTCATCGCGCGGGACGGCCCACGCGTCATCGACTTCGGGATCAGCCGCGCCTTCGACGCCGCGCACCTGACCCGGACCGGCATGGTGTGCGGCACACCCGGCTACGTCGCCCCCGAGCGGATCGTCGCCGACTCCGCCACCACCGGTGCGGCCGACGTGTTCTCGCTCGGCTGCCTGCTGGTGTACGTACTCACCGGCCGCACGCCGTTCGGCAGCGGTGAGTCCGCCCAGGTCAACCGGCGGGTCGTGTACGAGGAGCCGGACCTCTCCGGGGTGCCCGCCACGCTGCTCGCCCTGGTCGCCTCCTGCCTGGCCAAGGACCCTGCCCGACGGCCCACCGCGAAGGCCGTGCTGAGCGCACTGGCCCCGGCCGATCCGGCGGCGCTGCTGAGCCCGTCGCTGCTCGCCGACCTCGACACCCGGGAGCGGCAGGCGGAGAGCGATCTGGGCGCGCCGCAGGCCGACCCGCCCCCGCTGCCGGTGCGGACTTGGCAGTCGCTCAGCCGCCGCGGCCTGTTCGGGCTCGGCGCCGGGCTCGGCGCGGGTGTGGCCGCCGCCGTCGGCGTGCCGCTGCTGCTCGCCGATCGCGCCCGGTCGGCCGGTCGCGCGGCGACGGTGGGCAAGGCCGTGGACGCGTGGGGAGCCGCAGCGGCAGGCTCCGGCCCGCCGCCCGCCGCTCCGGCACCACTGTGGAGCACTCCGATCAGCGGTCTGACGATCGGCCACCAACTGTCCGTGCTCGGCGCCACCCCGGTGTGGTGGAACCAGGGGCAGGCCGCGACCGGCTTCGACGGGGCGACGGGGCGTCAGGCCTGGTCCCGGCAGGACGTGCAGTTCTTCCAGGTGCAGAACGACCTGATCTACGGAACGTCCCCGGGCTTCGCGAACCTGGTGTGGCTGAACGCCGGGGGCGAGAGCCACCAGGGCCCGCTCACCGTGCCCGCCGATCAGCGCGGCCAAGCCGCGATGAACCTGCGGGTCTTCGGCGCGGACAGCCGGACGGTGGTGCTCGCCCGCCAGACCTCCCTCACCGGTGGCGGGGTCCTGGCCGGCGCGGAGCTGAGCAGCGGGGCGGTGCTGTGGGAGCAGGAGATCACCCAGAGCATGGCGGTTGCCATGGCCCACGACATGGAGAGCATGCAGGGCGGTTCGGGCAGCTCGATGGGCCTGGTGGCCGACGGCCGCTGCTACTACGAGGACAGCGGTGTCATCCACGCGGTCGACCTGCGCACCGGCACGCCCCACTGGCAGGTCACCGGCCTCACGTCAGGGGGCACCGGGACACCCTTGCGGCTGCTGCGCACCGGCGAACTGCTGCTGATCCTCCGCGGCACCGCGGTCGCCGCGCTGGACCCGGCCACCGGGCAGCAGCGCTGGGCGGCTCCCGCCGTCCCGCAGGCGGTCTTCGGCTGCGCCCTCGGCGACGGCCGGCTGCTGCTCTCCGGGGCCCAGGGCAGCGCCTACTGTCTGGACGTCACGACCGGCAAGGGGTTGTGGCACACCACCGTGATGGCGACGACCGGGGCGGGCACAGGCGTCGACTTCCGGACACCGTCGGCCGGGGACGGCTTCTTCGGTGTGCCCCTGCGTGACGGAACGTCCGGGGCAGCCGTCCTGGACGCAGCCGACGGCACGATCCGCTGGGTGGCGAAGGCCGCCTCCGACGAAGGCCCGTGGACCACCGCGGCCAAGGGCGGAACGCTCTACTGCGGCTCCGCCACCACGCTGCGCGCCTTCCGGGCAGGCGGCGCATGAGCGCGCAGAGCGTCGGCCCCTACCGCGTCCTTCGGCGGCTCGGCGCGGGCGGCATGGGCGACGTGTACCTGGCCACCACCGACAGCGGACGCCCCGTCGCGGTGAAGACCGTGCAGCCGCAGTACGCCGCCGATGCCGAGTTCCGGCGCAGGTTCACCCAGGAGGTGGCGGCGGCCGGGGCGGTCAACGGGGCCTACACCGTGGCGGTGGTGGATGCCGACACCGAGGCGGAAATCCCCTGGCTGGCGACCGAGTTCGTCGTCGGCCCGTCCTTGCACGAGGCCGTGAAGCGGCACGGCCCGCTCACCGGTCCCGCGCTGCAGGTCGTGGGGGCGGGGCTGGTGGAGGCGCTGGCCGCGATCCACCGTGCCCGGATCATCCACCGCGACCTGAAGCCTTCGAACATCATGGTCACCCGGGACGGTCCGAGGGTCATCGACTTCGGCATCAGCAAGCCGATGGTGGACTCGCTGCCCACCGCGAGCGGTGAGATCATCGGCACCCCCGGGTTCATGTCCCCCGAACACGCGGCGGGTGAGGACCTCACCCCTGCCAGTGACGTGTTCTCACTGGGCGCCGTCCTGGCCTTCGCCGCCACCGGACGCCCACCCTTCGGCGACGGGCCGGCGGCGGTGCTGATCTACCGGTCCGCCGAGGAGCTCCCGGACCTCGACGGGGTGCCGCCGGAACTGGTGGGACTGCTGGTGCGCTGCCTGGACCGGGACCCGGCCCGGCGGCCCGCTCCGGCCGAACTCGCCGCAGCCTTCCGGTACGGTCCGGCGGTCGGCACCGACTGGATGGGCGGGGCCGAGCGGACGGTGCGCCGACGCGAGCGGGACCTGGACCGGGTGCTGAGGGACCCGAACGGCACCCGGCGGCGCCTGCTCGTCCTCGGCGGAGCCCTGCTCGCCACGGCCGCCACCGGAGGCGCGGCCAAGCTGCTGTGGCCCGGCCCGGGCGCCGGCGCGCCCCCGAAGGCCTGGTCGGTCACGCTCCCCCGGGCCGGCATGACTCCGGTCGGCTGCGGACCGGCGGCGGTGGTGTGCGCGGACCGCACCGGAGTGGTCGGCTACGACCGCACCGACGGGCACACGCTGTGGAGCAGCACCGCGGAGACCGGCATCCTCCCGGTCGGCGACGGCAGCCGGGTGTGGACCGTGGACTCGGCCGGCCTGGTGCAGGCGCGCGACGCCCGCAACGGCACGACGCTCTGGCGTTCGGCCGACACCGTTCCCGGTGCGCAGTCCCTCGCCCTGCCCATGTCCGGCCTGCTGCTGGTCACCGGCAAGGACGGCGCGTTGCACGCCTACGACGCGACCGGCGGGGACCGGCTCTGGACCGGCGCCGCGCTCGGCACCTCCTACCGTCTCCAGGGCATGGCCTCGGCGGGCCTGCTGGTCGTGACGACGCTCTCGGACCAGGCCACGAGCGGCGCGTTCCACTTCACGGTGCTCGACCGCGCGACCGGGCGCCGGCGCTGGTCGCTCGACGCCCAGGACCTGTACACACCGCCGACCGGCGGCCGGCTGTACGCCTTGACCTCGGACCTGGCTCTCGCCGCGGTGGACGGCCAGGACGGCGCCACCGCATGGAGCCGGCCCACCGGCCTTCCGTCCGCCTCCGCGACGATGTACGCCGGCGCCTACCAGGGTTCGCTCTCGCTCCGCGAGGGCGTGATCACCTGCCTGCCGTACGGGACCGCGACGGCCCCGGACGGGCGGGTCGACACGGCCGCCTTCGATCCTGCCGAGGGCACCCGGCTCTGGAGCGGCCCGCACAGCGGCTCCGTCACCGGGATCGCGGACGCCGCAGGGGTGCTCGTCCTGGGCGGGCCACGGGGCGCGTCCGGCACCGACCTGCGCACCGGGCGCAGCGTCTGGACCTGGCAGTCGTCCCAGGGCGCCGCCACCGTCCGGGGCTCCGCCGGAAAGCAGGTCCTCCTCACCGCACCCACCGCCGCCGGCGGGACCACCCTGCAGGCGCTCACCGCCGCCGGCGGCACGCCGCAGTGGCAGCAGACCTTCGCCCGGCAGCCGGGCGATCCGCAGGTCCTCCTCCAGGACTCGGCCCTGCTGGTCGGCTACGGGGCCACGCTGACCGCCTACCACCTGCCCAGCAGCTGACCCGCCTCCGAAAGGTTCACCACGAGATGGCCGACATCGAGGACACACCGCCCGCGACGCAGCCGCTGCCGACCGCCGCGGCCACCCGCCTCCTGCCCGGGCAGCCCACCCCGGCCACCCTCCCCGACCCGGCGGACCTGCGCCCCGCCGGCCCCGCACGACGGTGGACCTGGCTGCTCGGCGGCCTCACCGCCGGGGCCGGCGCCGTCGCCCTCACCCTGAGCCTGGTGGCCAACCTCGTCGACCCGGCGCCGACCGCCACGCCGACCGCCGCGGTGACCACTGCGGCGACCGTCCCCGGCGGGCCGCCGGCCTCCTCCGGTCCGGCCGGCCCGGCCACCGCGGACTACACCACGCTGGTCGACGGCTGTGCGCTGCTGCGCCCCGAGACGGTCGAGCGCTACATCAAGGGAGGCACCTGCACCGCGCCGACCCCCGTCGGTGGTGCGACCTCGTCGAGGGGGATGTGGACGAGCAAGGACTCCGGCTACGTCGACGCGCAGGTCGGCGTCATGCTGTCCCCGCTCGCGGTGAGCCTCTACCAGCAGATGCTGACCACCGGCCGGACCACGGCGACCGGCACCGGTGCGAAGATCACCGACGACCGGGCCGTTCCCGGCCTCGGCGACCAGGCGACCCTGCTCTACATCTCCTACAGCGGCTTCGGCCACGTGGACCTCACGGCGGTCCGGCACAACGCGCTCGTCACCGTCAGGTACTCCGCGTCCACCCACTCCGGCCCGGCCCTCAAGGACGTGCCCGGTGACACCGCCGAGGCCGCCGCCATCGCCTGTGCCAAGGACGTACTCGGCACCCTCACCACTTCGTGAACCCGGCGCTCGACCTGCACCGGCACCGGCGCCGGTTCCGCACGGCCGCACCCAGCCGATCGAGCAGGCCGCCCGGACCACGGACCAGGAGCAGCTGCCGCAGGATCCGGACCGTGTCCGGGTGATCCGCCGAGTGGGGTCCCACGGCGGCTGGCCCGGCCGGCCCCCACAACGCGTTCGGTCGCGGCCGTCTCCGCTGTCCGCCGGCTCTGGGCGCCGGGAGCTTCCGGGCGCAGGTCCCGCCGGCGGACGTGCCGCCGGGGGGTCCGGTCCCCTCCTCTTCACGCCCGGGCCTCGTCAGGGGCGGGGAGTGGCTGCTCCGCCCAGATGATCTTGCCTTGCGAGGTGTACCTGGTGCCCCAGCGCTCGGTGAGCTGGGCCACCAGGAAGAGCCCGCGGCCGCCCTCGTCCGTCGTCGCCGCGTACTTCAGGTGCGGGGAGGTGCTGCTGCCGTCGGTGACCTCGCAGATCAGGCTGCGGTCGCGCAGCAGCCTCACCCGCACCGGCGGGGAGCCGTAGCGGATGGCGTTGGTGACCAGTTCGCTGAGAACCAGTTCGGTGCCGAACGTCAGATCGGCCAGGTCCCACCGGTCCAGCGTCGCGGTGATCCACGCACGCACGTCGGCGACGGCGGCCGGATCGGACGGGACCTCGCGCTCGGCGATCCGGTCGGCGTCGAGCACCCGGGTCTTCGCGATCAGCAGTGCGACGTCGTCCTGCGGCCGTTCGGGCAGCAGGGCGTCGAGGACGGCCCGGCAGTTCTCCTCGGGCTGCCGGTCGCGGTGCGAGAGCGCCTCGCGCAGCAGCTCCATGCCGACGTCGAAGTCGCGGGTGCGCTCCTCGATCAGGCCGTCCGTGTAGAGCACGATCTGGGTGCCTTCGGCCAGACGCACCTGCGTCGTCTCGAACGGCATGCCGCCCACCCCCAGCGGGGGGCCGACGGGGAGCTCGGGGAAGACGACGCCGCCGTCGAGCCCGACCAGCGCGGGCACGGGGTGTCCCGCCGTCGCGATGGTGCAGAGCCGGGAGACCGGGTCGTAGATCGCGTACAGGCAGGTGGCCCCGGTGACGCCCGTCCCGGTACCGCTGTCGCTCTCCTCCTGGTCGATGCGGTTCACCAGCTCGTCCAGGTGACCGAGCAGCTCGTCCGGGGGGAGGTCGAGGGTGGAGAAGTTGTGCACGGCGGTGCGCAGGCGCCCCATGGTGGCCGCGGCGTGCAACCCGTGACCGACGACGTCGCCCACGACGAGGGCGACCCGACTGCCGGGCAGCGGAATCACGTCGAACCAGTCGCCGCTGACTCCGGACTGTGCGGGCAGGTAGCGGTGCGCGACGTCGAGAGCACTCTGCTCCGGCAGGGCGCGCGGCAGCAGGCTGCGCTGCAGGGTCACGGCCATCGCGTGCTCGCGGGTGTAGCGGCGGGCGTTGTCGATGCTGACCGCGGCCCGTGCGACCAGTTCCTCGCCCAGCGAGCGGTCCCCGTCGTCGAACGGCCCGGGCTTGCGCGACCGCCAGAAGTTGGCGACGCCCAGGATGATGCCACGCGCGGTCACCGGAATGGTGAGGAGCGAGTGGACGCCGTGGTCGACGATCCGCCGCGTCCATTCCGGGTCCTGGGCCTGCCAGCCGTGGGCGACCGACAGGTCGGGCACCACCTGCGACCGGCCGCTGCCGAAGCCCTGGGCCTGAGGGGTCGAAGGGACGAAGTCGATCAGCTTGCCGCGCGGGTAGAAGGGATGGTCCTCCTGGATCCCGCTGACCGCGACCCGGCGCAGGTCCAGCCTGGTGCCGCTCGGCTCGTCGCCGTGCAGGACGGGGTCGGCGAGGTCGACGGTGACGAAGTCCGCGAAGCCGGGAACGGCGAGCCCGGCCAGCTCCTCGGCCGTGCGCACGACGTCGAGCGACGTACCGATGCCGATCCCGGCCTCGTAGAGGAGGGCGAGGCGGCTGCCGGCCACCTCGGCCTTGCCGGCCAGCGCGAGGAGTTCCGTGGAGTCACGGATCGTCGCGACCGTCCCCATCGAACCGCCGTGCCGGTCGGTCGGCCGCTGGTTCACCACGAGCAACCGGCCGGTGGCCCGGTGCACCTCGTCCGTGGCCACCCGGCCCGAGAGCAGCAGCTCCTCGGTGTCGGGGTCGAGACCCCGCAGCTCGCCCAGGTACCGGCCCTCCGCGTCGGCCGGCAGTCCGAGCAGCTCCCTCGCCTCGTCGTTCGCGAGGAGCAACCGCTTGTCCTGCCCGACGATGACCACGCCCTCCCGGACGGCGTGCAGGACGGCGTTGTGGTGCTCGTACATGCGGGTCATCTCGGCCGGGCCCAGGCCGCGCGTCTGGCGCTTGAGCCGCCTGGCGACCAGGGCGGTCCCGGTCGTGGCCACCGCGAGGGCGGCTGCGCCGGTGCCGAGAATGACGGGCAGCTGCCGGTTGCCGGCCGAGGCGACGTTCTTGACCTTGAGCCCGGCCGACACCAGACCCACGACCGACCCGTCGGGGGCCTTGACGGGCACCACCGCCTGGACCTCGTGGCCGAGCGGGCCGTGCACGCTCTCGGTGTAGACCTGGCCGGCCAGCGAGGGGCCGATGGTTCCGACGAACTGTTTGCCGATCCGGTCGGGCAACGGGTGCGTGTACCGGATCCCGTGGGTGTCCATGACCACGATGAAGTCCACCCCGGCCTGCTGGCGCGTCTCCTCCGTCAAGGGCTGGAGCACCGCCGTCGGCGACGGGGACTTCAGTGCTTCGCGGAGGCCGGGGGAGTGCGCGAAGGTCTCCGCGACGGCGACCGAACGATTTCGGGCCTCGGCGTCGCTGGCGTGCCGCGACTCCAGGACCAGCGCCAGGATCGCCCCGAGGACGAGCAGCACCACCACCACGACCTGCAGCACGAAGACCTGGCCGGCAACGCTCCGAGGAGTCTTCCCGAGAGGATTCTTCGCCGCCAGCGACCGCTTCGATACGGTTCGGACTCGGTCGGGCTGTTCGACCATGTGTCATTGATAACACCGTGGCGAGGGCGACCACGAAGCGTAGGCGCGCTCCTTCGAGGGCGGCCCGGCCGGAATCGCGAGATCGTGCCGCCGGTTCCGACGGGAGCTGCGACCCGCAGGTGTCCGACGATCCACGAGCGTCCGGGCACGCCCGGACCCGGCCCCGGTGGGGGACTCGTCCTCCTCGCCACCCGGCGCGCCGACACGCCGTCTCCGTTCGCACAAATATTCGAACATCCATTACCGTGGAAGGCCGCCCACTACGCGACCCACCGGGCGCCCCGTGAGGCGGCCGTGGTTGTGAAGGAGGATGCAGATGCCTGACCCCATGAGCGCCGGGGAGGACGGCGAGCGGCCGGTCGAGCCGTCCTGGCCGTCCTGGCTGCCGGAGCTGGAGGAGTGGCTGTCCGTAGCCGATGCGGACGAGGGCCGGCCCGGCGAGGACCCGGGCGTCCTGGAGCTGATCGGCGGGCCCCTCGACGGAGCCTTCGTCGACGCGGCGTTGCTGTGCGCGGAGGAACGCGAACAGGGCCTCGCCCTCACCTGCCCCGGCTGCGGCTACCCCCGCGGCCGGTCCCTCTACGACCCCGTACCCGGCCGGCCCGGAGCCCTGCGCTGGGCCGGCGACATCCCCTGACGAACACCGGCGGGTGCCCGGATCGGTCGGCGCGGGGAAGGAGGTCTCGGCGCCGCCGGCGATGGTCGGGTGTCGAAGGCCCGGGGAGCGGTCCCGGTGGCGGTGATGGTGTGCGGCGTGCGGTCCTCGTTGACGACGGTGACCGTGGTCCCCGGGGCGACCGTCAGTTCCTGGGGCCGGAAGGTGAAGTCCGGCGAAGTCCGCGAGGCCGGTCCGGGTCATCCGCAGCGCGTCGCTGTTCAAGTCCTGCCACTGCTCGCCGAGTTCTTCGAGAAGTCGGGTGTCGATGCGCTGTTCGCCCGTCATGCCCCCTTGAGGGTTTGGCGCCCCCTACGATCATTTCGCATCGGGAGCCCGGGGCCGGGCAGGAGGCGCCTGCACCCCGTTCGCCCCGGCACCGAGAAGGCCGCCTGCATGACCGGGCCTTCCATGGGTCCGAAGGAGCTGACGGTGCAATCGGCGGCGCACTGCCGCGGGGCGCGTAACCGGTGAGGGCCGAGCGGCGTTCATCCGATGTGACGAACCCCCCTCAGGCCGCGGCCCTCGCGCGGCTCTTCCACCGCCCGATCCCCAAGCTCCCGGACCGCCTCGCGCGCCGCCTGAACCGGGCGGCGGCGCGGCTGGACAGGGCACTGAACCGGCTGATCACGGCGAACGTCGACGGAGCGCTGCGGCGAGCCATGGGCGAGCCGGACACCACCGGTAGCGGCTGACGACGCGGCGGCGGTCAGGCGGGTGGTCCGGCGTCGTCGGGGCCGACGTCGAGGTGGTCGACGACCAGGTGCGGCACATCGTGAGCCCGGCTCGGGCCGTGGCCGGGGCCTCCGGCCATGTGCGGGTGCGGGTGCGGGTGCGTGCCGGGTTCTACGGTGGGACGGCAGCACCAGAGCGGTCCGGGGCCGATCCGCGGCCCGTCGACTCGGCCCGCGACGTCGCCGGTCGACGGCCCGCGCCTGCGAAGACGGCCCGCCCCGGCCGGTCAGGGCGTGGGCCGGTCCTTCAGGGCTGCTTCCACCACTGCCGCCGGCTGACTGCCGATCGGCCAGGACGTCACGAGCTCCAGGCGCCCGACCGCCCGTTCGAGCCAGTCGGCGTCGCCGAGCCGGTGGGCGTCGCCGGCGGCGACCGTCTGCGTCATCAGCTCGGCCAGGAGCAGGATGTGTGTCGGCCTGTACCACCGGGCGTGCCGGTCGAAGGTCAGCTTCCGGTCCTCGTAAGGGTGGCGGAGGGTCATACCGAGGTGGCCGCCCCCACGTCCCTTGAAGGGACCGGGGAGACCACCGAGTATGCCGGTCAGCCCGAGCTCACCCTGGTAGGCCGAGCCCTTCGTCCCATGCCCTATCTGGACAGTCATCCCCAGCATGACCCTGGACCAGGGGATCAACTGTTCCTCCGGGCCGCCGGCGTGCCGGACCATTCCCTCTGCCCGGAACTCCACCCAGCGACCGTCCGGCCGCTGGGAGTCTCCCACCACCCAGTGCCCTTGGACGAGTTCCAGCGGTCCGTAGGTCCTTCGTGTATCCCCCATGGACTCATTGGATCATGCGGCCGCACCGGATCGAAAGGCTGCGCCTTCGCAGACCCGCAGGAGGTCGACCCCGGCGGGCCGGCTTGCGGGCCTGATCGTAGGCTGCCGTCATGGACAACGCCCCGAAGATCGAGCCCGACGACGCCTTCGCGATGCTGCTGGCGGGCAACCGGCGGTTCGTCGCCGGCGTGCCCGAGCACCCGAACCAGGATGCCGCCCGACGCACCGAGACCGCACCGGGCCAGAGCCCGTTCGCGGTGCTGTTCGGCTGCTCCGACTCCCGACTGGCGGCGGAGATCATCTTCGACCGTGGCCTCGGTGACCTGTTCGTCGTCCGTACGGCCGGACACGTCATGGGCCCCGAGGTGCTGGGCAGCATCGAGTACGGGGTGAGCGTGCTGGGCTCCCCCCTGGTGATCGTGCTGGGTCACGACTCCTGCGGCGCAGTGGCTGCCACCCGCGCCGCCGTCGAAAACGGCACCACTGCGGACGGGTACGTACGGGACGTGATCGAGCGCGTGACACCCAGCGTGCTGGCAGCCCGAGCCGCCGGGCACACCGGGGACGCCGACTTCATCGCCGAGCACATACGACACACCGTCGACCTGCTGCTCGACCGCTCCCGCACGCTCGCCGACGCGGTCGCAGCCGGCCGCACGGCCGTGGTCGGCCTGTCCTACCGGCTGGTCGACGGCAGTGCCCACCTGGTCGCCGCCCGCGGCCTGGACAGGACGGCCCCGCCCGTCTGAGCCCCGGTGGGACCGCCGGCAGCGTCCTCGGGGAGGGCCAGGACGTCATCGACGGCCGGGGGACCGCTGTGACCGGCTCGGGAACCGGGGTGCCGGGAACGGGTCCGGGACGGATCCGGTGAGCCGTCGCCTCATTCCAGAGGCGTACCCGCGCTGTTCCGCCGGCGGTGAACACCGGTCCGGCCGAACTCGACCGTCACTACGGTCCAGTCACATGACGATGACGACGCGCACGGTCGAGTACCCGGCCGACGGCCTGACGATGATCGGGCACCTCGCCGTCCCGGCCGGTGTCGGCCGCCGGCCCGCGGTGCTGCTCGGACCCGAGGGCATGGGGCTCAGCGACGTCGAGCGCCACCGGGCCGATGCCCTCGCCGAGCTGGGATACGTGGCGCTGGCCTTCGACCTTCACGGAGGGCGCTATCTGGGTGACCCCGAGGAGATGCTGGCCCGATGCATGCCGCTGCTCGCCGACCCCGACCGGATGCGGGACATCGGCCACGCGGCACTCGACGTGCTGCGCGCCGAACCGCGGACCGACCCCGATCGGATCGCCGCCGTCGGCTACGGCACCGGGGGCGCCATCGCGCTGGAACTCGGCCGTGACGGCGTCGACCTGCGCGCGATCGGGACGGTCAACGCAGTGACCACGGGCCGACCGGGTGAGGCGGCGCGCATCGGCTGCCCGGTGTGGGCCGGGGTCGGGTCGGACGACCCGATCATGCCGCCCGCGCAACGGGACGCGTTCACCGCCGAGATGCAGGCCGCGGGCGTCGACTGGCGGCTCGTGGTCTACGGCGGCGCCTTGCACGCGTTCCACCACCCGCCGGTCGACCACCCCGTGGTCCCCGGCGTCGGCCATCACCCACGCCACGCGCAGCGAGCCTGGCGCGACGTCGTCGATCTGCTCGCCGAGTGCCTTCCCGTAACGCAATGATCGGGAATCCCAACCGCACACTTGCGGCGCCCCGGAAGGACTTCGGCGACTTCGACCGCGGCGGCGCGGGCATCGATCGGGACTCTTCACCCGGACCCCCGGCCGGGCGTACGTGGAGCGGGTCCTGCTGACCGACGCGCGGCGCCTGCTGATCGACGCGCGGCGCCTGCTCTGCCGGATGCGGCTCGGCCGTCGGACGGAAGCACCGAGCAGGGCCGGGCCCGCCCGAGGACGTCGCCGGCAGGCCTTTCGGGCGGGGACCGATGCCTGGTAGGAAGGTCGCCATGATCGCGAACTCTCTTTCCTCGGGCGCTGAACGGACGGTCGCCGTGGTCCGCAGGCTGCTCAGGTTCGGGTACTGGGGCCCGCTCCTTCTGGCGGTGGTGCTGGGTAGCCTCGCCACGACGCCGGAGGGCCCGGGGCACGGGAGGCTTGTGGTGCTGGCGGCCGGTGCCGGAATCCTGGTGCCGACACTGACCCTGCTGCTCGGCGCGGTCGGAGCTCCGGCGGCCGGGGTGCCGGCCGCGGGTCCGACGGAGGCGGCTACGCCGTTGGCCACCCCTCGCAGGGGCATGCAGCGATTCCGGCAGCCGGGCAACAGTGTGTTGTCGGGCTGCCTGTTGGCGTCCGGTGCGCTCGTGCTGGGGTTCAGCGTCCCGGGCGAGGACTACGGCCTGCTGGCGGTCGGCCTGGCAGTACTCGTGCTGATGCCCTTCGCCTGGATCGCCTGGCAGGTGATCCTCGCCCGACAGCCGGAGCCGGAAGCAGCGAGCCCGGTCGTGGCGAGGGGCACGGGGCAGCGGTTCAGCCTGTGGCGTTGGGCGGCAGCGCCGTTGCTCGTCGGCATCGCTGTGCTGCTGATCGGCAACAACGTCCCGCGGGAGGCCCGCTTCGCGATTTCCCGGCCCGCGCTCACCTCCTTCGCCGAACGGGCGGTCGCGACGGGCTCGGTCGCCACCGCTCCGGCCTGGATCGGCGGCTACTCCGTGCGGGACACCGAACTGGTGGACGGCGGAGTGAAGTTCGCCGTCTCGGGAACCGGCATGTTCGCCCGCCACGGATTCGCCTACTTCCCGCTGGGCGGCCCCGCCCAGCACCGCAACGCGTACACCCGGGTCGCTGACGGGTGGTACAGCTGGTCAGGAGCCGACCACTTCTGACGGGGCCCGGTTCCCTCGCCCCGGTCGCCCGTCGGGGCCGGCCGTCTTCGCCGGGGCGCCCCGCGAGGTGCGGCGGACGGGCGGAGGCTTCAGGGCCCGATCGGCGGGTAGACGCATGCCGGACAGCCGGGGGGCGTTCGACGAAAGGGTGTACGCCATGCTGTTGCTGCTCGGCCTTCTGCTGCTCGGGGCGACCGGAGCCTTCGTCGGGTTGTTGATCGCTGACAACACCGGTGGTCCCACCTACGACGTGACGATCCTCGGGCACCAGATCGCCACCATGACCGGCCTCGCGATCTTCCTCTCCGGTGTGGCGCTGACCCTGGTGGTCGGCCTCGCCCTCGCCATGATCAAGCTGGGCGCCGGCCGGGCGAGCCGGCGTCGGCAGCTCATCCGCTCCGCCCGGGTCGCCGTCGCGGGGAGGGCCGGCCAGGGCGACCGAGCTCCCGGACAGCCGGCGGCGCCGAAGCCGACCGACGAGGTCGGCGGCAGCGCCGTGCCGCGCACACGCCGGCGACTCCACTTCGGGCACTGACCCGGCGCGCCGAGGGCGGGTACGCAGGCCAAGTGCAGCCTGGCAGACCCGCGGACAGTCACTCGGCCGCAGGAGGGCGACGCCGCGGGAGAGCGACTGTGAAGTCCGCACTCCCGAAGCAGCGCTGTTCCCGTCATCGCTGCGCTGTCCGCGCCACCGCGGCCGACGGCGCGACCGTGCCGAGCCGCCCGGGCACGGGGTGGACACCCGCCCCGTGCCCGGGATCCTGACCAGCACCGCCGCACCCTGCCGGCCTCAGCGCCCGGCGGCCCCCGCGGCCTCGTCCACCCGTTCGCGCACCCAGGCCAGGAAGGTCCGCACCTCCGGGGCCGGCAGGTCGGTCGCCCCGCCGCGAGGGCGCTCCAGAGCGGCCAGCGCCGCCTCGACGACCGGCCGGAAGCCGGGCTCGGCCGCCCGGATCGCGCGTCCCGCCGCGCGTTTGGCCGTCCAGCGCCCGGTACGGCAGAACACCACCGACCGGCAGCCGTTGAGGACGCGGTTGTCCGCCAGATGCCCCTCGCCCTCGCTGTGCTCGCGGACGGACGCCCGGACGGCCGCGAGCAGGTCCGCCGCCGTCGGGGGTGCGATCACCTCGCGTGCCGGCCTGCCGAACAGGGTCAGCCCGGCCTGGCAGGCCACGGACCGGTCGATGACGTACCAGAACGCGGGGGAGTCCTCGGGGTCGAAGCTCGCCCGCCCGGGCAGCAGCGGGCCGGTGTTGAGGTCCAGCAGGTACCCGGCCCGGCCCGACGCGCGGCCGGCGAAGTCACGGTCGTACACCACCAGCTCCAGCCCGGCGGCCGGGCACGGCAGCCGGGGGTGGGCGAGCATCTCGACCAGCCCACGCAGCACCGCACGGGACACGGACGGTTCCACCACCACCGTCACGTCGACATCGCTGCGCCCCGGCCGGTAGTCCCGGAGGGCCAGCGAGCCGACGGCCAGGACGCTGACCAGATCGGCCCCGCAGATCCGGCGGGTGCGCCCCACCAGCTCGCGCAGGTAGGGACGGACGTGGTCGGGGAGCGACTGCGTGCCTTGGGCGTCTCGGGACATGGGGCCAGTCTCCGCCGTGGCGCGGGATCCACGGACGCCCCTCGGCCGGGCGCGCCGGGCAGCCCTCGGCGGACGCCGGTGTGGCGGGGCCGCGCGCCCCCTCTCACGCCTCCCGGCAGGCGTCGTAGGCTGGAAGGCCACCCGGCCGAAGTTGACTGCCAGGGGGTGATGTCCGTGGCCCGCTCTCGTGACCTGCAGACGCTCATCGACACGGTGGAGTCGGTGACCGGTGAGATGCTGCCGGTGCCCGGGCCCGTGGCGCGCAGGGCGTTGACGGTGGTGGCCGGCTACGCCCACGACGCGGACGACTGCCGCCTGCTCCTGCGGGCCCTGGGCCTGATGCCGGACGACGAACGGGCCGGGGGAGCAGCCGTGGTGGCCGGCGGGCCCGCAGGCATGGCGTCGAGCGTCCCGGCGTCGGGCGACAGCGCCGGTTCCGCTCCGACCGCTGCCGCTTCACCGGCATCCCCACGGTCGGAGGACGCCGCCCCTGTCCGGGACGGGCGCGGCCGTCCATGACCGGACGGACCGGGGCCCGCAGCTTCGCCGCACGCCCCGTTGTCAGGGCGTGCGGGTGTCCACCGCCGACGGCTCCGGCCCACCCTGCTCCGGCCCACGCCGAAGGACGCGTCCGGGCCGAGGCGCGTGTCGCGTCCACAGGATCACGCCGCCACCGCTGCGCACCGGACGGCTACGACGACGGTTGGGGTGCTCGGACACACCGACACCTTGCCCGCTCCCGCCGCCGGAGCGCCCCGGAGCGCTCCGGCTCTGCGACAGGCCAAGACCCACCCACCCGCTCGGCGGACACAGCAGCTCCGGCGCCGGTGTAGGCACGCCCGCTCCTGACAAGTACGGTTGTCCCATGCAATCACTCTGCGGGCGAGCTGAACGATGACCGACAGCACCGCAGGCCCCTTCGCCGCCGGCGACCGGGACAGCCCTGCCGGCCCGGTCGTCGAAATCACCGGCGAACTCGACTACGACAGCGCGCCGCGCCTGCGCACCGTGCTGCACCGGGCCCTGGCGGCCCGTCCCGTCCCACCCAGGTTGGTGCTCGACCTCGCCGGCCTCACGTTCTGCGACTCCACCGGCCTCAACATCCTGCTGCAGGCCCGCATCGACGCCGAACGCCAGGGCACGGTGCTCCACCTGGCCCGTCCGACCCCGGCCGTGGCCCGAGTACTGGAGATCACCGGCGCCGACCAGGTGTTCCCCGTCGACCCCGACCTCCCTGCCGTCCTGCCGGACTCCCGCGCCGACTGACGGCACCGCTGACGGCACCGTGCGCCGGCCGGGCCGGGCCGCTCGAGTTCAGCCGGCGAGCCGCTTGCGGGCTTCGGCGGCCTGCTTGACCTGCCGGGCCGCGTCCGCGCGCTGCCGGGCGTACAGGATGCCGAGGCCGAAGGCGGAACGGTCGTCGGCCGGGCCGGCGGAGGCGATCTCGGCCAGGGCCTGCTCGCCCATGACACCGTCCTGGTGGGCGCCGAGCGGTTGCTGGATCCCCCTGGCCCGCTTGCGCAGCCGGTCGGCAGGCCGGCCGGCGAACGGGGTCACGCTCTCGGCCGCGTACCTGGCCCGCTTCGCGGCCTTGCGGGCGCGGTGGAGCCGGCCGTCCCGCGGCGTGCCCGGCGGCAGGGCCAGCGCCTGCTCCAGCCGCCGGGCGGTACGCCGTCGCTGCCGGTCGAGCATGCGGCGCGCCTCGGCCCGGCCGCGGGAGGCCCGGCCCTTGAGCGGAGGACGTGCGGCCAGCCGGTCCACGGCGTCGAGCAGGTCGAAGTAACGCCGGCCGTGCATCACCCGCACCGTGGCACGGTGGGCCTCCCGGTACCGCGCGCCGGACCAGCTCCGGACGCGGGCCGCCGTCTCGGCGGGGTGGCCCGTCGGTGGGAGGTCCTCGGCCTGTCCGCCGAGACGCTCGGTGATGACCTCGGTGTCCCGGGCACGGCCGAGGACCTTCCCGAACCAGCGCAACTCGTGGTCGAGCGGGTCGGTGGCCGTCCGGTCGAGGATCCGCCGGTGGGCTGCCAGCGCGCTGCGCAGCCGGCGTACGTGGACCCGCATGCGGTGGACCGCGTCGGGTTCGTCGAGCCGGACAGCCGGGTCCAGTGTCCGCAGCGCGGCCGCCTGCACGCGCAGGTAGCCGGTGAGCGCCTCCCCGACGGAGCCGCTTTTCGCCGGGCCCCCGACGGAGTCGCCGTCGGCGGGGCGCGCCCACCCGCCGGCGTCCGCCCCCTCGGGGAGCCGGCCGGCGAGGGCGTGGCCGAGCTTGGACTGCCGGGCGGCCCTCTCCAGCCCGGACCGCTGGAACTCCGCCTCGACCGCGTCCAGCAGGTCGGTGCCGCCGTCGACCAGTTCGACCTCGGTCTCCACCCAGTCGACGGCGTCCGGCGACGTGGCGGGCCCGGGCGAGGGCGGCGCTGCGTCGAGGACGCGGGCGGAGACCGTGTCACGGGCCAGCTCGGCCAGGGTGTGGCCGTCCTCGTCGACCAGCAGGGTCAGATCACGGCGGGTCCGCAGGTGCACCACCGGCGCCACGGACCGGCCGCGGGCGTCCAGAGCCGTTCGCACCAGCAGTTCCGGTGGCGGGTGCCCGGCGGAGCCGTCCGCCAGGGGTAGGCGGGTCTCGGTCCGGCTGCCGTCCTCCCCGGGTGTTTTGAGGTGCCAGCCCGCGTCGTGGCCGCCGGTGCGGCGGCGCAGGGTGACTCCCCGGCGCAGCAGGCGCAGGTCGGGGGTGTCGAAGTAGACGGCGTCGAGTCGCTCCGTGCCGCCGGTCCGCACCCCGGCCACCTGCGGCAGCCGCTCGGTCGACAGCGGATGGGCGAGGGCGCCGGCGTAGGTGCGCTCGATCTCCTTGTGCACAGTGGCCATACGGTCCGTCTGCCCGGCCGGGCAGGCTCCAACCGCGCGCCGGGCCGGGGTGGCGGCGCCCGGACGCGGTCCGGGCGCCCGCCGCGGGCGCCGGTCGTCGGGGCCCCGTCGGGCACGGGCACGCCCGCTGACGCGGCGAACCGGTGGTAGGCGGCGGGTGGAGGTGTCGGGTGGGGCACGGGGTGGGACGGCTGATCCGACGAACTGTCCGGACGAGAGGTGAGCCGATGCTCGGGACCACGGCGACGCAGACCCGCCTGGAGGTGAACGGCGAGTCGTGCACCCTGCTGCTGGACAACCGGTGCACCCTGCTGGACGTGCTGCGCGAGCACCTCGCGCTGACCGGGCCGAAGAAGGGCTGCGACCACGGGCAGTGCGGGGCCTGCACAGTGCTGGTGGACGGGCGGCGGGTGAACAGTTGCCTGCTGCTGGCCGTCAGCCTGGACGGCGCCTCGGTCACCACCGTGGAGGGGCTGGCCGACGGCGCGGAGCTGCACCCGGTGCAGCAGGCCTTCCTGGACCACGACGCCTTCCAGTGCGGGTTCTGCACCCCGGGGCAGCTCTGCTCGGCGGTCGGCCTGCTCGCGGAGGCCGCGCGGGCGGCCGAACGGCTGGACGAGGCGTCGGTGCGCGAGCTGATGAGCGGCAACATCTGCCGGTGCGGCGCCTACCCGGGCATCGTCCGGGCCGTGCTGGAGGTGGCGCCGTGAGGGAGTTCGGTTACCTGCGGCCCACCGGCGTGGCCGAGGCGGTTGAACTGCTCGCGGCCGACCCAGGTGCCCGCTACCTGGCCGGCGGCACCAACCTGGTCGACCTGATGAAGCTGGGCGTGGAGCGGCCCCGGCTGCTGGTCGACCTCGGCCGGCTGCCGCTGCGCGACATCGGGCCGACGGGGGACGGGGGCCTGCGGATCGGGGCCCTGGCACGCAACGCCGACCTGGCGGCTGACCCGCGGGTGCGCGCGTCCTACCCGGTGCTGTCCCAGGCGCTGCTGGCGGGTGCGTCCGGCCAGCTGCGCAATGTGGCGACCACCGCCGGGAACCTGCTCCAGCGCACCCGCTGCCCGTACTTCCAGGACACCGCCAAGCCGTGCAACAAGCGGCTGCCGGGCACCGGCTGCCCGGCCCGCGAGGGCGTCCACCGCGACCTCGCGGTGCTCGGGGCCTCCGAGCACTGCGTGGCCACCCACCCGTCCGACCTGGCGGTCGCCCTTGCCGTGCTGGACGCCACGGTCGAACTGCTCGGCCCCGACGGCGCCCGGACCCTTCCCGTCACCGACCTGCACCGGCTCCCCGGTGACCGGCCCGACCTGGAACACCGCCTGCTGCCCGGCGAGCTGATCACCGCCGTCACCCTGCCGCCGCCTGCCCCCGGTGCCCGGTCCGCCTACCGCAAGGCCCGCGACCGGGCGTCCTACGCCTTCGCGCTGGCCTCGGTGGCCGCCGTGCTCGTCGTCCGGGGGAGCCGGGTGGAGCGGGTGGGGATCGCCTTCGGCGGGCTCGCGGCCAAGCCGTGGCGGGCCCGGACCGCCGAGGCGATGCTGCTCGGCGCCTCCGCCGACGAAGCGTCCTTCAGGGCCGCCGCGGAGGCCGAACTGGCCGCCGCCCGGCCGCTGCGCGACAACGGCCACAAGGTGCCGCTGGCCCGCAACCTGGCGGTGCGCGTCCTGTCCGACCTCGCCCTGGAGAGCGTCCGATGACCGACCACGTCCGTCTGGAGGGCCGCGCCAAGGTGACCGGCGCGGCCCGGTACGCCGACGACCGTCGCCCGCCCGGCGCCGTGCACGCCTGCCCGGTGCCGGCCACCGTCGCCCGCGGCGAGGTCACGGCCGTCGACCCGGGCCCGGCCGACCGGAGCGTGCTCGCCGTCCTGACCCACCTGGACGCGCCGCGGCTCGCCGACGCCGGAGACCCCACGCTGGCGGTGCTGCAGTCCGCCCGGGTGGCGCACCGAGGCCAGATCGTGGCGCTGGTCGTCGCCGAGACGCCGGAGGCCGCCCGGCACGCCGCCGCGCAGGTGCGGGTGGAGTACGCCGAGGAGCCGCACGACGTGACACTGGTGGAGGACCACCCGGGCGTCTACGCACCGGAGGAGGCCAACGGGGGCCACCCCGCGGACCGGGTGCGCGGCGACTTCGGGGCCGCCTACGCCGCCGCCGAGCTGCGGATCGACGCCACCTACCGGATCGGCCCGCTGCACAACCACCCGATGGAGCCGCACGCCTCCACCGCCGAATGGCAGGGCGACCGGCTGACCGTCCACGACTCCAGCCAGGGCGGCCACGGGGTCCGCAAGACCCTCGCGACGCTGTTCGGGCTGCCGGAGGACCAGGTGCTGGTGGTGAACGAGCATGTCGGCGGGGGCTTCGGGTCCAAGGGCACGGCGCGGCCCAACGTGGTGCTGGCCGCCATGGCGGCCCGGGTGGTCGGGCGGCCGGTCCGGCTCGCCCTGCCGCGGGCGCAGCTGCCCGCGCTGGTCGGCCACCGGGCACCGACCGTGCAGCGGGTGCGGCTGGCGGCCGGCCGGGACGGGCGGATCGAGGCGTTGGCGCACGAGATCCTGACCAGGTCCTCGACGCTGAAGGAGTTCGTCGAACAGGCGGCGGTGCCCGCCCGGGTGATGTACCGCTCCGCCGTCTCCCTGACCACCCACCGGGTGGTGCGGCAGGACGTGCCGACACCGTCGTGGATGCGGGCGCCCGGCGAGGCCCCTGGCATGTTCGCCCTCGAGTCGGCGATGGACGAGCTGGCGTCGGCCTGCGGGCTGGACCCGGTGGAGCTGCGGCTGCGCAACGAGCCCGAGGTGGAACCGGACAGCGGGAAGCCGTTCTCCAGCCGCAGCCTGACGGCCTGCCTGCGCGAGGGCGCCCGGCGCTTCGGCTGGGCGGGCCGGGACCCGCGGCCGGGTGTCCGGCGCGAGGGCCGGCTGCTGGTCGGCACGGGGGTTGCCGCGTCGACCTACCCGGTGCTGATCGCCCCCTCCTCGGCCGAGGTGCGGGCCGAGCCGGACGGCGGGTACCTGGTCCGGGTGAACGCCGCCGACATCGGGACGGGGGCCCGGACGGTACTGGCCCTGGTCGCCGCCGAGGTGCTCGCCGTGCCGTCGGATCGGGTCCGGATCGAGGTCGGACGCACCGACCTGCCGTACGGCTCGGTCGCCGGGGGCTCCAGCGGGACCTCGTCCTGGGGCTGGGCGGTGCACGAGGCCGCGACCCGGCTCCGGGGCCGCCTGGCCGGGGGAGCGCCGGTCCCCGCGCGGGGCCTGTCCGAACGGGCCGACACCCGGGAGCTCGTCGGGCGGGGGACGGAGTTCGCCCGGCACGCGTTCGGCGCGCAGTTCGCGGAGGTCCAGGTGGACACCGACAGCGGGGAGGTGCGCCTGCGCCGGCTGCTCGGGGTGTTCGCCGCCGGGCGGATCCTCAACGTCCGCACGGCGCGCTCACAACTGGTGGGCGGCATGGTGATGGGGGCCTCGATGGCCCTGCTGGAGGAGTCCACGATGGACCCGGGCTTCGGCGACCACACGGAGCGCGATCTCGCCTCGTACCACGTGGCGGTGAGCGCGGACGTGCCGGACGTGCAGGCCTACTGGGTCGAGGAGGAGGACACCCACGTCAGCCCGCTCGGGTCGAAGGGCATCGGGGAGATCGGGATCGTCGGCACGGCCGCGGCCGTCGCCAACGCCGTGCACCACGCGACCGGCCTGCGGGTGCGGGAGCTGCCGGTGGTCTCCCGGCGCCTGGGGGAGGCGCTGGCCTGACGGGGCGTCCCGGCCCGAACGTGCCCCCCGGGGCGGGGGGCACGCCGCAGGCCCTCACCCCGCTTGGCCCTTGTGCAGTACCTCCTTCACCTTGGCGACGGCGAATCCCCAGCCCTGCTGGAGCGTCGGCCTGCCGGGGACGGCTAGCTCCCGGGGGTTGGTGAGCACGTCCAGCAGGACGGGGCCCGGCGTGGCGAAGGCGCGGCGGACGCTCTCCTGGAGGTCGGCGGGGTCGGTGACGCGAATGCCGGTGATCCCGAGGGCGGTGGCGACGGCTGCGAAGTCGGGGTTGTCCAGCTCGGTCCCGAACTCGGCCAGCCCGGTCTGTTCCTGTTCGAGTTCGACCATGCCCAGCCGGCGGTTGTCGAAGACCACGAGCTTGACCGGCAGCCGGTACGCCTTGATGGTCATGAGGTCGCCGAGCAGCATGCTCAGGCCGCCGTCGCCGCAGAAGGCGACGACCTCCCGGTCCGGTGCCCAGAGCTGGGCGCCGAGGGCCTGCGGCATGGCGTTGGCCATCGAGCCCAGGTTGAAGGAACCGAGCAGGCGCCGCTGCCCGTGCAGGGTGACGAACCGGGAGAGCCAGACGGTGGCCATGCCGGTGTCGGAGGTGAAGATCGCGTCGTCGCTCGCGCAGGCGTTCACGGCGGCGGCCAGCGCCTCGGGACGGACGTCGCCGCCGCGGTTGTCCAGAGCACTGCGCAGCCGTCCCAGGCCGTGCTGGTCGTGGCCGGGGTCGGCGAGGCGCCGCTGTCCGACGCGCCAGTCCTCGAAGCGCCGGCGGGCGGCGTCCAGGTGGGAGCGGTCCTCGGCGGCGTCCAGGTGGGGGAGCAGCGCCTGGAGGGTCGCGCCGACGTCGCCCGCAAGTCCGGTGTCGATCGGTGTCCGTCGCCCGAGGTTGCTCTCCCGGACATCGATCTGGACGACCTTGCAGCCGGTGGGGTACCAGTCCCGGTAGGGGAAGTCGGTGCCGAGCATGACCAGGGTGTCGCAGGAGTCCAGCGCGTGGACGGCGGCGGGGTTGCCGATCAGGCCGGTCTGGCCCACCTGGTACGGGTTCTCCCCCTCGAAGCCCTCCTTGGCCTTGAGGGTGAGGACCATCGGCGCGGCCAGCCGTTCGGCCAGGGTCAAGACCGCGTCACGGGCGTCGCGTGCGCCGCGGCCGACGAGCAGGGTGACCTTGCCGCCGGCGTTGATGAGGTCGGCGGCCTCGCGGATGCCCGACTCGTCCGGGCGGGTGACGGGGTGGGCGCGGGGGAAGCGGGCGGGGCGGTCGTCGGTCGCTTCGCGGTCGCCGAGGTCGCCGGGCACCGTGAGGACGGCCACTGCGTTCTCGCTGATCGCCGCTCGCACGGCGGCTTCGAGCATCCGCGGCATCTGGTCGGGGGAGGTGACGGTCGTCCGGTGGACGGCGACGTCGCGGAAGAGCAGGTCGTTGTCGACCTCCTGGAAGTAGTCGCCGCCCAGTTCGGCGAGCGGCACCTGTCCGGCGATGGCGAGGACGGGGGTGCGGCTCTTGGCGGCGTCGTAGAGGCCGTTGAGCAGGTGGACGGAGCCGGGGCCGACGGTGCCCATGCACACGCCCAGGGTCCCCGACAACTGGGACTGGGCGCCTGCGGCGAAGGCGGCGGCCTCCTCGTGGCGGCAGCCGATCCAGTCGATGCCCTCGGTGGAGCGGATGGCGTCGGTGAGCGGGTTCAGCGCGTCGCCGACGACGCCGAACACATGGCGCACGCCGAGTTCCTGCAGGGCGTCGACGATCACATGGGCGACGGTGCGTGCCACAGGCGGTTCCTCCGGTTCGTTGCGGGGTGGAGAGGCTCGGGGAGTTCGGGCGGGCGCGGCCGCTACACCGTGAAGTGGTCGGGATCGGCTGCGTGCCAGTCCTGAACCCACGCCTCGGGGGCGTCGTCGATCAGCTGTCCCGGGCTGAGTTCCGGGTACAGCTCGGCCCAGGAGCGGACGGTCTGCGGGTCCGTCCTTCGCTGCAGCATGTGCGGACGCAGCTGGGAGGGGTCGTCGACGCCCATGGCGGCCATGAGCTGCAGGGCGCTCTTGACCGTCGCCTCCTGGAAGCGGTGCACGCGCCGGGACTTGTCGCCGACGTCCAGGGCGCGGGCCCGGCGGGCGTCCTGGGTGGTCACGCCGGTCGGGCAGGTGTTGGTGTGGCAGCGCTGCGCCTGGATGCAGCCGACGGCGAACATCATGGCGCGTGCGGCGTTGGTGTAGTCGGCCCCCTGGAGGAGCCGTTTGACCAGGTCGCTGCCGGTGGCGACCTTGCCGCTGACGCCGATCCGGACGCGGTCGCGCAGCCCGGTCCCCAGCAGGGCGTTGTGGACGGTCAGCAGACCGTCGGTCAGGGGCATGCCCATGCTGTCGGCGAATTCGAGGGGGGCGGCGCCGGTGCCGCCTTCCGAGCCGTCGACGACGATGAAGTCCGGCGTGACGTCCTCCTCCAGCATGGCCTTGCAGACGGCCAGGAACTGGCGGCGGGAGCCGACGCACAGTTTGAAGCCGACCGGCTTGCCGTCGGTCAGTTCACGCATCCGGGCGATGAAGCGGACGAGTTCCCGTGGGGTGGAGAAGACCTGGTGGTAGGGCGGCGAGACGACGGTTCGGCCCTGCGGCACCCCCCGGACCTCGGCGATCTCGGCGTTGACCTTCGGGCCGGGCAGCACGCCCCCGATGCCGGGCTTGGCCCCCTGACTGAGCTTCAGGGACACGCACTTGACCTGAGGGTGGGCGGCCTTCGCGGCGAACTCGGCCTCGTCGAAGGCGCCGTCCTTCGTCCGGCAGCCGAAGTACCCGGTGCCGATCTCCCACACGAGGTCGCCGCCGGGGCGCAGGTGGTACTCGGAGAGGCCGCCTTCGCCCGTGTCATGGGCGAAACCGCCCAGCGCGGCACCGGTGTTGAGAGCCAGCACCGCATTGGCCGACAGCGATCCGAAGCTCATCGCCGAGACGTTGAGCAGCGCCATGTCGTACGGCCGGGTGCAGTCCGGGCCACCGATCCGCACGCGCGGCGGGTCGGAGCGCACCGCGCGCGGGGCCATCGACGGGACGAGGAACTCCTGGCCGGCCGCGTACAGGTCGAGTTCGGTGCCGAACGGCTCCTCCGCATCGGTTCCTTCGGCCCGCTCGTACACGATGCTGCGGGTGTCACGGTCGAAGGGACGACCGTCGACGTTGCGCTCCACGAAGTACTGCTGCAACTCGGGGCGAACGGCCTCCAGCGCGAACCGCAGATGGCCCAGCACCGGGTAGTTCCGCAGGACGGAGTGCCGCCGCTGGAGCAGGTCCCGTACGGCCAGGAGGAGCACGGCAGCCGACGGACCGGCCGCCCACCACCACCATGGCGACACCAGCACACTCATCGCGACGGCGACCACGGCCGCGCAGCCCAGCAGGGCGACCCAGAATATTCTCAGCACGATCCGTCGTCTGTCCCCGATCGGGCCCGCCAAGCCCACCGGCGGGCGGGACGTCGGCCGACGACACCGGCGGAACTCCTCCGGAGCGCACTGCGGCACCTGCCGCAGCCGCACGCGCGTACGGCTGCGGGCCGCCACCGAGGAGGTGGCGGCCCGCAGCCGTGCACGGCGGGTCCGGTCAGACGGGGCCGCCGTAGTAGGGGCCGTAGTAGCTCGCGTACGCGTCCCGGTACAGGCTGTCGGCGGGGTCGTGCTTGTCGGTGTCGTACTCCGGGCTCTCCCGGATCTCTTCCTTGGTGCGGTCCACATGGACCTTCTTCTCGTCCCGGTCGACCCGCACGACGGTGCCGGCGGGGAGCAGGACGTGCTTGCCGAAGATCCACGGGCCGGTGTCCACCACCAGGTACTGGGAGCCCACGTCCTCGGACAACTTGTCGACCTTCCCGATGTGGCCGTCGGTCGCTTCGACGCGGAAGCCGACCAGGTCGGTGCCGGAAACGTGGCCGGACGTGCCGCGGAACTCCCAGATCTCGATGCCGCTCATGCCGCCTCCTCGTGGTGGGTCGTGTCGTGGTGGGTGCGTGGGTCGGCGTCCGAGCGCCGGTCCCGTCGTTCGCGCTCCCCGCTTCGCGGCTGCCCCGTTCCCGCCCGGTCACACCCCTGGTGCGGATCCGGGAATGTGTGGGGCCCCGCCGGGGGGCCGCTCAGGTCCGCCGTGAGCGCCGGCCGCGGACCCGGCGGTGGCTCCAGGCCAGCAGGACCAGCAGCACGACGCCCGAAAGGATCAGGCTGGAGCCGGTGCCTCGGCCGGCGAAGGGCAGCCACGGCAGCAGCGCCCACGCCACCCCCGCGCCGAGCAGACCGAGACCGGCCAGCACCGATCCGGCGATCCGCCACCTTGAGGCGACGCCGGCCTCGGCCCCCTGCATCGCCCGTGCCCGTACCGGCTCGACGTACCGGGCCAGGGCCGGGACGGCTCGGGACAGCAGCAGGCCGGCGAACACCAGCAGCAGCCCGGGGCCGGTAAGCACCAGCAGGGCCACGCCCACCAGGACCAGCACGCCTCCGCCGGCCGCCAGGGCCACCCCCGGCGCCGCAGGTGGACCCAGAGGCCCGCGCACACCATGAACGTCACGCCCACCACCAGCGGGTACCCGAAGGTCCAGGCGAGTTCCGGCATGTGGTCGAAGTTCATCCCGTAGTTCCCCGCCACCATGGTGGGTACGGCGATCAGCGCGGCGGTGGCGCTGATCCGGCGGAGCCGGACATGCCGGCTGCCAGTGCTGAGAGGTCCTTCACGTCACCACCTCGGGCTCTCGGGGATCGGATCGCCGCTCGTCCGCCCGTCCGGCGCGGCGGCAACCGTGCCGGACGTGGACCCTGGACGGCGGCGTCGCGGTCGGCCCCACGGTCCCGCTGCTGAGACGAGCCGCCGCGCGGCCGCCGGAACCCCGTTCCGACACCGACGCGCCCACGGACGGAAGGGTCCGTGGGCGGCGTCGGTGACGCGCTGCCCGGGTCGGGCCGCCGGCGCGCGGGAGGCGCCGGACACCGCGCCCGGTGCCCGGGATCCCGTGCACGAATGATGCAAGCAGCAGCCGCGTGCCGACCTGAGGAGCATGGGACGTGCGGGCCGGCCCGCCCGCGTCCTCCGAGCCCAGGAGCAGCCCGTGGTCGCCCTCGAACCCGTCAGCGCGGTGCCGCCCCGCGGTACCGGCCGCCCGCTGCTCTCCCAGTACTGGCGCCACGTGCTCTTCGTGCACTGGCCGGTCAGCCCGGCGGCCGTCGCACCCCTGCTGCCACCGGGCGTCGTGCCGGACGTCTGGAACGGCACCAGCTGGGTGGGCCTGGTCTCCTTCGGCATGGAGGGCCTCGGCCTCGGCCGCCTCGGGGCCGTCCCCTACTTCGGCTCCTTCACGGAGGTCAACGTCAGGCTCTACTCGGTGGACGGCCTCGGCCGGCGCGGTGTCGTCTTCCGGTCGCTGGAGTGCGAGCGGCTGCTGCCCGTCCTGGTCGCCCGGGCGGCCTTCCGGCTGCCCTACCGCTGGGCGTCGGCCCGCCTCGCCGTCGACGACGGCACCGTGGCCGTCACCACCCGTGCCCGCTGCGGCGGGCCCGGCAGCGTGCTCACCGCGCGCATCGGGCACCCGCTCGCCCGCCCGGGCCCGCTGGCTGCCTTCCTCACCGCCCGCTGGGGACTGCACGTCGACCGGTTCGGCCGCACCGTCTACCTGCCCACCGAGCACCCGCCCTGGCCGCTGCACGAGGCGGAACTCACCTTCCTGGCCGACGGTCTGGTCCAGGCGGCCGGGATCGAGGTCATGGGGCCGCCGGTCAGCGTCCTGTACTCCCCGGGCGTCCCGGTGCGCTTCGGTGCCGCGCTCCGCTGCCCGCGACCGGCCTGAGTGCCCCCACGCGCGGAACGCCCGTCACTCCACTACGGTCCCCACCCGCCGCAGGGCCCGTGAGTCGTTCCCCTCCCTCGCCCGTCGGAACGCCCGGCCGCCGCGGTCGCTCGGCGGCCGGCATCCTCGTCGGCCCCACCACCGGCCCCGTCCCGGCGGCGGGGCTCCCACCGTCCCGACCGGCTTCCGCTCCTGGTCCTCGTCGCGCCCGAGGCGGACGACCCGGGCCGGGGTCGGCCGCGTGCGTGAACACTCCCGGTCCGTCCAGTTCTTCGGGGGGCCGGGACCGACGCCCTGGATATCCTTTCGGCTTCGCCCGCCCCCGCCGAGCGATCGCGCGCGGTGAGCGTCGCCGGTGGCCGGCGTGCGGCTTCGAGGAACCCCGAGCAACGGAGGACCCGTCCCATGACAGTGGCCAGGACGAACTGGGCCCGGAACATCGCCTTCGGTGCCGAACGGTTCCACCGGCCCGAGTCCGTCGACGAGCTGCGGCGGATCGTCGGTTCGAGCCGGTCGGTCCGCGCTCTGGGTACCGGCCATTCGTTCAACACCGTCGCGGACACCGAGGGCGATCTCGTCTCGGTGGCCGGTCTGCCACCCGTGATCGACATCGACGAGCGGACCGCGGGCGTCACCGTGTCGGCGGGCCTGCGGTTCGGGGAGGTCACCGCCGCGGTGGACCGTGCGGGCTTCGCCTTCCACAACCTCGGGTCCCTGCCGCACATCTCGATCGCCGGCGCCTGCGCGACCGGCACCCACGGATCCGGTGTCACGAACGGCTGCATCGCCACCGCGGTGCGGTCGCTCGAACTCGTGGCGGCCGACGGGACCCTGAGGACGATCGGCCGGGGTGACAGCGGCTTCGCGGGCTCGGTGGTGGCGCTGGGTGCCCTCGGTGTCGTGACCCGGCTGACGCTGGACCTGGTGCCCGCGTTCGGCCTTCGGCAGTGGGTGTACGAGAACCTGCCGGCCGCCCTGCTGCGCGAGCGCTTCGACGAGGTGCTGGCCGCGGCGTACAGCGTCAGCCTCTTCACCGACTGGCGGGACGACCGGATCAACCAGGTGTGGCTGAAGAGCACCGGCACCGGGACGGCTCCGGCGACCTGGTTGGACGCCACGCTCGCCGACGGCCCGCGCCACCCCGTCCCGGGCCTGGAACCCGAGCCCTGCACCGAGCAGCTCGGGGTCATGGGGCCGTGGCACGCCCGACTGCCGCACTTCCGGCTGGACTTCACACCCAGCAGCGGCGACGAGCTGCAGTCGGAGTACTTCGTGCACCGCTCGGACGCCACGGCCGCCTTCGACGCCCTGGACGCCGTCAGGGAGCAGATCAGCCCGCCCCTGCAGATCAGCGAGATCCGCACCGTGGCCGGCGACGACCTGTGGCTCAGCCCGGCCTTCGAGCGTGACTGCGTCGCGTTCCACTTCACCTGGCACCCGGAGCCCACCGCCGTGCGGGAGGCCGTGCGGGCGGTCGAAGCAGCGTTGGAGCCGTTCGGCGCGCGACCGCACTGGGGCAAGGTCCACGGCACCGCGCCGGAGGCGATCCGCGCGCTGTACCCCCGCTTCGAAAGCTTCGGGGAGCTGATGGCCACGTCCGACCCCGCGGGGAAGTTCCGCAACTGCTACGTCGACCGGCTCTTCCCCCGGTAGATCCGACCCGCCTCGGCACGAACGGTGAGGCCCGGCGGATTCCGGGCCTACGCTACCTCCCGTACCTGTTCCTGGGGCTCAGCTGTCCAGGCGGCGCTTGCTGAGCCAGGCGACCATCTCGGGGTCGTGGTGGTCGAAGAAGAGGGTCGTGCCGGTGTCCAGGGCGGCGACGGCGGCCATCTGTTCGTCGGTGAGGCGGAAGTCGAAGACGTCGATGTTCTGCGCCATCCGGTCGGCGTTGACGGACTTGGGGATGGTCACGATCTCGCGCTGGATCAGCCAGCGGAGCACGACCTGGGCGACGGACCTGCCGTGCGCCTCGGCGATCTTGCTGAGGACGGGGTGGGTGAACAGGTCGTTCCTGCCTTCGGGGAAGCCGCCCCATGCCTGGTGCTGGACGCCGTGCTCGCGCATCAGGGCGTGGTCGGGGTCGCGCTGGAAGAAGGGGTGGGTCTCGATCTGGTTGACCTGCGGGGTGGTCTCGTTGTTGAGGACCAGGTCCAGCAGCCGGTCGGGGTGGAAGTTGGCGACACCGATCGCCCTGGCGAGGCCCTCGCGCAGGGCGGCCTCCATGGCGCGCCACTGGCCGTAGACGTCGCCGTAGGGCTGGTGCATCAGGTACAGGTCGACGTGGTCCAGGCCCAGCGCGGCCAGGGAGGACTCCAGGGCGCGGCGGGTGTTCTCCTCGGCGGGAGCGTCCTGGACCCACAGCTTCGTGGTGACGAACAGGTCGGCGCGGGGGATGCCGCTGTTCCTGATCGCGCGGCCGACGGCCTCCTCGTTGCCGTAGGCGGCCGCGGTGTCCAGCAGGCGGTAGCCGGCCGCGAGGGCGTCGGTGACGGCCTGCTCGGTCCGGTCGGCGGGGATCTGGTAGACGCCGAAGCCGAGGATCGGCATCTGGACGCTGTTGTTCAGGGTGACGTACTGCATGGGACTCTCCTGGAACGACGGGTGGTCAAGGGGGCGGGGCCAGGACGGCGGTGGCGCTCATGGCGGCGGGCCGCCCGCCCTGGAGGGCGAGGTGCGTGATCGCCTCGGCGCGTTCGCGGGGGCAGGCCTTGTCGAGGCCGCGGTGCAGGTGGCCGGGCAGCTGGGGGCGTCGCGCCCGAGGGCGACCGGGGCGGCGACGGTGATCAGGCCGTGCGCGCCGGGACAGGTCGGGGCGCCGGCGGACGTCGGCGAACAGGACGCCGCCGATGAGGTCGGCGGGCTCGGGGCGTGGCGGCCGACGAGGTCCGGCGCGGTGCGCGGGTCGGTCCCGGTCGTCACCGCTCCATCATCCGCATGCCGGCCTCGTTGTGGGTGTCGCCGGCGGCCGGGGGCAGGCTGCCGAGCCGGGCGAGCTGGTCCTCGGTCAGGTGGACGGCGTCGGCACCGGCGTTCTCCTCGACCCGGGCCACGCGGCGGGTGCCGGGGATGGGCGCGATGAAGTCGCCCTGGGCGAGCAGCCAGGCCAGCGCGACCTGCGCCGGGGTCGCTCCGATCTCGGTGGCGGTGGCGGCGACCTGGTCGGCCAGGCGCAGGTTGTGCCGGAAGTTCTCGCCCGTGAAGCGAGGGTTGTCGGCGCGGAAGTCGGTGGGGTCGAACTGGCCCGTGGAGCGGATGGCGCCGGTCAGGAAGCCGCGCCCGAGCGGGGAGAAGGGCACGAAGCCGATGTTCAGTTCCCGCAGCACGGGCAGGACGCGGGCCTCGGGGTCGCGGGTGAACAGCGAGTACTCGGACTGCACCGCGGTGATCGGATGGACGGCGTGGGCGCGGCGGATGGTGTCGGGGCCGGCCTCCGAGAGGCCGATGTGCCGGATCTTGCCCTCGGCCACCAGTTCGGCCAGCGCGCCGACGGTTTCTCGATCGGCGTGCCCGGGTCCACGCGGTGCTGGTAGTAGAGGTCGATGCGGTCGGTGCCCAGGCGGGTGAGGGAGCCCTCGACGGCGGCACGGACGTTGGCCGGGCTGCTGTCGCAGGCACCGGGGCGGCCGGTGTGGGAGATCAGGCCGAACTTGGTGGCGAGCACCACTTCGTCCCGGCGGCCCCTGACCGCGCGGCCCACCAGCTCCTCGTTGGTGTAGGGGCCGTAGACCTCGGCGGTGTCCACGAGGGTGACGCCCAGGTCCAGGGCACGGTGGACGGTGCGGACGGACTCCGCGTCGTCGGTGCCGGCGCCGGTGTAGCCGTGGGACATGCCCATGGCTCCAAGGCCGATGCGGGAGACGTCCAGGTCGCGCAGGTGGATGTGCTTCACGGGAAGGTCCTTTTCGTTTGGCGGTCGATGCCGGTGCGGCGAGCGCCGGGTGCGGCCGGGTGCGCGCGGATCAGAGCACCTGGCCGGCGGGGCGGAGCAGGATCTCGTGGACGGCCAGGTGCCGGGGGCGCCCGAGGGCGAAGGTGATGACCTCGGCTACGTCCTCGGCGGTGACCTCGGCGACGTCGTAGAGCTGCCGGGCGCTCTGGCGGGTCGCTTCGTGGGTGATGTGGGTGGGCAGCTCGGTGGCGACGACACCGGGCTCGATCACGGTGCCGCGGACGTCGGGCAGCAGTTCCTTGCGCAGCGACTCCGACCAGCCGTTGATGCCGAACTTGGTGGCCGCGTACACGCCGCTGCCGACGTTGGCGATCCGGCCGGCGACGGAGGAGATGTTGATCAGGTCGCCGCCGCCGTCCTTGAGCTGGTCGAGGAACACCTCGGTGGCCGTGATCGCCCCGAGCAGGTTGGCCTCGATCATGGTGCGGTAGTCGTCGCGCCGCTCGGCGGAGAACGGTCCGAGCAGCATGACCCCGGCGTTGTTCACCAGCACGTCCGTACCGCCGAACTCCCGCTTCACCCGTTCCGCCGCCGCCACCAGGGTGTCACGGTCGGTGACGTCGGCGGAGCAGGCGATCGCACCGTCGCCGAGCTCGTCGGCGAGGGACTCGATGCGGTCCTTGCGGCGGGCGAGAAGCGCCACCCGGTAGCCCCTCGCGTGCAGGGACCGGGCGGTCGCGGCGCCGATGCCGGAGGAGGCCCCGGTGATGACGGCGACCCGTCCGGGCTTCTGGTCCTGGCTCATCGTGTGTCCCGTTCCTCGTGGTGACAATGCGTGACCGGCTACGGGCCGGCGGCCGGCGTTCGGCGGTCCGAAGGGTTCTGCGGTCCGAAGGGTTCGGACCTCCCCGACGGCGCCATTCCAGCACCGGCCCGCAGAGGGCGCGAGGGACGGCTTGTACGTGTACTGGCAGTCACTCCTACAGATCCCCGACGGGCCGTACCGTGGACGGCATTGACAACCAGGCCGAGGTGCGGGACTTCCTGCGCACACGACGCGACCGGATCACCCCCGAGCAGGCGGGGATCGTCGGTGGCGGCCGTCGACGCCTGCCCGGGCTGCGCCGCGAGGAGGTCGCCATGCTCGCGGGTATGAGCAGCGACTACTACGCGAAGATGGAACGCGGGAACCTCGCCGGCGTCTCTCCCGAGGTGCTCGACGCCCTCGCCCGGGCGCTGCGCCTCGACGAGGCGGAGACCGAGCACCTGCACGACCTCGCCAGGGCGGCGAACCCCTCACCGGGCCGACGCCGCTCCGGCCCTCCACGATCGACGGTCCGGTCCTCGCTCCAGCGCTTCCTCGACGCGATCACGGGCGCACCCGCATGGATCGTCAACCAGCGGGGCGACATCCTCGCCACCAACCCGCTCGCCCGGGCCCTGCTCGCCCCGCTGCTGGAGGACCCGGACGCCCGGAACAACGGCGCGCGGTTCATCTTCCTCTGCCCCGCCGCCCGCACCTTCTACCCGCAGTGGGAGCGCGCCGCGGACGCCTCCGCCGCGAACCTGCGGACGGCCGTGGGACGCAACCCGCGCGACAAGGACCTGACCGACCTCATCGGGGAACTCGCGGCCCGCAGCGACGCCTTCAGCAGCCGCTGGGCGGCCCACGCCGTCCGTCTGCACCGCACCGGCACCAAGCACATCCACCACCCCGACGTCGGCGACCTCGAATTCGTCTACGAGGGTGTCGAGCTGCCCGATCACCCCGGCTGGACCCTGTACGCCTACACGAGCGAGGCGGGCTCCCCGACCGAGGAACGGGTCAAGCTCCTCGGCAGCCTCGCAGCCACCGCCGGCGACGGACGGGCCGCCGCACCCGTCCTCCGGCCGGACGACCGGGACGCCCTCACCGAGGGGTGAGCCGGTCGAGCCGCCGGGTCGGCGGCCCCGTGCGTGGTTGCGGCGGGGATGTGCTGCCCGATCCAGTGCCCTCGGTCAGGCGGTGGCGATGAGGATCCCGGCGTCGCTGCCGGCGGCCCGTAGCCGGGAGCACACCCGGCGTCCGTCGGGGCCGGGCCGCATGGCGTCGAGAGCCCCGTCCCCGCCGTCGCCGGCGCCGGAGCGCTGCTCGCGGCGGCCGCGTGCCGGCACCGGAGCGCGAACACCGGACAGGCGCGGGGCCCACAGCCTGTCCGTCCCCGGGCCGCCACCCGGGACCGCGGCGCCGCGGGCCGTGCCCGCAAAGTTGCACGGCCCGGCAGGCGGCGAGTCTGGAGACCTCCCTGTTCATCCGGACCGCCGTGCAGGCCACCGGCGGCGGCTGGAACCTCCTCGTCGGCGCGACCCTTGCCCGCGGCAGGTCGAAGCGCGGCGGGCCCCGGCCTTCAGCGGGTTCGACGCGCCTTCGGCTCTAACTGCCTTGCCAGACCTATGATCTGACCACCTGTCGAAGAGTGGCGTGGGGGGATTCATGGCTCATCCGCAAGGAGCACCGAATGCAGGCAGCCTGATCGACCGGTGGGAGGAGCGGGGGTTCACCGTCGCCTGCGCGCTGGTCGTTCTCGGGTCGACCGTCGCGGCGGTGTTCGACGTGCCGCCGGCCTGGCTGATGCCGTTCCTGTTCGCGGCGGTCTACGCGATCCTGCGGCTGCTGCTGCCGCTGAAGGGGACGCAAGGGGAGATCGCCGATCTGCGCTCCGAGTTGGCGCTGCTGCGGCGAGAGTTCAGTTCCGCGGCGTTCTCCCGGGTGGAGCACTACCGGGATGCCGCCGAGTTCTACCGGGCGGCCACCGATTACCTGCGCAAGCACAATCCCAGCCATCTCGACACCTGGTACATGAGGATCGGGACTCCCGACAGTTTCAGTGAGTCGACGCCGGCCTTCGCCGCATACTTCCGGGCCGTGCTCCTCTGGGCCGAGCAGGGTGGCTCCGTGCGCCGGCTGTTCTGCTCGGGTCCGTCGCCGGAGTACGCGCGCTGGACCGCGCGGCACCGGCAGGACACCCGGGACTTGAGCAGGTATCACATCAGGGAGGTGAGCTGGCCGATCGAGGCCGACCTGATGAGCATGGCCATCATGGGTGATGCGGTGTTCCTCGCCTTCACCACCGACGACCGGGTGGCCGGCATGCGCATCGAGGGCAGTGAGGCGGCGGCCTACTTCCGCTCGTACTTCGACCGGCACTGGGCCAAGGGCGCGGACGTGCCGCGCTAGCCCGGAGGCAGGCAACGGGCAGCAGGCGGCTGCCAGCAGGGTGCGGCCGGGCCGCTGGCGTTCGGTGAGGCGGTCCGGCCGCAGCGCATCCCACCGTGAAGCCGCAAGGTGCCCTGGGCCGCCCTCCGTTGCCCCGCCACCCCGCGCTCGGCAGCCGTTCCTCGCGCGTCGACGGTGCCCTCATTCGTCAGGCAGGCATCAGGGGCGTACCGCGTCCTGCCGGTCCGCCGGGGCGGAGCCCGTGCTGGAGCCGGTACCCGGGGTGGGATCGGGTCCGCTGCCGGTCCGGCGCAGGGAGTGGTCCAGCAGGACCACCGTCAGCAGCACGACGGAGGCGCCCAGCATGAACAGGGCGAGCCGGTGCAGCCCCGGGGTGTCGGCGCGACGGGGGGAGAAGGCGGCGTCGGCGGGTGCATCGGTGGCGGCACTCCGAGTTCTCGGAGAAGGGCCTTCCGGCCGCGTCGACGACGTCAGGCGGATTCGCGCCGGACCAGCCGGGTGGGCAGGAGCAGTGGGCTCGGGCTCCCGCCCGCGACGAGGGTCAGGAGCATCCGGGTCATCTCCCGGCCGAGGGCCTGGATGGGCTGGTGGATCGTCGTGAGCGGCGGGTCGGAGACCTCGGCGACCGGCAGGTCGTCGAATCCGATCACGGCGGTGTCGCCGGGCACCGCGCGGCCGGCGCGGCGCAGGGCTCGCAGCGCGCCCGCCGCCATGTTGTCGTTGGCGGCGAAGACGGCGTCCGTGTCCGGGTGCCGGGCCAGGAGGGCCTCCATGGCGGTGATCCCGCCGAGTTCGGTGAAGTCGCCGGGTTCCTCGCCGTGCGGGGTGAGCCCGGCCAGGGTGAGGGCTTCGCGGTAGCCGCGGTGGCGGGCGCGGCTGACGTCGGTGTCCAGCGGTCCGGTGATCATCGCGATGCGTGTGCGGCCGAGGGAGATCAGGTGCTCGGTCGCGGCCCGGGCTCCGCCGACGTTGTCCACGTCCACGAAGGAGGGAACGTCCTGTCCGAGCGGCCGGCCACCGAAGACGGCGGGGATGTCCGCGTCGAGGGCGAGCCGTGTCAGCGGGTCGCCCTCGCGCAGCGCCATCAGCATGACGCCGTCCACGGCGCGGGTGTGCAGCAGTTGCTGCACCCGCAACTGGCCCCGGGCGGAAGTGGCCAGACAGAGCATCAGGTGGAGATCGGTCTCCTCCAGCACGGTGGCGGCGCCGGCGACGACCTGGCCGAAGAACGGGTCGGCGAAGACCGCGGGGTCGTCGCCGGCCACGATGAGGGCCACCGCGCCCGCCTGCTGCGTCGCCAGTGCGCGCGCGGTGGGGTTGGGCACGTAGCCCAGCTCCCTGATCGCGCGTTGCACGGCCTCGCGTTTGTCGCGGCTGACGTGGGGCGCGTTGTTGAGCACCCTGGACGCGGCGGTGCGCGAGACGCCCGCGCGCTCGGCCACCTCGTCCAGGGTCGGCCGTCGGCGCATCGATTCGTCTGTCACGGCGTCTCTCCCCGATCTCGGTACCTCAGGAGGGTAGCTCCCTCGACCTGTCGGGTCGACGCATGTCCGGAAGCGCTTCCGGTATGGACTGTATACGGCTTCGACATCCGCGTGAAGGGCAAGTTGCTGCACTGCCCTTGACACAGTCTTGATGGGGGATCCACGATTGCCCGGCAGCGACGGGTGGCTGTGGCCAAGACTGGAAGCGCTTCCAAAAAATGCGCTTCCAGTCACTGGCCCACGGACACCGGACGCGCTTCGGCGGTCAGCCCCGGGAGCTGAACGCCGGCCGGCCGCGACGCCCCGGTCACCCCGTCGTCGTGCACCTCACTCCTCGTCGAACCGCCGTCCTCACACGGCCGTGCGGCGACCCCACCCGAGAAGAGGTTCCCCCATGCGCAGACCCTCCCGTCCGACCGCGGCGATCCTGCTCGCCCTCCCGCTGGTGCTCGCAGCTCCCACCGCCGCGCACGCGGACCCCGTGTCCAGCACCAGTGGTTTCTACGTCGACCCCGACTCCAGCGCCGCCGCGTGGGCGGCCGCCAACCCGAGCGACGGGCGCGCCGCCGCGATCAAGGCCTCCATCGCCGCCGTCCCGATGGCGCGCTGGTTCGGCAACTGGAGCGGCGCCATCGGCACCGCCACCGGTGCCTACGTCGGCGCGGCCCAGGCCGCGGGCAAGCTGCCGGTCCTGGTCGCCTACAACATCCCGGACCGCGACATCTGCGGCGGCCAGTCCGCCGGCGGCGCGGGATCCGCCGCCGCCTACGACACCTGGATCGCGGCCTTCGCAAGCGGCATCGGCAGCCGTCCTGCCGTGGTCGTCCTGGAACCCGACGCGCTCGGCGACCAGAGCTGCATGACGTCCGCGCAGATCTCCAGCCGCAACGCCCTGCTCAACAACGCCATCACGCAGTTCAACAACAAGGCACCCAACACCTGGGTCTACCTGGACGCCGGGAACCCCGGCTGGATCAGCTCGTCCACGATGGCCCAGCACCTGAACGCCGCGGGCCTCGGCCGGGCCCACGGCTTCGCGCTGAACGTCTCGAACTTCTTCACCACCGCCGAGAACACCGGCTACGCCGGCTCGGTCAACGCGACCCTCAAATCCTCCTACGGCTACACCAAGCCCTTCACCGTCGACACCAGCCGAAACGGGAACGGCTCGAACGGCGCCTGGTGCAACCCCGCCGGCCGCAGGACCGGTACTCCCACCCAGCTCGGCGGCGGCGCCGAGATGCTGCTGTGGATCAAGACGCCGGGCGAGTCCGACGGCAACTGCGGTGTGGGAGCCGGCTCGGCGGCGGGCCAGTTCCTGCCGGAGGTCGCCTACAAGATGATCTACGGCTACTGAACCACGCCCACGGCCGAAGACCGCAGCCGTACGTACGACCCGGCCCGGCGCACCCTGCGCCCCGGCAGCCCTGCCCCCGGTACCTGCCGCCCGGTGCGCCGGGCCCCCTCGCCACCAGCTCCGACCTCGCCGCCGGCGCCGACCTTGCCACCGGCGCCGACCACACCACCAGTTCCGACCACACCACCAGCGCCGACCACCCGAGGAACCCGATGACCCACCGCCTGCCCAGATCCGTCCTCCCCGCCGCTGCCGTCGCCCTGGTGCTCGGCCTCGCCGCCCCCGCGACAGCCGCGCCCGCACCGCCGGCGACGGCGGCCGGCCACACCCTGCCCGCGGGCACCCGCTTCTACGTCGACCCCGACAGCGACGCCGCCCACCAGGCCGTCACCGACCTGAAGAACCACGACCTGGCCGGCGCCGCGGCCATGGCGAAACTGGCGAGCTGGCCGGAGGCCACCTGGTTCACCGGCGGCACCCCCGCGGAGGTCAGGGCCCAGGTGGCGAAGCTGATGCGGGACGCCGGACGCACCGGCACGGTGCCGACGCTCGTCGCCTACAACATCCCGCTGCGCGACTGCTCGCTCTACTCCGCCGGCGGCGCGCAGTCCGACGCCGAGTACCAGGCGTGGATCAAGGCCTTCGCCCAGGGCATCGGCAACGGCAAGGCCGTCGTGGTGCTGGAACCGGACGGCCTCGCGAACCTGCCGTCCGACTGCGGTCCCGCATCCGACCCCACCGGTGTCCTCACCGCCGGCCGCATCGCCGACCTCAACACCGCCGTCGACGCACTGGAAGGGCGGCCGGGCACCTCGGTGTACCTGGACGCGGGCAACAGCCACTGGAAGAGCGTCGGCGACATCGCCCAGCGCCTGCTGCAGGCCGGTGCGGCCCGCACCCAGGGGTTCTCGCTCAACGTCTCCAACAACCTGGCCACCGACCTGAACACCCACTACGGCACCTGGGTCTCCCACTGCCTCTGGTTCGCCACCAAAGGCCCGGCCTGGGCCAACGGGCACCCGGAGTCCTGCGCCGGCCAGTACTACTCCTCGGCCGCCCCGAACGACGGTCAGCCCGGCAACGCCGTCGATCCGGACGACCCGAGCACCTGGCACTGGACCGACGAGTGGTTCCGGCAGAACGTCGGCACCCCGCCCACCGACCAGCTCACCCACTTCGTCGTCGACACCAGCCGCAACGGCCGCGGCGCCTGGACCGCGCCCCCGGGCAAGTACACCGGAGACCCGCAGATCTGGTGCAACGCACCCGACCGCGGCGTCGGTGCCCGGCCCACCGCCGACACCGGCGTCCCCCTGGTGGACGCCTACCTCTGGGTCAAGACCGTCGGCCAGTCGGACGGCCAGTGCAACCGCAGCATCCCCGGCGGCACCGTCGACCCCGAGTACGGTGTCGTGGACCCCGCTGCCGGCGCCTGGTGGCCCGAGCAGGCGCAGTCCCTCGTCCGGAACGCCGTCCCGGCCCTGACGTTCAACCTCAACCTGCACTGAGCGGCCGGTACCGGGGGGCGCAGCCGGGGATCTCCGCCGGTCAGGCCGCCGGGCAGGGCGAGTTCGGTCCGGCGGGGCCGAGGGGTGCGGAGCGCGGTGCCCGCCCGGCCGGTGTTCCCCTCGGCCCCGCGGGTACCGTGCTCGGCACCGGCTCCGGCTCTGTGGCTCCGTGACGGCGCGGTGGCCGGAGCGGCCGGGACGTGCCGGCCCCGCCGGCCCTCCCGGCGGCCCAACTCCTCGCCGCGGCAAGCCTGAGCACGATTGCCCTCCCCTCGCGTCGGTCTCCGGAACGTCCTCAGGAGGTGGCACACGGGACGCCTGATCTCGCCTGCCGAAAGGGTCGAACTTCCTTGACGCTTTTGCCGGGGCAGTGCTCTACTCCCAGCCATGACAACTCTGACGCAGCTTCAGCCGACACCCGTCATCGACGAGACGGTCCGGCTGCTGACCGAGCATTACGTCTTCGCCGGGACGGCCGAGCAACTCGCCGGCCTGCTACGACGACGCCTCGCCGAGGGGGCCTACGACGTCGACGGTGCCGAGGAGCTCGCCCGTCTGGTCACCGCCGACCTGCAGTCCCTCAACGGCGACCGACACCTGAGACTGAAGCACCACGCCGACCCGGTCTCCCCTGAACAGGGGGCCGCCAGCCGGGACGCCATGCGCCGGGACTTCGAGACCTCGCTGGGCGGCGCGCCCCGGGTGGAGTTGCTCGCCGGCGGGGTCGCGGTGGTGGAGCTGGCGCCGATGCTGTTTCCGCTGGAGTGGGCCGCCGAACCGCTGAGCGCCGCGCTCACCCTGGCCTCCCGCGCCCAGGCGCTGATCGTGGACCTTCGCGGCAACCGGGGCGGTGACCCGGACACGGTCGCCTTCGTCTGCAGTTACCTGCTGGACGAGCGCACCCACCTCAACACCATGGAATGGCGCGAGAACGAGCGCAGCGAGCAGTCCTGGAGCCTGCCGTACGTTCCCGGCGCTCGCTTCGGCGGCAGCAAGCCGCTGTACGTGCTGTCGAGTGACAGCACCTTCTCCGCCGCCGAGGAGCTGGCGTACGACCTGCAGCAACTCGGCCGCGCCGTCGTCGTCGGTGAGCGCAGCCGCGGCGGCGCACACCCCTGCAGGGGCTGGACGGTGCACCCGCACCTGGAGGTCACCGTCCCCATGGGCCGCGCCGTCAACCCCGTCTCCGGTGCGAACTGGGAGGGCACCGGCGTGCAGCCGGACGTCCCTTGCACTGCGGCCGAGTCCCTCGACCGGGCGCACGAGCTGGCCCTCGCCCGGCTGGCCGGCTGACCCGGGCGGACTCGTCGACAGGACCGCGGGCGGCGGTACCGATCGAGATCGGCGAACGTCACCGCCCCGCTCTTCGGGCGGACCCACCGGGACGCCGGGGCACTTCGCAGTCGGGCCCGGCTGCCGGGCCCGGCAACCGGGCTTCGGGAAGTCCGGGCGGGTGCCGGCGCCGTTGGTCGATGATGGCGGGATGACGGACAACCAGGGACCGAAGTCGCTGAGCGACGATGCCGAGATGTTCGCGATCGCCCTGCTGAAGGCGCGCCTCGCGGCCGGGTCCCGGCCGGCGGCGGCGAAGGCGTGCTCGGACATCCTCGACCGCTTCGAGGCCAGGTCCGACGAGGGGGGTCTGCGCACGCTGGCGGCGCATCTGGTCGAGGTTGCGGCCGGCCTCGCCGGCGGGCGACTGGACGCCTTGGAGCGCCTGGAGCAGATCGAGCGCGACGCCCTGCAACGGCAGCAGCAGCCCGGACAGTGGCCCGGACCCTGACCGGCGAACCCTGGATCGGCCTGTACCCGCAGGCGCGGTGGCCGGCTTCGACGGGGGGCCGGTACGCACGGCCTCGCCGCGCCCGCCCGAGCGCGGCGATGCCCTGACCAAGCGTGATCGCTGTGCGGCACCGTACGTACGGGCGGGGGCGACCGGAGCAGCACCCGCGGCGAGGACCGCCGGCCCGACGCCCGCCACCTGATCCGGGCCGGGGACGGTGCCGTCATCGACCCGGCCTCCGTGCGGGGGGTTGCCGGAGGCGGTGGGTGGGCGATGTCGAGAAGCTGTCCACCGGTTGTGTACAAGCTCTGTGTTGCGGGAGATCGTCGGTCGCGCAATGCCCACGTTCCGGCGGAGGCCGGATCGGGGTGCCCAGCCCCGGCGGAGGCCGGATCCGGGTGCCGGACGGTGCGACCTACCCGGCGTCCGGGTCCGGCCTCCGCCGCCGGTACGCCGACTGGGCGAGCGCGATGTGACGGGCCACCAGGTCACGGGCCCGCTCCTGGTCGCCCTCGTCGATGGCCGCCACGATCTCGGCGTGCTCCCGCCAGGAGTCCGTGGCCCGGCGCGGCAGCTCGGCCGCGTACACCCAGGCGATCTTGTCGCTGAGCTGGGTGACCAGTTGACCGAGCGTGCGGCTGCCCGAGGCGGCGGCGATCACCTCGTGCAGCCGGCTGTTCAGCCGGGCCAGCTCCTCCAGCCGCCCGTCCTCCGCGGCCTCCATGCCCAGCGACACCAGCTCCTTCATCCGCCCGACCTGCTCCGCCGTCCGCCGCAGGGCGGCCCGGCCGGCACCCAGCGGCTCCAGCAGGGCCCGGATCTCCAGCAGGTCCTCGGCCTCGTCGTCGCTCAACTCCACCACGGCGATGCCCGCGTAGGGCCGGCTCACCAGGAAGCCCTCGGCCTCCAGCGAGCGCAGCGCCTCGCGGACCGGCACCCGGGAGACCCCGTACCGCGCCGCCATGGTCTCCTCGGTCAGCCGCTGGCCGGGGCGGTGGACGCCCCGGATCAGGTCCTCGCGGATGGCCCGGACGACTGCCTGCGGCGAGACCCGCCCACGGCCCGTCGCAGGCCGTGCAACCTCGTCTTCCACGGAAACCTCGATCGGATGCAATCGCCGCTCCTTCGGCGAAGGAGCTGGCGTGGCGAACGTACTACAACCAGGTACCGGCCCGATCGACGGCGACGCGTACCTCCCCTCGACCCCCGACACCGTCTCCTGGGGCCTTCTGCCGACCGCGGCCGACCGACCCGTCCTCACCGTCGACTCCGGGTCGACGGTATGCGGCGCTTGATCGACGAGCACGGGCCGCGGATGTCGCCGCACCTGGTCGCCTGGATGCGCCACCCCTGGACGGCCGGGGCGGGAGCTGACGGGCCGGCACCCGGCGGCACCGCCCGCGGCCGGCCGCTCGCCCCGGGGCTCGCCGTCGGGGCCTGACCGTCCACCAGGGTCTCGTCGCCGGCGGCGGAATCGCCCGGTCCGTCGAAGCGCCGGCCGGGCCGGTGGGTGCGGGGCCGTGCAGGGGAGCACCCGTCCGTGGTGGGTCCCGGGCGTCGTCCGGGTCGTGCGTCCCGACCGTCGCGGGACGCGATGCCCGGGCAGCGCCCTGCCGGGCCGTCGTTCGGGGTCGTCCGGGGGTAGCGTCTTCGGCATGGACCTTCGTACCACCGTTGAGCGCGCTCAACGCCTCAAGCAGCTGCACGCCCAGCACCGGCCGCTCGTGCTGCCGACCGTCTGGGACGTCTGGTCCGCGCGGACGGCAGTCGGCGCCGGGTTCCCGGCGCTGACGATCGGCAGCCATCCGCTCGCCGACTCCCGAGGGGCCGAGGACCACGAGGGGCAGACCTTCGAGGAGGTGCTCGCCGCCGTCAGGCCGATCATCGCCGCGGTCGACGTCCCCGTGTCCGTCGACCTGGAAGCCGGATACGGACAGGAACCCGCGGACCTCGTCGCCGGACTCACCGAGATCGGCGGCGTCGGTCTCAACATCGAGGACACCGTCCACTCGGACGGCGGACGTGTGCGCAGCACGCAGGAGCACGCGAGCTACATCGCCGGCCTGCGCGCGGCGGCCGACGACGCGGGGATCCCGCTCTGGGTGAACGGGCGCACCGACCTGTTCATCCATGCCGAGGACGCCGCCGGAGTCCTCGACGAGGCGATCGAGCGGCTGCGGGCCATGGAGCAGGCCGGCGCCGACAGCGTCTACCCGGTGGGCATCCAGGACAACGACGACCTGCTCACGGCGGTGACCGGCGCCGTCGCCGTTCCGGTGAACTCCACGGCGCATCCCGTCAGGCACGACCTTGAGCGCTTCCGTCGCCTCGGCGTCGGCCGGATCACCTACGGTCCGCTGCTGCAGATCGCGTTGACGGATGCGATGAAGGACATGCTCCGCCCGTGGGGTCCCTGAGCAACCGGCCGGGCGGCCGGGCGAGCTGGTGCCCGAGCCGCCCGACCGCCTCGGCCGACCGGCCGTGAGCATGCGGGTACGGCCGCCGGCGGCCGGGCATGGGCGCACCGGCCGCCCGCACCGGCCGCCCGCACCCGTCGCCCGGACCCGTCGCCCGCGGCCCGGCCGTCCCGGCCGGGCGGGCGCAGCCCCAGGGGGCCGTTCGCGCCGCCTCACCCGACCGGGCACCGTCAGCTCTTGAACTCCCGTTCATCCGGGCGTTGCCCGCCACCGCCGGGGCCGGGTCGATACTGCTTCCCGAATCGGGCGACCCACCGGGAGACAGCATGTTCAGCAGGATCGGTGCGGCCGCGGGCCTCACCCTCGCGATGACCGTGGTGCCGGCCACCGCCGCGACGGCGGACGACGGCCGCGCCGCGCACGGCGCCCGCGCGCCGTTCACGCTGGCCGTGTACGGCGACGCCCCGTACGGCACCTCGCCCACCGACACCTCCGAGTTCGAGGCGACCCCGGCGTTCATCGCCTCCGTCAACGCCGACCGGGACGTCAGCACCGTGATCCACGTGGGCGACATCCACTCCGGCAAGCAGTACTGCACCGAGGCGTACGACCGGTCGATCGCCGCGCTCTGGAGGACCTTCGCCGACCCGCTGGTCTACACGCCCGGCGACAACGAGTGGTCCGACTGCCACAAGGCCGCCGAGGGCGGCGGCAAGTACAACGCCGCCACGGGGCAGATCGATCCGGTCCTCGACCCGGCCACCGGCCGGCCGGTCGACCACGCCGCCGGCAACCCCGTGCAGAACCTGGACCTGGTCCGCCGGACGTTCTTCGCCCGGCCCGGCCACACCCTCGGCAGTGACACCCTGCGCGTCCTGTCGCAGGCCCAACTGCCCCACCGGGCGCACCCCGAGGACGCCGAGTACGTCGAGAACGTGCTCTGGGTCAAGAACGGCACCCTGTTCGTGACGGTCAACCTCCCCGGCGGCTCCAACAACGACGCGGACCCCTGGTACGGCGCGCCGACCGCCTCCCAGGAGCAGCTCGACGAGGCCGCCCACCGCACCGCCGCCGACCTGCGCTGGCTGGACACCGCCTTCACCCTCGCCCGGGCCGGCGGCCTCTCCAGCGTGGTGGTCACGGCCCAGGCCGACATGTGGGACCTGGACGGCAAGCCGGCCTCGCACGTGGCGAACTACGAGCCGCTGGTCGCCGCGCTGGCATCGCACACCACCGCCTTCGGCAAGCCGGTCCTGCTGCTGATGGGCGACTCGCACGTCTACCGCTCGGACAACCCGCTCACCCAGGGCTCGGCCTGCACCGGCGACGAGGGTGTCTGCTCCTACGACGCCTGGAACAGTCACCCGAGCTACCGGGTGCCGAACTTCCACCGCATCGTCGTCCACGGCAGCACCGTCCCGCTGGAGTGGCTGAAGCTGACCGTCACCCCCGGCGCCCACAACCCGACCACCGCCGCCTCCTTCGGCCCGTTCACCTGGACCCGCGTCACCAAGGGCTGACCGCGCCCCCCGGGCGCCGGCGGGCCCGGCCCGTACCGGCCGCCGGCCGGCTCCGCGCGGTGCGTCGGCCGGGCCTCGTCGCTCCCACCGACGACGGCCGGCCCGGGAGAGGAACTCTCCCGGGCCGGCCCACCTGTCCTTCATCGGCCGGTGTCACCCCGGCCCGCTCCGCCCCGGCGGAGCGTCACCCGCGGCTCAGTACCGCGGGTTCACCCGGTAGATCGGGCGGTCCGGCACCCAGAAGTGGCTGGACCTCCAGATGCCGAAGGTGAACTTCACCCCGTGGCTGCCCCGCTTGTTGGCGGCCTTGATGAACTGCTTGCCGACCTTCTTCATCAGGTAGGACAGCGCCCACAGGACGTAGCCGGCGGCCCGGGCCGCGATGTGCGGCAGGCGCCGCAGGATCTTCGAGATGCCCTGGCTGATCTTGCCGGAGACGTACAGCAGCACACCGATGGTGTTGCCCTCGGAGCGGCTGAAGTAGGCGGTCCACTTCTTCCGCCAGGACATCCCGGTCAGGTCGTCCATGGTGATCGGGTCGACCGGGTAGCCGTAGGCGTTCGGCGAGCCCTCCAGCACCGGGTCCGGCTGCAGGAAGCGGCCGGTGGTCGCGTCGTACAGGCGCACGCCCATCAGGGTGAGGTCGGAGAGGCCGTCGGCCTCGCGCTGCGCCCCGCCGAGCCAGCCGTACTCGGTCGAGCCGGTGGCGTCGACGACGTTGCCGTACTCGTCGTAGTGGTAGACGGCGAGGTCCTCGGTGCCGTCCGGGGACATCTGGACCGACACGTCGCCGTGCAGGTTGGTCAGCAGCAGGATCGCGCCGCCGTCGGTCCCGGTGGCGGCCGTGAGCTGGCCGGTCAGGTCCTGGACGTTGCGGGTGAGCATGCCGGCCGCGTCCTTCGACCAGGCGGGGGTGTCCTCGCCGGCGTCGAAGTGGTTGGTCGACAGGCCGGTGATCGCCCAGGTGCCGTCCGCGCCCCTGGTCTCCGTGGTGGTGACCGCGAGGCGGCCGGAGGCGTCCAGGTCCCAGGTCTTGCGGGTGTCGCCGAGGCTCTCGCCGCGGACCAGGTCGTTGGCGTAGTAGCTCAGCTGGGTGCCCTTGGGCAGGGCGGTGGTGCGGCCGTAGGCGTCGTACACGTAGCCGGCGTCGGTGAGGCGGTCGGCGGTGTCGTAGCCGTGGTTCTCGGACTTGGTGACGGCGTCGGCGGTGGCCGGGTCGCAGTCGTCGGTCACGGTGGTGCGGTTGGTCCGGTTGCTGCTCCTGTCGAACGTGTAGGACCTGGTGGCGCAGCCGAGGCCGGTGGTGGCGGCGGCCTTGGTGAGGCGGCCGGTGGCGTCGTAGGTGTAGGTGGTGCCGGTGGTGTTGCCGTCGGCCTGGGTGATGCCGGCCTGCTGGCCGTGGACGGTGAAGTCCGCGGTGTCGGCGAGCAGCACGGTGCCGGACTGGGTGGTGTAGGTCTTACCGGTCTGGATGCCCCGGCTGTCGTAGGTGTTGGTCAGGGTGTTGCCGCCCGGCATGGTCTGGGTGACCAGCCGGCCCTCGACGTCGTAGCCGGCGGTGAAGGTGCCCGCGACCGAGTCGGTGAGGGAGGTGGGCAGTCCGCGCGGGTCCTTGGCGGTGTCGTAGCCGTAGGTGGTGCTGGAGGGCACCGAGTCCGACTTCTTCACCACCCGGTCCAGCTTGTCGTACTCGGTGGTGGCGACGTTGCCGGCGCCGTCGTCGTAGGAGACCAGGCGGCCGAGCTTGTCGTAGCCCTGCTTGACGGTGGCCCTGCCGTTGGCGAGGGTGGCGAGTTCGCCCGTGGCCGGGTCGTAGCCGAACGTGATGTCGGGGACGGCGGTGCCGGTGCCGCCGGTGATCGAGACCTTCAGCGGGCGCCCGGCGGCGTCGTAGGTGCGGGTGGTGGTGCGGGTGACGCCGTTGGCGACCTCGGTCACGACCGAGACGTTGCCCCAGCGGTCGTACTGGAAGGTCCTGGTCGGGGTCTGCGTCGGGTTGCTGCCGCCGCCGGTGACCTGGGCGGCCGGGCCCGTGGAGCAGACCAGGTCGGCCCACTCGGGGTGGCCGGCGCAGGCGCCGGTGCCGGAGGCGCCGTAGTACGTGGTCACCGTGGTGGCCGCGTCGGAGCCGGTGGAGTTGGGCCGGCTCTGGGTGGTCACCCGGCCGCTGGTGTCGTACCCGGTGCCGGTGGTGATCCTGAGGCCGGCCGGGTCCTGCACGGACTGGGTGGGCAGGCCCTGGGCCCAGTCGTACGCCGTGGCGGTGGTGCGGGTGTCGGCGTCGGTGGCGTAGCCGTCGATCCGGGCGCCGGTGGTCACCGAGGTGGCGCGGTCGCTGACCGAGGCGCCCGCCGGGCGGCCCTCGTCGTAGGCGGTCACGGTGGCGGCGCGGGCCGCGACCTCGGCGCCGGCGGCGAGCGCCGGGCTGCTGCCGGAGGCGGCCAGGTCGTGCTCCAGGGTGACCAGTTGCAGCGGGTCGTAGCTCTCGACCAGGCGCTTGCCGTCGGCCGAGTACACCGAGGCCGAGGAGAGCACCTGGGCGCGGTCGGCCGTGGAGCGGCCGGCGATGCCGAGGGCGCGCAGCTTGGCGAGGTCGGTGCCGGTGGTGGCCAGGGCGAGGACGCGGTTCTCGGCTGAGAGCGTGCGGACCTGGCTGCCGAAGGCGTTGTACTCGGTGGTGGTGATGCCGCCGCCGGGGGTGGCCGTGTTGACCTCGCGCCCGGAGGCGTTGGTGTAGGTCAGTGAGGCGCGGTTGTAGGCGGCGGTGCCGAGGGCCTTGCCGTCGTGGCCCGCCGGGACGGCGTCGGGCGGCAGGACGGCGGTGGCGTCGGTCGGGGCGTCGCTCTGGCCCCAGGCGGCGACGTCGCTCGGGCCCAGCGGGTAGGGCGCGTTGTTGCCGCTCAGCGGGACGTCGTAGACCACCGAGGTGGTGGCGGTGCCGTCGGTGACGTCCGTGCTGCCCTGCTTGAGGGTGGGGCGGGAGGCGGCGAGCAGCATGCCGTCACCCGCGGTGGCGGCGTTGCCGGCCTTGCCGTACTCCAGGGTCCACGGCAGCTCGCCGGGCTCGGCCGCGGTGGTGACCCGGCCGGACGCGTCGTAGCCGTAGGTGGTCTTCAGCGCGGGGCTGATGCGCGGGTCCCAGACCTCGCGCAGCCGTCCCTGGTCGTCGTAGGCGTACTGCGAGACGACGACGGGGGTGGCCGCGGAGGCGCCCGGGTCGGTGGACCAGAGCCGGATCTGCTTCACCTGGCCGGTGAAGTCGCCGGTGGCGGAGGAGGTGGCGGTGGTGGCGCCGGCGTACACGTACTCCAGCACCCGGCAGCCGACCGTGGAGGGCGCGGCTGCGCAGTTGGCGGAGGCGGTCGCCGAGGTCGCCGCGACCACGTACTTCGGTCGGGCCAGGGTCTTGCCGCCGGCCACGACCTTCTCCGAGACCACCGAGGTGGTGGAGTTGTCGCTGGGCAGCGAGGAGCCGCCTGCCTGCCAGGTGGTGGCGGCCGGGTCGACCTTGGCGAAGGTGACGGTGGTGCCGGCGGTGTCCTTCAGGGTGAAGGCACCGGTGAGCGCCCCGGTCAGGGTGAGGTCCTCGGCGCCGGGCTCGGGCTTCCAGCCGCCGGCGCCGGTGGCGGTGAAGCCGACCTCGGAGCCGTCCGCGGAGACCAGCGAGAGGGAGGTCGCCGAGGTCTGGCGGACGTAGGTGTAGTCGGCGTCGGTGATCTCGGCGCTGGTGCCGGAGCTCCACTGCGGGCCGAAGATCGCCGCCTGGCCCTCCTGGGCCGAGCCGTTGACGGGCCGGCGGGAGGAGAATGAACGCTCCGCGCTGAGGCCGAAGCCCTCGGCGTCGGTGGCCGACAGGGTGAGGTCACCGGTGAGGGTGTTCACCTCGCCGGGGCCGACCGGCGTCTGGGGGGCGTCGCCCGCGTTGCGGTCCACCGTGACGGTGTTCGGCTCGGTGGCGTCCGTGGCGGCGCCGTCGGTGAAGACCGCGCGGACGTCGACCGGGCCGTTCTCGGCCAGGGTGTCGGTGATGTTCCAGTTCAGCGGGGCCGGCTTGCCGGCGGCCGCCGCGAACGGCCAGCCGGCCACCGCCTTGCCGTCGGTGGTGGTGACGTTGGCGACCGGGACGTCCTTCCAGGCGTCCGTCTCGCCGCGGCGGTACTGGTAGCGCACGCCGGTGTAGGTGCTGTTGCCCTCGGCCTGCAGCGAGGTGCGGCGGGCCGGGCGCTCGCCCGCGCCGGGCGCCACCAGCGCGGAACCCTTGCCCGCGTAGAAGGTGTACGTCTTGTCGGCGGAGACGTTGCCCGCCGCGTCGCGGGTGTGCGCCGTCACCGTGTGCGCGCCGGCCTTGAAGGTGAGCGCCGCCGTCACCGCCGCGCCGGTGGTCGCCGCGGTCACCCAGGCGCCGCCGTCCAGCCGGTACTGCACGTCCTTCACGTCGGAGGACGGCGGGGTGAAGGTGAAGGTGCCGGTGTACGAGCCGCCCGCGTCCGGGGTGCCGGACCACTGGCCGGCCGGGAAGTCGCCGGAGGAGACGGTGGTGGTGCCCGGTGCGGTGGTGTCCACGGTGAAGGTGCGGAAGGCCGACCACGCGCTGTTGGCGGTGCCGTCCCAGGAGCGCGAGCGCCACTTGTAGGCACCGGGGGCCAGCGCGGTCGCGGGGGACCAGGCGACGGTCGATCCGGAGGCGGCGTAGGCGGAGCGGCCGGACTGCAGGGCCGCGGTGCCGTTGGCCGTCCAGACCTCGAAGTCCAGCGCCACGTTGCCGCCGTCGGGGTCGGTCGCCTTGGCGGACAGCGCCGGGGTGGCGTCCCCGGTGAGGGCGCCGCCGGCCGGGGTCAGCAGGGTGGAGACGGCCGGCGGGGTGTTGTACGTCACCGACAGGTAGGGCGTGTTGGAGGACGCGTTGCCGGAGTTGAACTTCTTCCAGCCGTACGGGTCGCTCTCGTCGGTGGCCCGGATGCCCAGCGTGTTGGCGCCCTTGCCGTTGCCGGCCCAGGCCTGCACGAGGGAGGTGATGTCGGTGTTCACCCAGCCGTCGTTGCAGGAACTGGAGTAGCCCTTGGTCGCGGTGGTGGTGGCCCACTTGCGGTTCCAGGTGGGCTGCGCCGTCCAGCGGGTGGTGGTGGAGGCGGAGTTGGTGTCCCAGACCTCCCAGCTCTTCGCGGTGCAGGACCAGGAGTGGAAGTTCCACAGGTTGAGCTTGCCGCTGGTGATCTGCTTGCCGCTGATCTGCGCCATCGGGAACTGCAGGAACGAGCGGGCCACCTGGCCGGAGCCGTTGTTGCCGAGCTTCAGCTCGGTCTGCGCCGAGACGTCGGTGGCGTAGCCCTGCTGGACGAAGGTGTCGAAGCCGACGCCGATGTTGACCGCCGGGTCGACGGTCACCGGGTACTTGGTCCTCGGATCGTTCAGGAAGGCCGCGTCGGGGGTGAGGGTCAGGTCGACGGAGTCACCGGTCTGAGTCACCTTCAGGCCCACCGGCGCGGTGCGGGTGTGGTCGCCGGAGCGTTCGTCGACCTGGGCGTCCCACATCATGGGGGCGGGCAGCCGGCCGGCCTCCTGGCCGTTCTTCGGATCGATGAACGACACCGAACCGTCGTCGTTCTGCCGGGCCCGCAGGCCGGCCGCGTCGAGGGTGAGCGTGACGGTGCCGTTGGCGGCGACCGCCGAACGGTCCTTGAGCTCCAGGAACTGCTCGAAGCCCGTCCGGGTGGACTCGACGACCAGGTCGGTGGCGGTCAACGCGTCCGCGTAGCGGGCCCGGTGGCCGTCGATGCTCGGGGCGGGCAGCGCGCCGCGCCAGGACAGGGACATCGCGGTGCCCGCGCCGTTGTCCAGCGAGACCAGCGGCACGGCTGGGGCCCGCTGGTCCCCGGCGGGGGCACCGGCGGCCTTGAAGCGGGAGACGGCGGCGGCCGGGGTGGCCCCGGCGAGGGTGAGGCCCAGCGGGTGGCCCTTGGCCTTGACGCCGCCGTCCGGCTGCGGGGCGAGGTCGACGTCGATCGGCTGGAACCGGCCGGACCTGTCCTTGTAGCGGATCGGGCCGGAGGCCATGTCGAGGGTGGTGGTGCCGTCCGGGTTGATCCAGGTGGTGCTCGACTCGGTCCGCTCGCCCACCACCTCGATCCGGCGGTTCTCCAGCCGGGCCTTGAGGTGGGCGGTGGCGATGTCCTGGGCCTCGGCCGGTCCGTGGGCGGTGGCCGCGGGCGAGGCGGGGGACCGCGGGGTGACGGCGACGGCCTGGCCGGTCGCCATGATGACGGCCGCCGACTCGGCGGCGATCACGATGGACAGGGCGATGGCGGTGCGGCGCAGCAGTGCTCCGTGCCGCCGCCGGGCGGAGGGTGGTGGTACGTCCCCGGAGCGTTGTCCGGGACCGTGCTGGCGTGCCATGGGGCTCCTTGGTGTGAAGGACAGCGATGGATCGGTAAAGGTCCGATACGAACCGGCCAAACTCCGGGTCGTCGAGGATCGGTGGAAAGCGGACGGGCGGTAGGAAATCGCCTGCGGGGCAGGAGGGGATCCGTGACCGGACGGGCTACGGCGGAGCGAGGGCGAAGGCTCCGACGGCCCCTTCGGCGAGCGCCCGGCCGAGCAGGGCCCTCGCCCGCCGTTCGGCCTCGGAGCGGTCGGGGGCCCGGACGAACAGGACCAGCCCCAGCCCCCGCGGCCCGCTCCTGGCCCGGATGTGCTCCAGACCGTCCGCGGGCCCGGCGTACCCCCACAGGGCCTGCTGGACCGCGGCGGCCACCCCGTCGCCGGTCGCTGCGGCCCCGTCGGTCGACGGGGCCGCAGGGACGTCCGGCGGGCGGTCCGGACGGAGGGTCAGGTACACGGCGAACACGGCGGGTCAGATCCAGTCGTCCCAGCCGATCCCCGGCTTGTCCGTGGCGAGGAGGGCTGCCCCGGCCGGTGCGGCGCCTCCAACCGGCGCGCCAGCAGGCAGGTTGTCCGGGTCGACGCGCGTGTCGGCCGGGAGCGCCGGGTCTGACGGGGTGTCCGGGGCGGCAGTGACGGCGGAGGCGTACGAGGCCGGTGAGGAGGCGAGTGCCGGGGTGGCGGCGGTCGCGAGGGTGAGCGCCAGGGCGGCGGCGGCGAGCAGTCGGGCGGACGTGGACACGGTGGTTCCCGTTCTGTCGGGCGGCGGGAGGAGGGCGGTGAGGCATCCGACGCAGGGCGCCGAAGGGTCGGGCGGGGTTCCCGGGGACGGTCCCCGCGGGTGGTGCGCACCTCGGGGGCCCACCCGAATCCTTCCGGCGCCAACCCCGCCGGGGGAGGGGTACCGCCCGGCAGCAAGCGGACAGGCAGCTTGCTGCAACCCCCCTGCGGCGCGCCGGCGCACCCCCGGCGCACCCTTGACCGGATCATGCCTTGCTGGCCGCCGGCGATGGCTGACAAGATCGGCCCGGCTGGGCCGACCGGACACCAACCCGTCGCGATCAGGGGTCTAGAAGTGCTGGAGCTGCTGGGCCTGGACGCAACCGCGGAGGCCGTCTACCGCGAGATGCTGGCCGACCCCGAAGGCGGGGTCGCCGAACTCCGCGAACGGCTGGACCTGCCCGAACCCGACATCCGCGCGGCTCTGGACCGCCTGGCCGACCTCACCCTGCTGCGCGCCTCGCGTGAACGCCCCGGCGCCCTCTGGCCGGTCAGCCCCGAGCGCGGCCTGGAACTGCTGCTGCGCCGCCAGGAGGAGGAACTCGCGCGTCGCCAGCAGGAACTGGAGGTCAGCCGGGCCGCCGTGGCGCGCGCCGTCGCCGAGTACGCCGTGCTGCGCCCCAACACCCTGGTGGACGGTGCCGAGCGGCTGGTGGGCCTCGACGCCATCCAGGCGAAGCTGGAGGTGCTCACCGGCCGGCTCGCCGGCGAGTGCCTCGCCGTGATGCCCGGCGGGGCCCAGTCCGCGGCCAGCCTGGCGGCCTCACGGCCCTTGGACGAGGACGCGCTGCGGCGCGGGGTACGGCTGCTGACGATCTATCAGGACAGTGTCCGGAACGACCCGGAGACGTTCGCCTACGCGCAGTGGATGACCGATCTCGGTGGCCGGGTGCGGACCGCGCCGGTGCTGCCGCCGCGGATGCTGGTCTTCGACCGGCGCACCGCGGTGGTGCCGATCGACCCGCAGCACACCAAGCTCGGCGCCCTCTGCACGGAGGAACCCGGGATCGTCGCCTCGCTGGTCGCGCTCTTCGAGCAGACCTGGGAGAACGCTGTCCCGCTCGGCGCGGACCGTCCCGAGGACGGCCGGACGGGTCTGAACGCCGGGGAGCGGGAGCTGCTGCGGCTGCTCTCCACCGGGCTGACCGACGAGATGGCGAGCCGGCGGCTGGGGGTCTCGGTGCGTACGGTGCGGCGTCAGATGGCCGCACTGATGGAGCGGCTGGACGCGGCGAGCCGCTTCGAGGCGGGACTGAAGGCGGCCCAGCGGGGCTGGTTGTAGGCCTCGTCCCTGGCCTGGGTCCGGACCGCCCGGTGACGCCGGCCGGACGAGCGGGGGCATCGGCCCGGCCGCGGTCGCCACGTCGCCCGGCCCGGGAGGCCGGCCCGGCAGGTCGGTGCCGGTCTCGGCCCGCGGCGCCTCCTGAGCCGGCGGGCGGCGCGGTCCGGGCACCCGGAACCGCTGCCGGTGCCGGTGCGCTCCCGAGCGGCGGCCGGCCGGGCGGAGCCGGGTGAGGACGTGATCTCCACGCGGGCGAACCGCCCGACGGGAGCGCCCGGTGCGCGCGGCGACGGATGAGGCGCCGCGCACGGGGCACACGGGTGTCCGTGGACCACCCGGTCCGTACCCCGCCTCACGGGGCCCGCTCCGGGGCCACCTCCCGGTGGGCCGCGGCGCCCGCCGCGGTGTCCGGGCGAACGAAGGGTTGTGGCGGACGTGGCAGAGACGCTGGACGGGCTCGGTGTGCCCGAGGTGGTCGAGCACCCCGCGTTGCGGGCGCGGCCGGCCCGGGGACTGGCGGGGTGGCTGCTGCACGACAGGGTCCAGCCGGCCGGTCCGGCGGCGGGGGAGGACCGTTCCCGGAAGCAGGCCTGGTGGAAGGTGATGTGCCTGACCGGCGTGGACTACTTCTCCAGCCTGGCCTACGTGCCGGCGATCGCCGCGCTGGCCGCGGGCAAGGTCTCGCCGCTGGCGACGCTGCTGATCGTGGCGCTGACGCTGCTGGGGATGCTGCCGATGTACCGGCGGGTGGCGCACGAGAGCCCGAACGGCGCGGGATCGGTCGCGATGCTGGAGGACCTGCTGCCGTTCTGGCGCGGCAAGCTGTTCGTGCTGGTCCTGCTGGGCTTCGTGGCCACATCGTGGATCATCACGATCACGCTCTCGACGGCGGACGCGTCGGTGCACGTGGTGGAGAACCCGCTGTTCCCCACGGCACTGCACGGGCATGAGGTGGCCATCACGGTGGGGCTCCTGCTGTTGCTGGGAGGGGTGTTCCTGCTGGGATTCAGCGAGGCCGTCAGCGTCGCGATCCCCCTGGTGGCGGTGTTCCTGCTGCTCAACGCCGTCGTCATCGCGGTCGGCGTGGTCGACGTGGTCACCACACCCGGCGCCTGGTCGGCGTGGACCCAGGCGCTCGTCGAAGGCGGAGGCGGCGTCGGTGCGCTGGCGGGCCCCGCCCTGCTGGCCTTCCCGCTGCTGGTGCTGGGCCTGTCGGGATTCGAGACGGGGGTGAGCATGATGCCGCTCATCGCCTCGGACGGCGCCGACGCCGAGCAGCGGCTCGCCTCGCGGATCCGCAACGCCCGGCGCCTGCTGACCACCGCGGCCGTCGTCATGAGCGTCTTCCTGCTCGCCGCGAGCTTCGTCACCACCGTCCTCATCCCCCGCCAGGAGTTCGAAGCGGGCGGGGCGGCCAACGGCCGGGCGCTGGCCTGGCTGGCCCACGAGCACGTCGGTGCGGCGTTCGGCACCGTCTACGACATCAGCACGATCCTGATCCTGTGGTTCGCGGGCGCCTCCGCCATGGCCGGGCTGATCAACATCGTCCCCCGCTACCTCCCCGACTACGGCATGGCGCCCGAGTGGGCCCGCGCGGTGCGCCCCGTCGTCCTCGTCTACACGGCCCTGTGCGTCGTCATCACGATCGCCTTCGGCGCCGACGTCAACGCCCAGGCCGGCGCGTACGCCACGGGCGTCCTCGCGATGATGGTCTCCGGCGCCTTCGCCGTCACCGTCTCCGCCCTGCGCCGCCACCGGCGAGCGGCGACCGCGGGCTTCGCCGTCCTGACGGCCGTCCTCCTGTACGCGCTCGTCGCCAACATCGTCGACAAGCCGGACGGCATCGCCATCTCCGGGCTGTTCATCGCCGGCATCATCACCGTGTCGGTGATCTCGCGGGTCACCCGCACCACCGAACTGCGCGCCGACCGCATCGTGTTCGATCCCGACGCCCGCCGGTTCCTCGCCGACACCATCGCCCACGACCACGCGATCAACATCATCGCCAACCGCCGCGAGGCCGGCGACCGGGCCGAGTACGCCGACAAGGAGGCCGAGCAGCGGGGCAACAACCCGGTACCCGGCGCCGCGGACGTGCTGTTCCTGGAGATCGACGTGGTCGACCCCTCCGACTTCAGCGAGACCCTCACCGTCCACGGCGTCGAGGTCGAGGGCTACCGCGTGCTGCGCGCCGAGGCACCCGCCGCGCCCAACGCCATCGCCGCGCTGCTGCTCGCGCTGCGCGACACCACCGACATCCGGCCGCACTGCTACTTCGCCTGGGCCGAGGGCAGCCCCCTCAAGCACATGTTCCGCTACTTCCTGCTCGGCCGCGGTGACACGGCCCCCGTCACCCGCGAGATCATCCGCAGGAACGAACCCGATCCCGGCCGCCGCCCGCGCATCCACGTCGGCGGCTGAGCCCACGGCCGGCCGGCGCCCTCCCGGCGCCGGCGGTCGCGGTCGCGCGGCCTGTTCCCGTGGAGGCGCCGGATCGGGCCGAGCGGCACTCCGCTCAGGGGTTGCGCCGCTGCCGCGGGCCCGGTGGGGCGACGTGGAGGAAGCCGGCCAGGACGGCGGGCCGATGCGCTCATGGCGGGGCGCTGCCCGGGTAGGCGCCGGTGGACGCGCGGACGGGCCCGACCCGCCCCCGGCCGTCGGACCGACCGCGCGGCACCCCTCGTCCGACCACCTCGGGAGTACACCCATGACACCCGGCACCACACCCGCGCACCACCGCCACCAGTCCCTGGCCGACCCCGTCGCGGAGCGGGCCGGCTGGGACGCCGTCGACCTCCGCGCCGTCGACACCGCCAGGGTGCTCGCGGCCGACGCCGTGCAGCGCACCGGCAACGGCCACCCCGGCACCGCCATGAGCCTGGCACCGCTCGCCCATCTGCTCTTCCAGAACGTGTTGCGCCACGACCCCGCCGACGACCGGTGGCTGGGCCGCGACCGCTTCGTGCTGTCCTGCGGCCACACCAGCCTCACGCTCTACGTCCAGCTCCACCTGACCGGCTACGGCCTGGAACTCGACGACCTCAAGGCCCTGCGGACCTGGGGTTCCGCCACCCCGGGCCACCCGGAGTACCGGCACACCCGCGGTGTGGAGATCACCACCGGGCCGCTCGGCCAAGGCCTCGGCGCGGCCGTGGGCATGGCCATGGCCGCCCGCCGCGAACGCGGTCTGCTCGACCCGGACGCCCCGGACGGAGAGAGCCCCTTCGACCACCACGTCTACGTGCTCGCCTCGGACGGCGACCTGATGGAGGGCGTCACCGCTGAGGCCAGCTCGCTCGCCGGCCACCAGCGCCTCGGCAACCTCGTCATGGTCTACGACCAGAACCACATCTCGATCGAGGACGACACCGACGTCTCCTTCAGCGAGGACGTCGCCGCCCGCTACCGCGCGTACGGCTGGCACGTGCAGAGCGTGGACTGGACGAGCACCGGCCGCTACGTCGAGGACGTCGACGCCGTCCTCGACGCGCTGGAGGCCGCGCGCGCCGAGACCACCCGGCCGTCGCTGCTGGTGCTGCGCACCGTCATCGGCTGGCCCGCACCCACCCTGCGGAACTCCGGCAAGGCCCACGGTTCCGCCCTCGGGGCGGACGAGGTCGCCGCCACGAAGCAACTCCTCGGCTTCGACCCCGCGCGCACCTTCACCGTCGAGGACGAGGTCCTCGCGCGCACCCGCCGTGCCCGCGACCGCGGGCGCGAGCTCCACGAGGCCTGGACCCCGCGCTACCAGCGCTGGCGCGCCGAGAACCCGGAGCGGGCCGCACTGCTGGACCGACTGAGCGAGCCCCGGCTGCCCGACGGCTGGCACACCCGGATTCCCGCCTTTCCCGCCGACCCCGAGGGGCTCGCCACGCGCTCCGCCTCCGGCAAGGTGCTGACCGCCCTCGCACCCGTCCTGCCCGAACTGTGGGGCGGCTCCGCCGACCTCGCGGGCAGCAACAACACCACCATGGACGGCGAGCCCTCCTTCCTGCCCGAGGGTGTGGAGACCACCGAGTGGAAGGGCGGTCCGTACGGCCGCACCCTGCACTTCGGCGTCCGTGAGCACGCCATGGGCGCGATCCTCAACGGGATCGCCCTGCAGAGTCTGACCCGCCCCTACGGCGGTACCTTCCTCACCTTCAGCGACTACATGCGGCCCGCCGTACGGCTGGCCGCGCTGATGAAGCTCCCGACCATCTACGTCTGGACGCACGACTCGATCGGCCTCGGCGAGGACGGCCCCACCCACCAGCCGGTCGAGCACCTCGCCGCGCTCCGGGCGATTCCCGGACTCGACGTGGTGCGCCCCGCCGACGCCAACGAGACGGCGGCCTGCTGGCGCGCGGTGCTGGAGCACACCGACCGGCCCACCGGCCTGGCCCTGACCCGGCAGAAGGTGCCCGTCCTCGACCGCGGCCCGGACGGCTGCGCCCCGGCGGAGGGCGCCGCCCTCGGCGGCTACGTGCTGCGCGACCCGGCCGGCGGCGAGCGGCCGCAGGTGCTGCTGCTGGCCACCGGATCGGAGGTGCACCTGGCCCTGGCGGCCCAGGACCTGCTGGCCGGTGAGGGGGTGCCGAGCCGGGTGGTGTCCCTGCCGTGCCTGGAGTGGTTCGAAGCCCAGCCCCGCGCCTACCGCGAGGAGGTCCTCCCGCCCGCCCTCACCGCGCGGGTGAGTGTGGAGGCCGGCGTGGCCCTCGGCTGGCGGGAGCTGGTCGGCCCGCGGGGCCGGATCGTCAGCCTGGACCACTACGGCGCCTCCGCCGACCACCGGCGGCTGTACGCCGAGTTCGGCCTCACCGCCGAGGCGGTGGCCGCCGCCGCACGCGAGAGCCTCGCGGGGACGGGATGACGCCCGGCCCCCGGTAAGGCGGAGGTGGTTCCGGTGGCCCGCGCGTTCGACCCGACCGCGCGGGCCGCCCCCACCCTCCCCTCTCCCGCAGCCCGGCGACCGGCTTACTTGCCCGGCAGCCGGGCAGACGAGCGGGGACGAGGATCCCGATGACGAGGGGCCGCTGTGACCGACACCGATCTTGCCCGGATCCTGAGCCGCGCCATGCGGCGACGGCACCTCACGGCGCAGGCCGTCGCGGACCTCACGGGGATCCGCACCCCCCGCATCCGCGCCTTCGCCGAGGACGGCACCGACGGGCCCGTCCGCCCCACACCCGAGGAACTGGCGCAGCTCACCGAAGCGCTCGCCCTGCCCCGGCCCACCGACCCCCCAGGAGAACGGTAGCCACGCCATGGTCCTCTTCCTGATCCTGCTCCTGCTGGCGATCGTGCTCGGCGTCATCGGCGCCGTCGCCCACGGACTCCTTCCCCTGCTGATCATCGCGATCGCCCTCCTCGTCGCCGACCTCACCTACGCCGCTCTGCGGCTGCGCCGAGGCCCCGGCCGGCACGCGCTGCGCTGACGCCGATCGCTCGGCGCACCGACCGCTCGGCGCACCGGGAGCCTTCCGGGTCCGCACGACCACGCCGCCACCCCCGCGGACCTCACGACCGCGTGCGGCCGGGGGGCGCGGCGGCGCTCGCCCCGCTCCGACGAGACCCCCGGCCCCGGCCGTGCCGCGAGGGCCGGGCCGGACCTGGCCCTTCAGATGTCAGGTGGTGCCGATCTTCGCCTTCTTCGCCGTCCCTGCGGCTACGGCCGGTTCGGCGGAGACCGGTCGTGGCGTGCGGACGAGCGGGACGGTCGCGCACGCGGCGAGCAGGGAGGCGGCGGCGATCGCGTACCAGCCGTGCCGGAACGCGGCGACGGCGTGTCCGGGAGCCGGGGTGCCGAGGATGCCGATCAGGGTCGCGACGCCGAGGACCGCGCCGATCTGGCGGCCCATCGAGGTGATGGCCGAGCCGGTGGCGAAGCGGGCCGGCGGCAGGGCGGCCGCCGACGCCCCGGTCAGGACCGGGACGGTCATGCCGACGCCGAGGCCGGTCAGCAGCATGCCGGGCAGGAGCGAGGCCGCGTAGGCCGAGCCGGTGTCGAGGGTCGCGGCCCACCACAGGATGCCGGCCGCGAACAGGACGGTCCCCGCCAGCGCGATGCGGCCCGCGCCGAATCTGGCGACGGCGGGCCCGATCCGCAGCGCGACCGGCGGGACGAGCAGGGGGCCTGGCGCGATGGCGAGGCCGGTGAGCAGAGCCGAGTAGCCCCGGACGTCCTGGCACCACAGCACCGCGCCGAGCAGCATGCCGGCGAAGGCGACGGTGAAGAGCGTCAGGGCGGCGGCGGAGGCTGCGAAGGCCGGCACCCCAAGCAGCGGCAGTTCGACGATCGGTACGGGGTGGCGGGCCGAGCGCAGGACGAACCAGACGCCGAGCAGCACCGCGCCGGCGAGGTTGCCGAGGGTCCCGGCGCTCGTCCAGCCCCAGTCGGGAGCCTTGACCAGGCCGAGCGCGAGCGTGGCGATCGATCCGGTGAGGAGGGTGGCGCCGAGCAGGTCGGGGAGCGGACTCTTCCGCGCCCCGGCGCGGCCGGGCGACGGCAGCACCTTGGCACCGAGCGCGAACGCCGCGAGCCCCACCGGCACGTTGACGATGAAGACCCAGCGCCATCCGGCCTCGACCAGCAGTCCGCCGGCCACGGGCCCGAGTCCGGCGGCGATCCCCCCGATCGAGGCCCAGGCCCGCACCGCCCCGGCGCGCTTCTCGGGCGCCGTCGTGTCGAGCAGCAGCGCGAGTGACGTCGGCATCAGCAGCGCGGCGCCGGCGGCCTGCACGAGCCGTGCCGCGACCAGCGTCCCGACCTCCGGAGCCAGTGCGCAGCCGACCGAGGCGAGGGTGAAGACCGCCAGCCCGGTCAGGAAGACCGGCTTGTGGCCGGAGCGGTCGGCGACGCGCCCGGCGACCACGAGGAGCGCCGCGAAGACGATCGCGTAGCCGTTGAGGACCCAGGAGAGGGAGCCGAGGCCGCTGCCGCCGAACGAGCGGCCGATCGCGGGGAGGGCCACGTTGACGATGAAGAGGTCGAGGTTCGACATGAAGACCGCGGCCGCGACCGTCGCGAACACGGCGCGGGCGGCCCTTGGTGAGTTTGAAAATCCAACTGTCATGGACGGGAGGCTAGCCATGTGAGTTTGAAAACGCAACGGACTCGGGGGAAGATGGGTGCGTGACCTCGAACAGGAAGCAGGGCGAGACTGCGGTTCCGCACCCCCGGGTGCCCGGCCGGCCGTGCTCCGCGGCCGCCGCGCTGCAACTCGTCGGCGAACGCTGGGCCCTCCTCGCGATCCGCGAGATCTTCTACGGCAACCGGCGCTACGAGCAGATCGTCCGCAACACCGGCGCCCCCCGCGACCGCCTCGCCGCCAGGCTGCGCGCACTGGAGGAGGTGGGCGTGGTCGAGCGCCACGCCTACAGCGAGCGCCCGTTGCGCTTCGAGTACCACCTCACGGAGGCCGGCCGCGACCTCGCACCGGTGATGCACGCGCTGCTGGCCTGGGGCGATCGCTGGGCGGTGGACACGCCGCCGGTCGCCTTCCGGCATCGCGCCGGGCCGGGCTCCGGGCACGAGGCCGGGTATGCGGCCGGGCGCGACCCGGCGCACGGCGCCGAGCACGACCTCGACCTGATGTCGACCTGCCGGACCTGCGGCGAGGAGGTCGGGTCGGGAAGTCTCACGATCGAGGTGCGGGCGCCCGGATGGGACCGGGCCGGGCCGGTCGACGGCTCCTGAGTCAGCGGCGGCCCGCTGCCCCCGTGAACCGTCGGCTGCCTGCCCTGCCCGCCTCTTCGCGTCGTTGCTGCTTCCGCGTCGGCGGGCCCTGCCGCCGGATCAGGTCCCGGCCGATGCTTCGTCCGGGGCCTGCGCGTCGGCGCGTGCGGGTGGGCACTGCCCCCGGCGGGAAGGTACCGCCGGGGGCAGTGCCGCTTCCGCCCCCGCCGCTGCGCTACGCGGAACCGACGGCCTTCGCGTCGTCGGCGGCTCGTGGCGTCGGCCCGTTCGCCTTGCCCGTGCCTCGCCCGCGCGGGTCGGGCGCCCCGAACCCCGGTCGTCCACCCGCCCCTTGTGTCGATTCCCGCCCGCTGGCCGGTCCGAGGGGCAGGAGCTGCGGCACTCGGGGCCGGGATCCACGCGGCCTGCCGGAGTCGGCCGCGGATCGAGAGTCGGCGCCGCGAAAGCCGTACTGGTGCGGCCGAGTTGTGACTTCGCGCCCCGGACGGCCGGTCGCCGCCGACGTGTTCCCCCACGTGCCGCGGGTCGAACGGTCGGCGCGGCGATTCGGTTTTTGTGCGAACTTGCGGCACATTGCGTGATGGCGCCACCGCGGTGAGTCACCGCGAGGGTCGGAGGTGGAACTCGGCATGTCCGCCGGGTCTGACAACTCCTGGGCACTTCAGGCCTGTTCGCATGTCAGTGCGGTGCGCGCCGTGTCCGGTTCGTGAACAACACCAGCGAAGAGGCGGTGGCTGTCCCCATGGCGCAGGAAGCCAGGATCGATGTCGAAACGACATGGAATCAGACGGAGGAGACGTTCTCGGTCGAGAAGGCGGCGGAGTTCGCCGATCACCTGCCGCAGGGCCCCTGGTTCGGCACCCCCCTCGGCGCGGCGCGCGCCGGCGGCCGGAAGCCGAAGTACACCTTGCCGCTGCGGTCCGCCCGGCCGTACCGGCGGGAGGTGGCACTCGGAGAGGCCGCGGTGTACCTCGCCGACGGCCACGAGGAGCTGGAAAGGCCGTTCATCTTCGCGGACGGCTTCAACTACGGCCGTAGTGACCTGCCGGGGCTGTTCGCCCACTTCAACGCGCCCTACCCGGGCAGCAGCGTCGGCTTCCTCGACCAGTTGCTCACCGCGGGCATCGACGTCGTCCTGGTCGGGTTCGAGGAGCGGCACACCTACATCCAGGCCAACGCCGGTGTGGTGATCAGCGCCGTCCAGGAGGTCATCCAGCGGCGGCAGGGCAAGGCGCCGCTGATCGTCGGCGGGGTCAGCATGGGGGGCATCATCACCCGCTACGCCCTCGCCGAGATGGAGGACAAGGAGCAGGACCACGAGACCGGGACCTACCTCTCGTGGGACTCCCCGCACAACGGCGCCTGGATCCCGCTGGTCCTCCAGCAGATGGCCTACTTCTTCGAGTCGCTGCCGGCCGGGCCCGGCAAGGTCAAGGAGGCCGAGCTGATCAGGAGCCCGGCTGCGCAGCAGCTGCTGTACGCCTGGGTCCCGGATGCGAAGTTCGAGGGCCCGGTCGCCACTTCCAGCGAACTGCGCACCCAGTTCCTGCACGAGCTGCGCGAGCTCGGCCAGTTCCCGCGGCGACCGCGCAAGCTGGGCGTGGCCAACGGCACGGGGACCGGCACCGGCCGCGACCTGCCGCCCGGCGATGAGGTGTTCAAGTACCAGGTTCCGCTGGTCGTCTACGCCCAGGCCAACTTCCAGCCCGACGGCGGCGCGCGCAGGCCGATCGGCGAGATGCGGGCCGCCGGCCAGGTGCGACGGGGCTTCACCTCGTACGTCCCGGGCCTCGACGGTGCGCCCGGAGGAACCCTCGACTCCTTCGGCAAGATCGCGGGCGCGCTGGGCGCCACCATCCCGGAGGCCTACGAGTTCAGCTGCTTCGTCCCCTCCGTCAGCGCGGTCGCGCTCGACTACGACCCGGCCGCGTGGGACGTCGACCCGTACGAGAAGGTCGAGGGGGCCGACGAGAAGAGCGCGCTCGACGAGTTCAAGTGCGACAGCGAGAACACCGTGCACAGCCAGGTGACCAAGCCGCTGGTCGACTGGATCGTGGAGCGCATCGTCCACTGACGCCCACGACTTGCGAACTGCGGCCACCCCGGGATTCCGGCCCGGGGTGGCCGCAGCGCGGCCGGTCGTGCGCGAGCCGCCCGCGGGAGCGCGCGCACGACCGGCCGATGCGTCACAAGTGCGCGATCTACGCGTTCGGGTCCCGTTCTGCGAGCTGCTCCATCGGCTCGGAGTCGCCGGTGGTCCGTTCGGCAGGCCCGCGCGTGGGTGGTGCGCCGGTGCGTGCCGGGTGGGGTCAGGCGCGTCGGCCGGCGACGGCGCGGTAGACGACCAGGACCAGCAGGGAGCCGATGATCGCGGCGACCCAGGTGGAGAGGTCGAAGAAGCCGTCGATGGAGTCGACGCCGAAGATGACCTTGCCGAGCCAGCCGCCGAGGAGGCCGCCGGCGATGCCGATCAGTATGGTGACGATGAGGCCGCCCGGGTCGCGGCCGGGCATCAGGGCCTTGGCGATGGCACCCGCCAGCAGGCCGATCAGAATCCACGCGATGACGCCCATGAGGTGCCGCCCTTCAGGTAGTGCCGTTGTGTGGCTCCCGTCTGCTCGCTCGGGCCGGCCCCAAACCACCCGCGTCCCGGCCGTGTGCGCGCAGGTCCGCGCCCGGGTGCCGGAGGACCGCCGCCGCCCTCGCACGGGACCCGTGCCCGGCGGCTCGACCGCCGGCGCCGGCCGACGGGCACGGGACCGACGGGCACGGCCCGTCGACGGCCCGTGGGCACGTGGTCCCGCGAGTCAGCCGTGTTCCGCCGAGCCGGTGAGCCGGAGCTTGCGCTGGGCCCGCTGGTAGAACGTGGTGTGCCCGAGTCGCACCACGCGTGCGGCGCCGGGCAGCATGGTCACCTCGACGACGTCGCCCGGTGAGACCCGGCCGGCCAGCAGGCCGTCCGCCTCGACGGCGAGGTCGCCGCTCTGCGGCAGGACCTCCAGGTCGAGCCGCTCGCCGCTGGAGAGGAACACGGAGCGGTTGAACGCGGCGTGCGGAGCCACGGGGGTGATCAGCAGCCCCTCCGCGTTCGGGGAGACGATCGGCCCGCCGGCGGAGAAGCTGTACGCGGTGGAGCCGGTCGGCGTGGCGACGACGACCGCGTCGGCCGTGTAGGCCACGAAGGGCTCGCCCTGGACCCGTACGGCGACCGCCGCGGACCTGTGCCCCGGGCTGCGCAGGAGCACGACGTCGTTCAGGGCCGTCTCCTGGGAGCCGCCGAAGCGGGCCCGGACGCCGGAGCGGGCCTCCACGGTGAAACGGCGGGCGTCGATGGCGTCCAGTGCGGCCGGGAGCTCCGGAATGTCGACCTCGGCGAGGAAGCCCAGGCGTCCGACGTTGACGCCCAGCACCGGGGCGTGCCCCCCGGTGGCGAGCCGCATGGCGCGCAGCATGGTGCCGTCCCCGCCGAGGCTGATCATCAGGTCGGCGCCGGTGGCCATCTCCTCGGCCTCCACCGGAATGGCCTCGCAGCCGATCCTGGCCACCTCCGCCGCCAGCCCCAGCACCTTCGTCCCCCGGGCCCGGCTCCAACGGACCACGGCCTCCACGGTGGGCGCGCAGGTGCGCTCGGGGTGGAGTACCAGTCCCACCGTGCCGATGAATCCCATCCGGGCACCTCGCTGTCGGCCGGGCCGCTGTTGCTCCCTCCAGTCACGCACAGCCGGTCGCGACCTTCAAGGCCGGCGCCGGGCCCGCGCGAGCAGGTCGGTCCGTGTCACCTCCCGCCGGCACGGCCGGTCGCCGCAGGGTGGGAGCGCGCACGACGGGACGGCCCGTCGCAGCTCCGCACGGAATCTCCGTGCGAGTGGTCCCGTTGGTACCGGGAGAGGTGGTCCGACGGTTCGGGCGTCGAGGTGGCGAACCCGCGCCCGGCCGAACCTTCGACGGAAGGCGTGTCCGATGACTGACACCCCGGTCCGGGGGATCGATCCCTCGGCGACCCCGAGCGGTGACGGATGTGTGGAGTGCCTGGTGGGGGACGGGCCCGGGTGGTGGTTCCACCTGCGGCGCTGCGCCGCGTGCGGGCACATCGGATGCTGCGACTCCTCACCCTCGCAGCACGGCACCCGGCATGCCCGGGAGGCGGGGCACCCGTTCCTGGCGAGCTTCGAGCCGGGTGAGGCGTGGTTGTGGAACGTGGAGACCGAGGAGTACTACGAGGGGCCGGACCTGGCGGCACCGGCCGCGCACCCGGCGTCGCAGCCGACCCCCGGCCCGCACGGCAAGGTCCCTGCCGACTGGCAGCTGCACCTGCACTGAGGTGCTCAGAGCGGCGAGGGCGGCCGAAGCGGGTCGGTGATTCCGCCCGGGCAGGCGAGGCGGCCGACGTCCCAGCCGGCGCGGACGGCGCCGGCCCGGTACGCGCTCTCGTAGAAGGCGAGCACGGCCGCCAGCGGATCCGGCTCGGTACGCGCCGCGTCGTAGGGCAGCACCGCCAGGTGGCTGCCGCCGAGCACGATCCACCGTGCGGACGCGGGCGTGAGCCGGTCCTCGGCCAGGTGCGCCGGCTCGGGTGCGGTGTAGGAGTAGAAGGCCGGCTCGCCCAGCGTGGCGTCCCCGAACCAGAACCCGAAGCTGATCAGCTCCCGGGAGTAGGCCTCGCGGGTCACCCGGTCCACCTGCGCGGGCTGGTCCACGGCGCGTTCGTGGAACCGGGTGTGGGCGATGTCGTACGAGTGCCAGAAGACGTGGACCGGGCTGACCTTGCCGGAGTACCGGGCCGCGAACTCCTCCAGCACCGACCCGACCTGGCCGAGCACCTGCCAGTGGCGATTCGCCCACACGGGATCGTACGTCGCGTGCTCGAAGTCCTCGGCGAACGGGCGGTCCGAGTCGGCCAGCCGGTAGGGCCGGGGATTCCCGATCTCCACCCGGACGCCCAGCGCGTCCAGCGCCTCCAGCGTCCGCCGGTGGAACGAGGCCACGGACCGGCCGGGAAGCGGGAAGGAATCCGTCCTGCCGTCCGCCGTCGCGACGACCAGCCGGTGGTCGACGAAGTCGAAGTCGATGGTGAAGATCGGGTTGCCGTCGACCTGTCCCATGGGCCGCGTGGTGAGCCCGCGTCCGGTGAGGTGGAACGGGACGTTCCACCAGTGGTTGCGTCGCACGCTCGCCGCGAGGCGGATCTTGCCCACCACCTGTGTGAAGCGGTGCAGCGTCTCCATGGTGTCCCGCCACTGCGCGAGCGGCATCGGTGGGAACAGCTCCATCGCGTGTCCTTCCTGCCCGTCCACCGCATTCCATGATGACCGCGCCGGTCCGGCCGCGCAGGCGGAGGCCCGCTCCCCGGCTGCCGGTCGCGTCATGCTCGCTCCGTGTCCTGCTCGCTCCGCGTCCCAGGAGTGCCCGGCCGTCCGGCGCGGAGCCCCGGAGGTCGCACCGGGTGTCGGACTCGTCGCTGGAGTCCGCCGGCAGACAAGGGGGTGTCGAGCGGGCAGGTCGATCAACTGCGATGGGGCACAGGTGCCTTGGCGAGCACTCGAACCCCGGGGCGACCCAGGCGGGCAGGTCGGGAGGAATGTGCGGGCCAGGCCCATCCGTTCGCGTGGGTGCGCCGAATGCCTGGTAGAAGCGCGTGACAGCGAGCGGAGGCGCCCAGCCGTCGTTCCGCCCGGGCTCCGCACGGCTCCGGCCGCGGCCCGGATCGCCCCCTACGCGCTCTCTCCCTAAGGACGTCCTGATGAGGAAGCTCCTGATTCCCGCCGCCGTCGCCGCCCTGGTCATGCCGTTCGGCGTGGCCGTGGCCTCCGCCGACACCGGCCACCACCCGTCCCCGAAGCAGGACCAGCGCAACACCTTCACCTACGCGCTGCTGCTGCCCGTCGCCAACAACCGCGTGCAGGGCATCGGCACCGCCACCGTCGTCCTGCACGGCCACGATGCGAAGATCACCATCCACGTGCGGGGCCTGCTCGACCACGCGCCGCACGCGATGCACATCCACGTCAAGGGCTCGGGCGAGTGCCCCACCACCGACGACTCCCGCCTGCACAACGGCCACCTGGCGACCTCCACCACCGACGGCCTGCGCGCCTACGGCGCCATCGGCACCTCGCTCACCACGACGGGCGACACCAGCCCGAACAGCGCGCTCGCGATCGACCGCTTCCCGTCGGCCGGCACCTACACCTACTCCCGCACGATCCAGATCACCGACGACGTCGCCCAACAGGTCCGCCGCGACAACGCCGTGGTCGTCGTCCACGGCATCGACTACAACAAGAACGGCAAGTACGACACCGTCCTGGGAGCCAGCGAACTCAACCCCATGCTTCCCCAGGAAGCCACCGCCCCCGCCCTCTGCGGCCCCCTGCACTGACCCCGACCGCGGCGCCCGGCCCCCACCCATGTCGGCCGGGCGTTCGTGGGACCCCGGCCGTTCCACCGCCGGCGGGTCGGCATCGGTACGGCCGGTGCGACCCGCCCGGCAGGGCGGGCGGCACGTGCACCGGTCGCGGTCGACCCGCCCCGCTCATAGCGTTGTCCCGGGCGGGATTGTCGCCACGGGAGGCTGGAATGAGGCAGTTCAGGTGGGTTCTGGAGGTACAGGACGACGACGGCGGCTGGTCCCGGCAGGACGCTGCCCTCCTGCCGAATCCGCTGGAGTACGAAGGGACGCCTCAGCGGGCGGCCAACCACCTGCGGGACGTGTTCGTGCGCTCGCTCTCCCGGCCCGCCCCCGGTCCCCGGGCGGTCAGGGTCCGCATCTGGGAGGGGACCGATGCCGTGGGCGAGCCCGAGGCCGAGACCGAGTGGTCGCGCGAGTGACGTACCCGGCCCAGGCCCCGGGGGCACACCCCTGGCCGGCCGAGCCCGCGCCCCGGACCTGGGCGGCCTGCTCACTTCGGTGGCACCCGGACCGCGAGGAGGGCGGTGTCGTCGGTGCTGCCGAGCGGTACGGCCTCAAGGATCCGGTCGCAGAAATCCTCCAGCGGGTACCGCGCGAGGTCGGCCGCGAGACGGCGCAGCTCCTCCAGGCCGGCCCCGAGATCGGCTCCCGGCACCTCCACCAGGCCGTCGGTGAACAGCAGCAGCGTCGAGCCGGCCGGTAGACGCAGCCGGCCGGTAGGGCGTTCGGGGTCGCCGCCGGCTCCCAGGATGATCCCCTGGCCGGCTTCCAGGTAGCGCGCCCGGCCGCCCGACGGGTCCCCGGCCGCGGGCAGCAGCAGCGGTGGCGGGTGTCCCGCGCTGGTCCACCGCAACCGCCGCGGCCCACCCGGGGTCCCTTCCACATAGGCGAGGACCATGGTGGCCATCGGTATGTCGGTCAGGCTCGTCATGGCGTCGTCGAGCCGTTCGACGACGGCGGCCGGTGTTTCGTGGCGGTCCCAGGCCAGGGCCCGTAGGAGGTTGCGCAGCTGTGCCATCCGGGCGGCGGCCTGAAGGTCGTGCCCGATCACGTCGCCGATCACCAACGCGGTGCCGCCCTCCCTGAGTTCGAACGCGTCGTACCAGTCGCCGCCGACCCGCGAGCCGGCCGGGGCGGGCCGGTACCGGGCGGCCAGCTGCAGGCCCCGGCTCTGCGGAAGCTCGGTGAGCAGGTGGCGCTGCATGGCGGTGGCGATGTCGCGCTGCTCCCCGAACAGCCGGGCGTTGTCGATGGCGACGCCCGCCCGGTGGCCGATGTCCGCGAGCAGCGCGAGTTCGCGGTCGGTGAAGGGCGGTCCGGGCGGGTGCGCACCGCTGTGATCGCTCCGGTGACCTCGCGGGCGCTGGTCAGCGGGACGACGGCCGCCGAGGTCGCGCCCAGGACGCGCAGGAACCCTGCCTGGACGGCGGCGAGCGGGGCGTCCGGCGGCTCGGCCATCTCGTGCGGGCCGAGCAGTACGGGCTGCGCACCGTGGAGCACCCGTACGAGTGCCGAACGGGAGAGGTTCGTCGGTGGCGGCAGCGGCCCTCGCCATGCCTCCAGGGCGGTGTCCCGGCCCTGTGGGCCGAGCACGGCGACCCGGCGGACCTCACCCTCGGGGGTCCGCAGGTCCACCGCCACCCAGTCGGCCAGCTTCGGTACGAGCAGGGGGCCGAGCCGGCCCACCGCCTCCTCGACGTCCAGTGTCTCGGAGAGCACCTCGGTGATCGCGCTCACCAGGGTGAGCTGCTCGGTCAGGTCCTCCAGCAGGTCGACCCGGGCGGCCTCCCGCCCGACGGGTGCGCTGCTGCCCGCCATGTCGGCGAACAGGACGGCCAGGCCGACCGTCCGGCCGGCGTGCACGACGGGCGCCGCCGACCAGCGCACCGGCAGGGCCCGGCCGTCACCGGTCAGGAAGGTGTCGCTGTCGCCCCAGGCCGGCCTGCCGTACTCGGCGACCGCCAGCAGCACGCACTGCGCGCGCGGGATGACGGCACCGTCGGGGCCGCGGTGCAGCAGGTCGTGGGCGTCCCTTCCCGCCATCGCCGTGGCCCGGCGACCCAGCAGCTCCTCGGCCCGCGGATTGGCGGCCAGGATCCGCCCCTGCGCGTCGACCAGCAGCACCCCCGCCGACAGCCCCTCGAACGCCGAGGTGAGCAACCGTTGGCCGGCCGCCGGCCCACCGAAGTCCTCTACCGGGCCCCACGTCACCGCACGCCACCTCCTGCAACGGCTACAACCGCCGGTCCGGGCCGCAGATGCCCCGTGCCCCGACGTCGCTGGTCGTGGACCGGTCCCGTCGGGCGCCCTCGGCAACCGCCCGGGCACCAGGTCGCCTGGTCGCCGCCGGGAAATCCGGGGGACGAGGCCCGGTCCGTTCCACCGCCTCTCCTCAGCACTCCGACGATCCGCCCGGTGCCGGCCGTCCGGGCCGCCAGGACGGTTCCATCCTGCGGTCTTTCCCGTCCTCGTGCCCGCCCGTCCGAGGTGACACCCCCGCCGACGCGGTTCCCCGGAACCGATGCCGCTGTTGACGCCGGACGTGCGGTCGCTGCTGCCGGAGCCGGAGCGGTGCCGCGGGTACGCATCGCGACGCCCCGGACGGGACCGGCCACGACCGTCGCAAGGCTGCCGCCGCGGCCGCATGAAGGGCATCCGGCCCGACAGGTGCGCGACGCCGCCCGGTTCGTCGACGGCGTGACGTCGGCAGGTTGTCCGGCGCGCACTGCACGGCGTGCCGATCAGGTCTAGGACGGCGTTCACCAGCACTGTCGAGATCACCTGCATCCTGCCGACTCCGCCTGGGCCGAACCGCATCGAGGCCCGCCTCAGGTCCCGGCGCCGGCGCCGGCGCCGGGCCCCGGGATGCCGGGCACGCCGCGGCAGTCATGGCGAGGTGCGGGGAAGCCGCGAGCAGGTTCACTCCCTCACCTGCCGTGCCCGGCGCGCAGGGAGAGGGGTAGGTGCGATGACGGCCGGCTGCGGTCCCGGCCGGGCGGGGTGTCGCCGCACCGCCCGGGGTGGTGGGCGGTGCGGCAACGGTCCTCCCGCTGGTCGGGGTCAGGTGCAGGTGATGACGGGCTGTGCCCAGTCGGCGTGATCGTAGGAGTTGCCGTTGCCCGCGTCGGTGACACGCAGGGTGACTTCCTGGCCGCCGGTGAGGTCGGCCTGCAGGGCCTTGCCCGCGTCGGCGCCGGTGACCGGGCCGCTGTCGGCGATCTTGACGCCGTCACGCAGGACCTGGAAGACGACGGACCCGTTGTTGCCGACCTCGTCGTCGATGCCGACGGTGGTGGTCAGGGAGGTGCAGCCGCCGCCGAGGAAGTAGGTGATGTCGGAGTTCGCGTGGGTGCCGAGGCCCTTGGTGTAGCCGGTACCGCCGATCTTCATCGACGTGCCGTCGCCCGCGCCCGATCCGCCGTTGCTGGTGTCCCGTTCCACCGGGCCGTAGCCGTTGGTGGCGGAGGTCCAGGTCAGGCCGGAGACGGCGTTGGCGCCGGCGGCGGGGCCGTGTCCGCAGGAGAGCTTGGCGTCGGCCCAGTCGGCGTGGTCGTAGGCGTTGCCGTTGCCGGCGTCGGTGACGCGAAGGGTGACGTTCTGGCCGCCGGTGAGGTCGGCCTGCAGGGGCTTGGGTGCGTCGGCGCCGGTGACCGGGCCGCTGTCGGCGATCTTGACGCCGTCTCGCAGGACCTGGAAGACGACGGAGCCGTTGTTGGCGACCTCGTCGTCGATGCCGACGGTGGCGGTCAGGGAGGTGCAGGTGCCGCCGAGGTAGTAGGTGATGTCGGAGGCGGCGTGGGTGCCGAGGCCCTTGGTGTAGCTGGTGCCGCCGATACTCATCGTGCTGCCGTCGCCGGCGGCCTGCTCGCCGTTGCTGAGGTTGCGTTCCACCGGGCCCCAGCCGCCGGCCGCGGCCGACCAGGCGAGGTCGGAGAGCTGGTTGAGGCCGGTGGGGGGCGCCACCCTGGTGGCGGGCGTGACCTTGTACATCACGGTGTCGTGCGGGGCGACGGTGGCGCTGACGGCGCCGGTGGTCGAGGTGACGGCCTTGGACCAGAGGTCCTTGAGCTGGTAGGTGGCGGCGCCGCCGGCGCCGATCGCCCCGGTGGTGGTGGAGATCGTCGCGGCGGTGGTGGTCTCGTTGGTGAGGGTGACGGCCCTGGAGCCGTCGGTGAGGGGCTTGGTCATGACGACCAGGCCGCCGACGCGGGAGACGACCGTGCCCTGGCGGCCGAGCGGGTCCTGGTCGACGGCGATGACGTCGGTGTTCCCGAGGATGCCGAGGTTGGCGGTGGTGGCCTTTGCCGGATCGGTCAGGTCGGTGCCCATGAGCAGTGGGGCGGCCATCTGGGCCCAGAGGCTCATGTGGGTGCGGTACTCGGTGGTGGTCATGCCCCCGTTGCCGACCTCCAGCATGTCGGGGTCGTTCCAGGCGCCGGGCCGGGCGAGGGCGGCGAGCGGCTGGTTGGCCTGTGCCTTGCTGATCATGCTGGACCAGGTGTCGGAGATGTCGGAGGTGGTGCGCCAGGAGTTGGCGACGGCGGGCCGCCAGGGATCGACGGGCTGCTGGGGTTCGCGGTGGATGCTGTAGAAGATCGGCCGCCCGGTGTCGTTGAGCGCCTTGCCCATCGTGGTGAAGGCCTGTTGGGCGTCGACGCCGTCCTCGTCCGCCTTGCACCAGTCGTACTTGAGGTAGTCGACGCCCCAGGCGGCGAAGGCCTTGGCGTCCTGGGTCTCGTGGCCGAGGCTGCCGAGCTGGCCCGGGTAGCCGTCCCAGATGTTGGCGCAGGTGCGGCTGCCGGGGGTGGCGTAGAGGCCGAGCTTGAGGCCCTTGCCGTGCATGTAGTCGGCGAGTGCCTTGATGCCGGAGGGGAAGCGGACGGGGTCGGCCTGCAGAGCGCCGTCGGTGCCGCGGGTCGCGGCCTGCCAGCAGTCGTCGATGTTGACGTACTGGTAGCCAACCGTCTGAAGGCCCTTCGACACGATGGCGTCGGCCGCGGCCTTGATCTTGGTCTCGTCGATGCCGCAGCGGTAGGCGTTCCAGCTGTTCCACCCCATCTGCGGGGTGCGTCCGAGGTGGTTGTCGAGCGCGGCCGCGGGCGGGGCGGACACGAGCTGGACGGCGGTGGTGGCCACGAGTGCGCCGGTGGCCACGAGGACGGCGGAGGCGGTGGCGGCCAGGCGCCGCCGGACGGTGGAGCGAGGGTCGGTCATTTCGGTCCGATCGATGCGGTTGGTGAGCGTGGGTGGGGTGTTCTGTTGTTTTCTGTGGTGCTTCGAGGGGCGTCAGGACGCACCGGACGCATCGCTGACGGGTTTGTCCAGGGGGTGAAAGCGGGGCGATGGAGACCTTGGTCCGGATGGCAGCGGCGAGCGGTGGAGGCGTCGTCTCGTTGGGGCGAGCGAGTCCGGTGCGTCGGGGGACTCGCCTTCCCGTCGACCGGCCCGGAAGCGCGGATCGCACAAGAGAGCGCCGGCGCGCGACGGGGAGGTGCGGGCGGCCCCGGGGTGACGGTCGAGCAGTGGCGCGGACGATCGCGGGCCGGACGCGGGGATGGGCGCCGGGGGCAAGCGGCGGCCTCAGAAGCAAACGCCATGAGACCTAAAGCAAACAAAGTCAAACAGGGATGTGCACATGAAACAACCAGTGGCGCGCGGAGTCAACAGGCTGGCCGGTAAACCTCTCGCGAAGGGGCCGGCGACCGTCCGCGGCGGCCCGGCCGGGAGTGTTCGACCACCGGGCGGCAGCGATGCTCGGCCGCTTGTCCGCCGCCCGCGCGCCACCCCTGGGCAAGACGATCAGGCTGCGTCCGGGGCCCTGTGATCACGTCGGCCGGGCCGACGGCGAGCGCACTCGAGGGGGCCGGCTAATCCGCTGCCCGGGAGTGCCGGTCGTCGGCGGGCGGCCCGCTTCAGGATCACCATGACCGCCCCCGGGGCCGACTCCGCGTCCGGGCCGTCCCCCGTCGGCCCCCGCCGGGATTCGCGGTGCTCCACCGCTTGCTGGCGGGCCGCCCCGCGCTGGCCGAACTACCCTCCGCGGAGCGGACGTTGATCATCGGGCCCGCGGCGGCGAGAATCACAGAAGCCGCCAGTAGCGCAATCGCCGCCGCAGCAGCGGGTAGCAGCCGGCGCTTCACCACACCCCCCGCCCGCCTCCGGAAACTGACTCGATGCCACCTCTGCCGCAGTCCAGGCCTCCCGCTTGAACCGCTGCTCCGGCGGCCGGCCGGCCGCCGGACCGTGGCCGGGGGGACCAACCCCTCCCACGACAGGAGCAGCCCTACCGGCTGGACCCCGCTCTTCCCGGGTGGCCGCGCGGTCGCCTGCGGCGGCTGCCCGATCGGCGCCGGATCGTCACGCCGGGCCCCGTCCTCCGCGTAGCCGGTGCGGGCGCGGTGCGGGCGAGCGCCGGTGACAGGCTGCCCTCACGCCGGGCTCAGCCGCACCACCGTCCTGACCTCCGCGCCCCGCACCTCGGTGCTCGGATCCCCCACGTCGGCGAAGGACCGCAGGGCCGCCACGACGTGCTCGACGCGGTCGCGCGGGCCGACGACCTCAGCGATGATCTCGCCGCGCAGCCGGTGCTCCGTACCGATCCGGCGCCCGGGGCCGTCGACGCGGAACCCCCGGACCCAGGCGTGCGGGGGCTCCGCCGGGTCGGCGGCATCGCCGGGCGCGAGGAAGACGTCGGTGTTCGGCTGGGGGACGAACGCTCCGCCCAGGGCCCGGTGCACGTCGAGCGCCGTCTCCTTCGAGCCGCCGTTCAGGTGAACCATCACGTATTCGTTGGAGGGCAAGACGACACCAATCTCTCCGGTCGCGCAGACCGGCCCGCACGTGCCGGCTGCCCGGGGGACGCGCGAACTCGCAGCCGTCGCCGCCCGGCACCTTCAGGATGGATGCCACCGCCCCCGGTGGCATCACGGAGCGGGCGGCAGGACGACGCGGCCGGTGCCGCGCAAGGTCCGTCGCGGGTGCCCGGCGGAGGTGACGGCCGGCCGGCGCGGGGCGTTCGCCGCGAGCGGTGCCGCGCCTCGGTCCGGCCTCGCCCGGCTTGCCCGGAACCGCCGGATGGGGTGCGCTTGAGGTGCTGACCGGGACACGGAGCGTAGCGAGGAGACGGCGTTCATGGCCGAGAAGAAGATCATCACAGTGTTCGGTGCGACCGGCTCCCAGGGTGGCGGGCTGGCACGGGCGATCCTGGCGGACCCGAGCGGCGAGTTCGCCGTCCGGGCGGTGACCCGTGACCCGGACACCGACCGGGCGAAGGCCCTGGAGCGGCTGGGGGCGGAGGTCGTCCGGGCCGACATGGACGATCCCGACACCCTCGGCCCCGCCCTGGAGGGGGCGTACGGCGCGTACCTCGTCACCAACTTCTGGGAGCACATGTCCGCCGAGCGGGAGAAGGCCCAGGCCGCGGCCCTCGCCACGGCCACGGGGCACGCCGGTCTGCAGCACGCCGTCTGGTCCACCCTGGAGGACACCCGCGAGTGCATCCCGCTCGACGACGACCGGATGCCCACCCTGCAGGGCTCCTACAAGGTGCCGCACTTCGACGGCAAGGCGGAGGCCGACCACTACTTCACCGATGCCGGCGCGCCGACGACCTTCCTGCGCACCACCTTCTACTGGGAGAACCTGCTCGGCGCCTTCGCGCCGCAGCGTGGGGCGGACGGCACCCTCCAGATCATCTTCCCGATGGGTACCCACCGGCTGTCGGGGATCGCCGTCGACGACATCGGCAGGACGGCGCTCGCCGTCTTCGAGCGCGGCACCGACCTCATCGGCGCGACCGTCAGCATCGCCGGCGAGCACCTGCGGCTCGCCGACATGGCCGAGGCCCTCACCGAGGCCGTCGGCGAGCCGGTGAAGTACCTTCCCCCGACCCCGGACGCCTTCCGCGCCCTCGGCTTCCCCGGCGCGGACGAGGGCGGCAACATGTTCCAGTACTACGCCGACTGCGAGGAGCGGTTCACCGCCGCGCGGGACCTGGCGGCGGTGCGGGAGCTCAACCCGGAACTCCAGACCTTCGCCACCTGGCTGGCGGCCCACCGGGACGAGCTGCGCGCGGCCTGGAGCGGGAGCGGCGGCGCCTGAGCGGCGAGCACGGACCCCGGCCCGCCCGGCGGACCGGGCCCGGCCGGGACGTCCGTTCCACGCGCCGCTGCGGAGGCTCCGAGCCCCGACCCGTCGGCCGGGCTCCGGGCCGGCGCCGGGGACACCGGAGCGGGCCCGAGCGCCGGCACCGGCCCCTGGATCGCCGGGCCCGCCGCACTCCTGAGCGCGCCACCCCGCCGCACTCCTGAGCACGCCACGGAGGGACCGTCCGCGGGACAATGGCTGTCGGAGGCGGTTGCGTCCTGATGAGGTGACGGTGATGTCCCACCTGTCGATCCACGAACGCCGGGCCCTCGCCGGCATCGAACGCGGGCTGACGAAGGAGGACCCCGAGTTCGCCCGTGCCCTCTCGCAACGGATGCCGGAGGGCGGCCCGGCCCGACACCGCAGGCAGGCCGCGGGGTACGTCCTTCTCGTCGTGGCAGGCGCCGCCCTCTTCCTGGCCGCGCTGGCCGTGCACGGGGTCGGGGCCGTCCTGGCCGTCGTTCTCCTGGTCGGCGTGGGCCCGAGCTGCCTCTGGTCGGCTGCCGAGGCCTTCGAACGCCACCGGCGGGAGGCGCGCTGAAAGTCCTGCCGTGCGGGCGTGGACCCAGGGCGCGGTGGCCGGTGCACCCCTTGACCGGGGAGCCGTGGCGCTGCCCGGCCGGCGGTCCGCCCCGGTTCCCGATCCGCCGCGGCTCGTCGACCACCAGGTCGGGGCCGGTCCGGGTGTGATCGAGCGGTCCGTGCCCGTACGTCGGTCCGGGACACCCGGACCGAGGAGTCACCCGCTGAAGGAGCACGGCCTGCCGGGCCTTGAGAGTGCCGCCCCCACGTTCCGTTCGGCGCCGGGGTGCTCCGGTCGTGCTCCTCCAGCAGGCACCTGCCGGCTGCCGATCCGCCACAGGGCGGGGCGACCCGATGGGAGGGAGTCCAGGCGGGCCCGTCCGAGGCTCTGCCAGAATCGGTCCCGGGTATCAGTACCGGAGGAGGCCGCGGTGGGTGGGGACGACGATGTGGCGCGCTCGCGGATTCCGCAGTTGCGGCTCGACGAGCTGCTGGAGGAACTGCAGGCGCGGATCGACGCTGCCCGTGGGACGAGGGACCGGGTGCACAGCCTGTTGGAGGCGGTGCTGTCGGTCGGGCGTGAGCTGGACCTGACCCAGGCGTTGCGGCGGATCGTGGAGGCCGCCGCCGTCCTGGTCGACGCCCGCCATGCGGCACTCGGGGTGATCGGTCCGGACGGCGAGTCGCTGTCGCAGTTCCTGACGGTCGGGCTGTCGGCGGAGGAGATCGCCCGGATCGGTCCCTACCCGACGGGAAAGGGCCTGCTCGGTGAGCTGATCAGCCATCCGAAGGCGCTGCGGTTGGCCGACCTGTCGCAGCATCCGGCGTCCTACGGGTTCCCGGCCGACCATCCGCCGATGCGCACCTTCCTCGGGGTGCCCGTACGGGTACGGGAGGAGGTGTTCGGCAACCTGTACCTGACCGACAAGCGCGGCGGCGGGGAGTTCGACGCCGACGACGAGTCGGTGATCGCGACGCTGGCGGTAGCGGCGGGGGTGGCGATCGACAACGCGCGGTTGTACGAGGAGGCGCAGCGCCAGCAGCGCTGGCTGAGCGCCAGCGGGGAGATCACCCGCGCCCTGCTGTCGGGGAGTTCGCGGGCCCAGGTGGTGGAGCTGATCGCGCAGCGGGCGCGCGAGATCACCGGCGCGGAGCTGGCGGACGTGGTCGTGCCGGAAGCCGGGGAGATGCTGCGCCTCGAACTCGCGCTCGGTGGGAACGCCGCCGGCAGGGCGGGCCTGGTGGTGTCGCGGGAGGGCACGCTCTCGGGGGCGGCGTGCACCCGGGGCACGCCCGTGACGACGACGGATCTGGCCACCGACCCGCGCCTGACGGGCGATCCGCGACGGCGGGAGCGGCTGGGCCCGGCGGTGGCGGTGCCCCTGGGGCGCAGCGCCGGGCACATCGATGCCGTGCTGCTGCTGGCCCGCGGGCCGGGGGAGGCCGCTTTCACCGACCGGGAGATCGGCCCGCTGCTCGGGTTCGCGGACCAGGCCGCGCTGGGCCTGGAACTGGCCTCACGGCGCCGGGACGCCGAACAGCTGGCGATGCTGGAGGACCGGGACCGGATCGCCCGGGACCTGCACGACCTGGCGATCCAGCGGCTCTTCGCCACCGGGATGACGCTGCAGAGCGCCGCGCGGTTCATCGAGCACCCCGGGGCGTCGGACCGGGTGTTGCGGGCGGTGGGGGACCTGGACGAGACCATCAAGATCATCCGATCGACCATCTTCGGGCTGCGGGCCCGGGACGAGGCGTCCGGCAGCGGTCTGCGGGCCCGGGCGGTCAAGACGGTCGAGGCGGCACAGCCGGCCCTGGGGTTCGCGCCACGGCTGAGCATGGAGGGCCTGCTGGACACCGACGTTCCCACGGCGGTCGCGGACCACGTGGTGGCGGTCCTGGGCGAGGCGTTGAGCAACGCGGCCCGCCATGCCGGGGCCCGGCGGGTGGAGGTGGCGCTGCAGGCGACGGGGACGCAGGTCGTGCTGACGGTGCAGGACGACGGTGTGGGCATTCCGGCGCAGGGCCGGCGCAGCGGCCTGCGCAACCTCGCCGAGCGGGCCGAGGGCCTGGGCGGCTCGATGGAGCTGGCGAGCCCGCCCGGCGGCGGGGCGCGGTTGGTCTGGTCGGTCCCGTTGGGGGACTGAGCGGAGGCCGGCCCGCGTGCCCGCCCCCGCCTGCCGGGCCGTCACGACCGGCCGTCACGACCGGCCGTCACGGCCGGCCGGCTCCGACGTCCGGCAGGAGGCGCCCCGTCACCAGTTCGGCGCGGATCCGGATGGACACCTGGCCGGGGAGGCGCGGGAGGACGGGCTCGTGCGGCGGCCGCGCCTCGCTGACGTCCGCCCGGCCGAGCACGGTGACGCTCCAGCCGCTGCCGTCCGACTCGCTGACCTCGCCCGCCTCGAACGCAACCAGTGCGCCGGACACGGCCCGGACCAGCTCGGACCCGGCGGCGGCGGAGAGCAGCACGCTGCCGTCGGCGTCCAGGCGGTAGCGGGTGGGCAGGACGGCCGGCAGGGCTCCGACCGTGTAGACGACACGGCCCACCCGGGTTGCCGCCAGCAGTCGCAGGCATTGCCTCTGGTCCAGCGGTGAGTGCTCGAACGAGGGGATCCGATCCGGCTTCATGGCATCGATGGTGGCCTCGGGCCGGCCCGCGGGTGAGGGGCCGATGGTCCCCCGCGGGCCGCCGGGAGGCCCCGGGGGCGAATCCGTCGTGCTCACCGGTCCGGCCCGCTCATCGTGCGTGGTGCCCGGTCGCGCGTTCGTGGGCGGCCGTGGCCTGGGTGGCGATGACGGCGGCCTGTACGCGCCGTTCCACCCCGAGCTTGGCCAGCAGCCGCGAGATGTGGTTCTTGACGGTCTTCTCGGCGAGGTAGAGCCGCTGGCCGATCTGCCGGTTCGTCAGGCCTTCGCCGACCAGCGCGAGGATCTCGCGTTCCCGGTCCGTGAGATCCGGGAACGCCGAGGGGGCCTGCGGCCCGGTGTCGCCGCGCAGCCGCGCCATCAGACGGGTGGTCGCACCGGGGTCCAGCATGGACTGCCCGGAGGCGACCGTACGGACGGCGGAGACCAGGTCGGTGCCGCTGATCTGCTTGAGCACGTAGCCGGCGGCGCCCGCCATGATCGAGTCGAGCAGGGCCTCCTCGTCGTCGAAGGAGGTGAGCATCAGACAGGCGAGGCCGGGCATCCGCGAGCGCAGTTCCCGGCAGACGCTCACGCCGTCGCCGTCCGGCAGCCGCATGTCCAGCACGGCCACGTCCGGACGCAGCGCGGGGACGCGGGCGATCGCCTGCTCCGCGGTCGCCGCCTCGCCGACCACGGTGAGGTCGGGCTCGGCGTCCAGGAGGTCGTGCACGCCGCGGCGGACGACCTCGTGATCGTCGAGGAGGAACACCCTCACCGGGTCGCCCGCGTGGCCCGCCGCACTGTCCGCCATCACATCTCCGCACTCGGGGGCCCGTCGACACGACGGGCGGAGGAAACCTGGGAAGAGTCTGGCCCGGCCGCGGCGAAGTCGGTAGGGCCGGACGGCCCTATGTCCGGCTGACGTGGCGTCGGCAGCCCGGGACGGGGACGCTCCCGCCGGCGGTTCGACCGCGCCGGTGGCCTCGTCACCCTCGGCAACGCCCGTGGCGCGTGGTGCTCGGCCCTCGGTGTGCCGTGGGCCCGGACGCCGGGAGAACGGGCCACAGGGCCCGGCCGGGGGGACGTTCGGCCCTCGGCGCACCCACCCTTCGCGCGGCAGTCTGAACCCACGAAGGAAGGAATCTCTGATGATCCGTCTGCAGACCCCGCCCGTCGACATCCGGCTGGAGACCAGGGGGGAGGTGTCGCTCGGTGCGCCCGACTACGCCAAGGCCAAGGTACTGGCCGTGGTCGAGCGGCTCCACGAGCCCGTCCTCGCGGTTCGGGTGAAGCTCACCCAGGAGGCCAACCACGCCATCCTCAAGCCGGCCCTGGCCCAGGTCGTGATCGATCTCGACGGCCGTCCGGTCCGGGCCCACGTCGCGGCCGCGACCATGCGCGAGGCCGTGGACCTGGTGCAGGAACGTCTCGTCGCCCGGCTGGCCAGGATCCGGCAGCACACGGACCCCCGCCGCCACCACGGGGTCCCGCCGGCCGGACCGGCGGCCGGGGACGGCGCCGAGCGCCGCGGGCACCGCCCGCACCACCGCGTCCGCGCGCCGGAGGACCGGCGGATCGTCCGGCACAAGACCTGCAGTCTGTCCCGCCAGGCAGTCTGGGCCGCGGTGCTGGAGATGGAAGCGATGGACTACGACTTCCACCTGTTCACCGAGGCCGGGGCCGGACGTGACAGCGTGGTCTACCGGGACGAGGGCACCGGCGACCTCCGCCTCGCCTGCGCCGGACCGGCGGAACCCCGGGCCGAGCGGGGCCTGACCGTGAATACGGCCAGGGTTCCGGAGCTTGCGGTGGCCCAGGCCGTCGAGCGCATCGACCTCACCGGCCTGCCGTTCTTCTTCTTCACCGACGTTGCCACCGGCCGTGGCAACGTCCTGTACCACCGCCACGACGGCCACTACGGGCTGATCGCTCCGGCGAGGTAGCGGCCACCGGACCGGCCGGGCGGCTGTGGGGTACGCCCGGCCAGGGGTGCGGGACCGGAGACGGGTGGGGCCGTCTGCGGTCCCGCACCCCTTTCGCGTGCCCGGCCGAAGGTGCGAACCGGACACCCGCACGTCCCTGCGACGCGGCCGGCCCCCCGACGCGGTTCCCGACGACCGCGCGCAGCCGGTGTTCCCGGGCCGATGTGGGAATCGGGTGCCACCCGGGCCCGCGGCCGCCCGGACACCGGCGACCGCACCGGAGCGAAGCGGGACAGCCGACGGGCGCGCGTTTCGCCGCGGGACGCAGAAGGCGGTGGGTCCCGGGGCTCAACCGGGACCCACCGCCTTCCTGTACGCCCTGCGCGCTCGCTGCGGACGCCGGCGCGCGGGACGCGTGGCGGGCGCACACCGGGCGGTCGCGCCACCGCGCCGGGAGGACCCGGTTCGGTGCGCCCGACCCGCCTCCGCTCAGTCGTGCGGGACGACGGCGACCGGTGCCTGTGCGTGGTGGAGGACGGCGTGGGCGACCGGCCCGATCCGCATCCCCGCATGGTGCGGGCGGCGCCGCCGGCCGACCACCACGAGGGCGGCGTCGGCGGACAGGTCCACCAGGGCCGAGGAGCCGGTGCCGACGCGGCAGTCCTCGACCAGGACGACGTCCGGGTACTTCTCCCGCCAGCCGGTCAACGCCTCCGCGAGCAACTCGGCCTCGATCGCGCGGAACTGGTCCGCCTCGGCCTGCGGGGGCACCCACCCGGCGTACCCCCAGACGGCCGGCGGCGCCCAGCCGTGGACGGCACGCAGCACGGCCCCGAGCCGGGCGGCCTGCTGGAAGGCGAAGTCGATGACGTCGGGGGAGGGGGAGCGGGAGTCGACGCCGAGGACGACCTCCCGTGCGTCCGGACCGCCGGGGCGTTCGTCCTCGAAGGCGCGGACCAGCACGGTGGGCACCTCGCAGCGGGCGGCGAGGGCGAGGCCGGCCGAGCCGACCAGCAGCCCCGCGAACCCCCCGAGGCCCCGCGAGCCGAGGACCAGCATCTCGGCTGCGGTGGCGGCCTCGGCCAGCTCGTCGACCGGATCGCCGCCGCCGATCAGCTCGGTGTGCACCTCCAACTCCGGGTGGGAGCGCCGGACCTCCGTCCGCGCGTCGGAGAGCATCCGCAGTGAGAGGGCGCGCACGTCCGTCGGACGGGACGGGTCCGCGTGGATGTCGTCGAGCCAGGTCCGCGCGTGGACCAGCCGCAGGGGGATCCCCCGGCGGAAGGCCTCGCCGGCTGCCCATCGGGCTGCTGCGGTGCTCTGCGACGAGCCGTCGACGCCGGCAAGCAGGTACTGGGTCATGGGAACTGGTCTCCTGCGCTGTGGTGGGGCTGGGGTGGAAGGGCGGTGGTGCTGAGATCCGGGGCCCGCGCCGTGCGGCGCACCTGCACCGGTCGGAATGCCCCGCCAGCTTCCGCCGGCCGGGGCAGCGGCGGGTAGGGGCCGGCCGGCCTCCGGCCCAGGGCCGTAGGTCCCGGGCTCCGCCCGCGGGTCGGGCCCGGCCGGCCCTGTGCACGACTCGGGCGGGAGCGTGACGCTGGAGCCCGCCCCAGGCGCCGACGTCGTGCCCGGGCGGCCGTGGGGACCGGCGCCGTGCCGCGGGCCCGGGCAGGCGTTCGCGGACGCGGACCTGTGCCTCCGCGGGGCCGGGACCGGGGCCGGTTCGGTCCGTCCGAGGCGCCCCGGCCCCGACCCGTCGGGTGAATCGGCGTCAGACGGACGCACATCCGGTTCCTGTTGTCCGTGCTGCCCGCCGGCGGCCGAGGGGTGACAGGGCATCACGACCGGCAGTCCGGGCGGGAGGCACGGCGCCGGCCCGCCCGAGGCCACCGGCCGTACCCGGACAGCTCGACCCGGATCGATCCGACCACAAGGAGCTGAGCACCATGGACCTGCCCGTAGCCGTCGGCGTGGACACCTCGACGGCAAGCCTGGCGGCGGCCGACTGGGCCGCGGCCGAGGCGGCCGTCCGCGATCGCCCGCTGCGTGTCCTGCACGCGCTGCCCCTGATGCCGCACCTGCTGCCGGGTGGAACGCGCCGGTCGCAGCTGGACGGCAGCCGTCTGCTCCACGAGGTCCAACACGTCCTCGCGGTGCGGCACCCGCAGGTGCGCGCGCACACCGAAGAGGTCCACGACGTCGCCACCGCAGCCCTGGTGGCTGCCGCGGAGGCCGCCGAACTCCTGGTCCTGGCGGCACGTGGCGACGGCGGCTTCCCCGGGCTCCGGGTCGGATCCACCGCCCTCCACGTGGTCGCGAGGGCCTCCTGCCCGACGGTGCTGCTGCCGGCGGAGGCGGTGGACGCGGGCCTGCGCGATCACCTCGCCGTCGCCGTCGACGCCCGCCGTCCGCACGGCCCGGCGCTCGACTTCGCCTTCGAGACCGCGCGCAGCCACGGTCTGCCGCTCCGGGTCCTGCACGTCTTTCCGGCTGCGGGGCCGGCCGGACCTGCCGCCGGACGCGAGGCCGAGGCCGCGCTGCTCGCCTCCGCCCTCGCCCCGTGGAAGGTCGCCCATCCGGATGTCGAGGTCGCCCGGGACGCCGAGCCCGGCGGCGTGGGGCTGGCGCTGGTCGAGGCCTCGGCCAAGGCCCGGTTGCTGATCCTCGGGCGACGGCCCGGCGCCACGGACGGGCGGCTGGGCCCCGTCGCCCACGCCGTCCTGCACCACGCGGCCTGCCCGGTCGCCGTGGTGCCGGGCGTCTGAGCCCGGACACCGGGACCTTCGGGCCCGTGGCGGGGCCGGCCGGCACCTGGGCCGGGCCGGGGACGCGGCAGGAGAGTGCCGATGGACAACGGCCGCGCGAATCCGCGCCGCGGCCGGTCGAGGCGATGGAGGACACGGCCATGAAGCACGCCGTAGTGGTGGGGATCGACGGATCGGCGCAGAGTGCGGCGGCCGCCGGATGGGCGGCCGAGGAGGCTCGTCGAACCGGGCGAAGCCTGCGCATGGTCCACGTTGTGCACGCGGAGGGCGGCGACTTCGCCCGGGCGGGGCGGCCGGCGGACGGGCTGCCCCGGTCCGTGGCCGAGATCCGCGACCGGATCTCGGCCTTGCTGCCCGAACTGGGGACCACCTGCGAGCAGGTCCCCGGGACCCCTGCGTACGCGCTGGCCGCCGCGGGGGAGCGGGACGGCCTGCTCGTCCTCGGCTCCCGAGGGCTCGGGGGTGTCACAGGCCTGCTGGTCGGCTCCGTCGGACTTCGGACGGCGGCCCACGCCAGGTGCCCCGTCGTCCTGGTCCGGGACGGCGCCGGCGGAACGGCCGCAGAGCGGAGCGAAGTCCTGGTGGGAGTGCAGGGCGACCGGCCCTGCGACGCGGTGCTCGCGTTCGCCTTCGACCAAGCGGCTCGTCGCGGGGCCGTCCTGCGCGCGGTGGAGGCCCGGACGACCCCCGCCGGGGCCCGTACCGGACTCAGGCTCCGCTGGACCAGCAGGCGATCACGCGGTCGCTGACGGCGGATCGGCTGGTGCACCTCCAGGACGCGCTGGGCCGCTGGCGGGAGAGGTTCCCCGACGTCCTCACGCGGGCCGAAGTGGTGCACGGCGGCGCGGCCGAGGCGCTGCTGGAAGCCTCGAACAGTGCGGCCCTGGTCGTGCTGGGACGGCGGGCGCCCGGGCTCCCCATGGCCGCACCCCGCCTGGGACCGGTGACCCATGTCGTCCTCCACCGCGCCCACGTCCCGGTCGCCGTCGTACCGCACGACTGAGGCCGGCCGCCGGTGGCCGCGGCGGGGCGACGGCGCGTCCGGGGCGGACCGGGCCGGACCGGTGCCGGCCGGGCACGGCCACGGTGCGCGGCAGTGCCGGCGGGCCCAACCGCCCGGCGGACAAGGGACCTTCGGCCCGAAGGCCTGCCCCGTCCGGCAGGGGCCGCCGCCGCGGCCGCCACGAAAAGCTGTGTGACGAGGCGCCGGGTGACCGGAAACGCCCCACCCGGACGACGAACCGAAAGGTGGTCCACCATGCCCCGCAGCCCGCTGACCGCGAAGAGCGCCGAGCACGCGAAGAGTGCCGAGCCCGCGCGGATCCCCGTCCCCGCCCCGGTCGTCCCGCCCGCGGCGGCCGCCGACCGGCCGGTCCGGGGACCGGTCGCCGCCGAGGTGGACCGGCTGGTCGCCGGAGCGGTGACCGCCCTTCAGGAGTACGCCTCGTTCACCCAGGAGAAGGTCGACCACATCGTCAGGAAGGCATCGCTGGCGGCGCTCGCCCAGCACACCGGACTCGCGGTGCTGGCGGTGGAGGAGACCGGGCGCGGGGTGTTCGAGGACAAGGCGGTGAAGAACGTCTTCGCCTGCGAGAACGTCACCCACGTGATGGCCGGCGTGAGGACGGTGGGGGTGGTGCGGCGGGACGAGATCGACGGGATCGTGGAGATCGCCGAGCCGGTCGGCGTGGTCGCCGGCGTCACGCCGGTGACGAACCCGACCTCCACCACGATCTTCAAGTGCCTGCTCGCCCTCAAGACCCGCAACCCGATCGTCTTCGCCTTCCACCCTGCGGCGCAGCGCTGTTCCGCCGAGGCGGCCCGGATCGTGCGGGACGCGGCGGTGGCGGCCGGGGCGCCGGTGCACTGCATCCAGTGGATCGAGCGGCCGTCGATGCCGGCCACCGAGGCCCTGATGAACCATCCGGACGTCGCCACCATTCTCGCCACCGGCGGCAACGCGATGGTCCGGGCCGCGTACTCGTGCGGCAAGCCCGCCCTCGGCGTCGGTGCGGGCAACGTGCCCGCCTATGTCGAGCGGACCGCGGACCTCAGGCAGGCGGTCAACGACATCGTGCTGTCCAAGTCCTTCGACAACGGCATGATCTGCGCCTCGGAGCAGGCCGTCATCCTGGACGCGGAGATCCGCGACGCGGCGATCGCCGAGTTCCGCGGGCTGAAGGCCCACCTCTCCACGGCGGAGGAGAAGGCCCTCCTGGAGCGGTACCTGTTCGGCGTCGGCGACGGGGCCGCCTGCACCGGCGACCGGCTGAACGCCGCGGTGGTGGGCCGCTCCGCCGTACAGATCGCCGCGGCAGCCGGGTTCACCGTGCCCGCCGACACCTCCGTCATCCTGGTGGAGACGGAGGAGGTCGGACCGTCCGAGCCGCTGACGCGCGAGAAGCTCTGCCCGGTGCTGGCCGTGCTGACCGCCGACTCACGCCGGCGCGGAATCGAACTCGCGGCCGCCATGGTGGAGTTCAACGGCCTCGGGCACTCCGCGGCGGTGCACACCCAGGACGAGGCGTTCGTCGAGGAGTTCGGGCACGCGGTGAAGGCGTGCCGGATCATCTGGAACGCACCCAGCTCCCAGGGCGGGATCGGCGACGTCTACAACGCCTTCATGCCCTCGCTCACGCTCGGCTGCGGTTCCTACGGCCACAACTCGGTGGCCGGCAACGTCTCGGCGCTCAACCTCGTCAACATCAAGCGGATCGGGCGGCGCAACACCAACATGCAGTGGTTCAAGGTCCCGCCGAAGATCTACTTCGAACGCAACTCCGTCAAGTACCTGGCCAGCATGCCGAACGCCCACCGGATCGTCGTCGTCACCGACCGGACCATGGTCGAGGTCGGCCACCTGGAGCGGATCCGCGCGATCCTGGACCGGCGGCCCGCGCCGGTCGAGGTCCGGGTGGTCGACTTCGTCGAGCCCAACCCGAGCATCGACACCGTGCGCAGGGGCGCCGAACTGATGCGCGACTTCCGGCCCGACACCATCATCGCGCTGGGCGGTGGGTCGCCGATGGACGCCGCCAAGGTGATGTGGCTGATGTACGAGCACCCGGAGGTGGACTTCGCCGACCTGAAGGAGAAGTTCTTCGACATCCGCAAGCGCGCGTTCACCTTTCCCGACCTCGGCGAGAAGGCCAAGCTGGTCTGTGTCCCGACCACCTCGGGCACCGGGAGCGAGGTCACGCCGTTCGCGGTCATCACCGACAGCGCCACCGGTCAGAAGTACCCGCTCGCCGACTATGCCCTCACCCCCAGTGTCGCGATCTGCGACCCGGCACTCACCACCCACCTGCCGGCCGCGGTCACCGCGGACACCGGCTTCGACGCCCTCACCCACTGCATCGAGACCTATGTCTCGGTCTACGCGAACGACTTCACCGACGGCCTGGCGCTCCAGGGCATCCGGCTGATCTTCGAGAACCTGGAACGGGCCGTCACCGACGGGCCGAACGACCCGGTCGCCCGGGAGAAGATGCACAACGCCGGCACCATCGCCGGGATGGCCTTCGGCTCCGCCTTCCTGGGCGTCGTCCACGCCATGGCCCACACCCTGGGCGGCACCTTCCACCTCGCCCACGGTCGCACCAACGCACTGCTCCTGCCGCACGTCATCCGCTACAACGGCGGGGCGCCGGCCAAGGTCACCGGCTGGCCCAAGTACCGGAGCTACATCGCCCCGGAGCGCTACCAGGCCGTCGCCCGGACGCTCGGTCTGCCCGCCGACACCCCCGAGCAGGGCGTCGAGGCGCTGGCGCAGGCCGTCGAGGGACTGCGCGACCGGGTCGGCATCCCCCGCTCGTTCAAGGAGGCGGGAGTGGACGAGGCAGCCTTCCTGGCCGCCCTTCCGCAGCAGGCGATGAACGCCTACGAGGACCAGTGCGCCCCGGCCAATCCCCGGATGCCGATGCTCGACGACATGCGGCAGCTGATGCGTCAGGCCTACTACGGCCACCGGATCTGAACACCACCGGCCCCACCCGGGGCCGCCCCGGCCGTGCGGATCCGCCGGCGGGACCAGCGAGGTGCCGAGGGCACCGAAAGGGGAACGGCGACCATGACCACCGAGCAGGCGGAGACGACCGCCGGCAGTGCCTGGGCCGGATTCAAGGGCGGCCTGTGGCGCGACGCGATCGACGTGCGCGACTTCATCCAGCACAACTACACCCCGTACGACGGCGACGGGGGCTTCCTGACCGGCCCCACCGAGCGCACCTCTTCGGTCTGGAGGAAGATCACCGACAGGTTCCCCGAGGAGCGGGCCAAGGGCGTGTACGACGTCGCCCACGACATCCCCTCCACCATCACCGCGCACGCCCCCGGCTGGATCGACCGGGACCGCGAACTGATCGTCGGCCTGCAGACCGATGCCCCGCTGAAGCGCGCCATCATGCCCAACGGCGGCTGGCGGATGGTGGCCGGAGCCCTGGAGACCTACGGCTACCCGGTCTCCGCCGAACTGGCGACCGTCTTCACCACGTACCGCAAGACCCACAACGCGGGCGTCTTCGACGCCTACACCCCCGACATCCTGGCCGCCCGCCGGGCCGGGATCATCACCGGGCTCCCCGATGCCTACGGTCGCGGCCGGATCATCGGCGACTACCGCCGCGTCGCGCTCTACGGCGTGGACCGGCTGATCACCGCGAAGCGGGCGGAGAAGGCGGAGCTGGACGCCGCGCCGGCCGACCCGGGCCGGTTGGAGGCCGTCATCCGGGACCGTGAGGAACTCGCCGAGCAGATCAGGGCCCTGCAGGAACTCAAGGAGATGGCCTGCGCCTACGGCTACGACGTCTCCGGCCCGGCGCGGACCGGTCGGGAGGCCGTCCAGTGGCTGTACTTCGCCTACCTGGCGGCGGTGAAGGAGCAGAACGGTGCGGCCATGTCGCTCGGCCGCACCTCCACCTTCCTCGACGTCTACCTCCAACGGGACATCACCGAGGGCCGGCTGACCGAGAGCGGCGCCCAGGAACTGGTCGACGACTTCGTCATCAAGCTTCGGATCGTCCGCTTCCTGCGCACCCCCGAGTACGACCAGTTGTTCTCGGGCGACCCGACCTGGGTCACCGAGTCGATCGGCGGCATCGGCCAGGACGGGCGCCCGCTGGTCACCCGCACCTCCTTCCGCTACCTGCAGACCCTGTACAACCTCGGCCCGGCGCCCGAGCCGAACATGACCGTCTTCTGGTCGCCGCGACTCCCGCGTGGATTCAAGGAGTTCTGCGCAAAGGCGTCGATCGACACCTCCAGCATCCAGTACGAGTCGGACGAGCTGATGCGCCCGCGGACCGGCGACGACACCGCCATCGCCTGCTGCGTGTCGGCGATGGCGGTGGGCCGGCAGATGCAGTTCTTCGGCGCCCGGGTCAACCTCGCCAAGACCCTGCTGTACGCGATCAACGGCGGCCGGGACGAGATGTCCGGGGCCCAGGTCGGCCCGGACACCGGTGCGCTCACCTCGGAGGTGCTCGACCACGAGGAGGTGCTGGAGAAGCTCGACCGGCAGATGGACTGGCTGGCCGAGACGTACGTCCACGCCCTCAACGTGATCCACTACATGCACGACAGGTACGCGTACGAGCGCCTGGAGATGGCGCTGCACGACCGCGACGTGCGCAGGACGATGGCCTGCGGGATCGCCGGTCTCTCCGTCGCGGCCGACTCCCTCGCCGCCATCCGGTACGCGAGGGTCGCCCCGGTGCGGGACGCGACGGGCCTGGCCACCGACTACCGGATCGACGGCGAATACCCCGCCTACGGAAACAACGACGACCGTGCGGACTCGATCGCGGTCGACCTGGTCGAGCGGTTCATGGCGAAGGTCCGCAGGCACCCCACGTACCGGGGGGCCGAACACACCCAGTCCGTCCTGACCATCACCTCCAACGTCGTCTACGGCAAGAAGACCGGAAACACCCCCGACGGGCGCCGGTCCGGCGAACCCTTCTCCCCGGGGGCCAACCCGATGAACGGCAGGGACCGGCACGGCTACGTGACCAGCGCTCTCTCGGTCGCCAAGTTGCCGTACGAGCACGCCCAGGACGGCATCTCGCTGACCAACACCGTCACCCCCGAGGCGCTCGGCCGCACCCCGCAGGAACGGATCGCCAACCTGGCGGGCGTCCTGGACGGTTTCACGACGGTGGGCGGATTCCACATGAACGTCAACGTGCTCGACCGCGTCACCCTGCTGGACGCCATGGAGCACCCGGAGAAGTACCCGCAGCTGACGATCCGGGTCAGCGGCTACGCCGTCAACTTCGTCCGGCTGACCCGCGAGCAGCAGCTCGACGTGGTCAACCGCACCTTCCACGGCTCGCTGTAGCCGGCCCAGGAGGACTCCCCATGGCTGTCACGCTCGGCACCGCAGTCCCGGTCGGGCCGCCTCCGGCCCGCACCGGCTCGGTGCACTCCTGGGACGTGTCCACCGGCGTGGACGGCCCCGGCACCCGGTTCGTGGTCTTTTTGGCCGGGTGCCCGCTGACCTGCCTCTACTGTCACAACCCCGACACCTGGCGGATGCCGGACGGCACCCGCACCGGCGTCGACGCCGTGGTCACCGAGGCCAGGCGGCACGCCGCCTTCATCCACGCGGCCGGCGGCGGGGCGACCCTCACCGGCGGCGAACCGCTGCTCCAACCCGCCTTCTGCGCCGAACTGTTCCACCGCTTCAAGCACGAGCTCGGGCTGCACACGGCGCTGGACACCTCCGGCTTCCTCGGCGCCCGCGCGGGTGACGGGCTGCTGGCCGACGTCGACCTCGTCCTGCTCGACGTCAAGTCCTGGGATCGCGACCTCTACCTGCGCCTCACCGGACAGCACCTGGAACCCACACTGGACTTCGCCCGCCGGCTGGCCGACCTCGGCAAGGAGGTGTGGGTCCGGTTCGTGCTCGTCCCCGGGCTGACCGACGGGCCGGCGAACGTCGAGGGCGTCGCGGGCTTCGCCGCCTCGCTCGGCAACGTCGCACGGGTGGACGTCCTGCCCTTCCACAACCTGGGCTCCGCGAAGTACCGGGCCCGGGGGAGGCCGTTCCCGCTCGAAGGCACCCCGGCGCCGAACGCTGAACAACTGGAAGCAGCCCGGTCGGTGTTCGCCGACCACGGCCTGCACGCGGTGTGACGCGGGGGCGCCGTGCACCGTCCTCCGAGCCCCGCCGCTCCCGCGGCCCGAGGGCGCGTCCGGCCGGGGGCCGTGCGGCCCCCGGCGGGTGGTCAGGCCAGTGAGGCTCCCCACGCCGCGGCCCGCTCGCGCTCGCCCGGGCGCAGCGGGCCGCCGGTGCTCTCCACCACGAATCCCTCCGGGGCGGCCACCAGGTCGTAGTGGTGGTGGGTCAGCCTGCGGGCGATCCCGTGGGCGGCTCCGCCGCTGATCAGCATGTCCGCACGGGTGTCGAAAGCAGCACCGCGGGCGCCCGGCCGGGGCTCGGGGAGCGACCGGAACCAGGTCCGCAGCCCGGGGCCCGGGTCGGATCCCGGGCCGTGCGTCCCCGGCTCGTTCCCCGCGGGTGTCCCGGCGGCGAGCCGAGCCATCCTGCGGGTCGGCCCGGAACTCATCCCGTACACGTGGGTGGGCCCGCCGACCACCAGGAGATCCGCCCTGCCGGTCACCTCAGGTCCCGCCCCGGCCACCGGGACGCAACGCACCACGGCGTCGGGCCGGGCGCCCCGCAGACCTTCCGCGATCGCCTCGGCAACGGTCCGGGTGTTGCCGTACACACTCTCGTACACGATCACTGCCTGCACGACCGCTCACCTCTCCGGAAGTCGGTTCGGAACGTCGACCGCCGCGCGCAGCCGTCGCGGCGGCGGCGTCAGCGGTGGGCGACGACGCGGCAGGGAGCGTGCTGGGTCGCGGGTCTGCGCCACCGCTCCTTCCGCGTGTCCTCCGCCGGTCAGCTGCCGGTGCCACGCACCACGACGACGGGGCAGGGCGCGTGTTCCACACAGTGCCGGCTGACCGAGCCGAGCAGGGTCCCGGTGAATCCGCCCAGCCCCCTGCTGCCGACCACCAGGAGGTGCGCTCCACGGGCGGCCCGCAGCAGGACGTCCGCCGGGTGGCCGCACTCGGTGCGCTGTCGGACGGGGGGCCGGGCGGGGGCCTGCTCCTGCTTCACGGTGTCGGCCAGAGCCAGCCGGGCCGCCTCCTCGATCTCGGGCCCCGGGACGGAAAGCCCCCAGCCGCTCATCGGTGGGTAGTCCCAGGCAGCGACGGCTTCGACCGAGGCGTCCTCCAGCCGTGCCTGTCCCTGGGCCCAGCGGAGCGCCGCCCGGGAGGAGGGCGATCCGTCGACGCCGACGACGATGACGGGGTGCGTGTTCTCAGACGTGGTTCCCATGGCGGACCTCCGTGCTCCGGTGGTGCTTCGGGTGGGTGGTGGGGGACATCTGCTCGGGTACCGAGCTCGTCCGGTCGGTGACCGACACGACGCCGTCCACCGACCGGCACAGGCGCAGCACGACCGGCACGAGGTACGGGGGCTCTATCGTGCCGCTCAGCACGACCCGGCCCTGCGCGACCTCCACACCGACGGCTGCCGGGCTCACCCCCTCCACGTGGCTGAGCACCTCCTCGACGACGTCCTGCCTGATGGCCCGGTCGTCCCGGAGGAACACCTTGAGGAGGTCGCCGCGGCTCACCAGGCCGGCGAGCCGGCCCTCCTCGTCCACCACCGGCAGCCTTTTGATGTGCCGCCCGGACATCAGGCGGGCAGCGGCCACCACGGTGGATCCGGGTTCGACGCAGACGGCCGGGCTGGTCATCAACTGCTGGGCGGTGTCCGCCCCGGCCGTTCCCGGCTCCTCGGCCGGCGGCGGTCGCAGGCCGCCGGGGTCCTCCTGGGCGGACTGGGTGCGCAGGAGATCCGCCTCCGAGACGATGCCGACCGGCCGGTCGTCCTCGTCCACGACCGGCACGGCGGTGATGCCGTGCTCCTGGAGAAGCTCGACGATCGCACGGAATCCCGTCGCCGGTGCGACGCGGACGACATCGCGGGTCATTACGTCCCGGACGGTGCGGTGCGTCAGCACGACGACTCCCCGCGGGCAGCGGCGGCCCGGTGGTCCGTCAGGTCGAGGGTCTCGTCGACCGGGCGGCGTGGTGTGGCGGGTCCGGGCGGGCCGTAGCCGAGACGCAGGACGAGTTGGACGTGGCCGACCCCCTCGGCCGGGTCCCGCAGGCCCCACCGGGTGTCGGGCCACTCGACGGCCTGGTGCAGGACGGACGCGCGCAGGCCGTGGACCGTCGCCAGCAGCCAGACGTGCTGCATGGCCTGGCCGGCGCGGAGCCAGTCGGCGGGTGTGTCGCCGTGAGTGGTGAGGAGGGCCAGCTGGGGCAGCGCTTCGAAGCGTTCGGGCGGCGTCGTGGGTTGCGTCCGGCCGGTGAAGCCGCGCATGGGCACCCGGGCGTCGTGGTCCTGCGGGCCCAGCGCCGCCGCGGGTATCCCGTCGGCGGCGGGTTCCTCCAGCCGCAACCAGCTGCGGGTCTCGGCCGTGCGCGCCAGGTCGGCGCCGGTGCGGCGCTCGGCGTCGCGGGTCAGGGCGAGCACACGGCGCACCCCGTCCTCCTCCAGGGGGGACAGCACCGCGCCTTCGCCGAGGGCGGCCGTCGTCAGCTCGCCGAGGACGGCCTCGGGCACGTCCCGGTTGATGAACGGCCGGCGGCTGGAGTGGCGGTGCCGGATCGCCTCGTAGAGGTCCGGCCCGGGCGGCGGCGCCGACGGCGCGGGGCGGGCGAGACCGACCACGGCGGCCAGGTCCGCTTCGGCCGGATCGGGGAGCAGCCGCACCTCCGGGTCCCGTCCGAGCCGCGGTGCGGCGACCCGCAGGTTGAACAGCGCCGCGCCCACCGAGATGTGCAGCGCCCGGCCGTCCGGGTCGGTCAGCGGCACGGCCCGTGCGCGGTCGAGATGGACCCGTAGGCCGGACGAGTCGGCTGTGGGTGCGAAGCGCCACGGCTGGCTGTTGTGCAGCGAGGGCGCCGCGCCGGCGGCGGAGGCCAGGAACCGCAGCTGGGCCACGGTCAGTGCTGGGTCGTTCATGGTGGACCGCTCCCTGGTGCGACTCACTTCGTCAACGGTGGGCGGCCGGCCCGGCGTCATCCGCGGAGGCCGGGGTCGAAGGCCGCGGTGTCGCTCTCGCCCGCGCGCAACAACTGGTGACCGAGGTCGACCAGGGCCCGCCCCGCCGCGAACTCGTCGCCGATCTCCGGGACGTCCGGGTCCTTCGGGCTGCGCCGTGCGGTGGCTCGGCTGCGGAGGGTGTTGTCACCGGTGTCGAGGACGGCGTGCACGGTGGTGAGGTCGCCCTCCTCGAACAACTGCAGGTGCAGCGTCCACTGTTTGGTCCGGTGCTGATCGATGCTGCCGGTGACGGTCATGGCCGGGACATCCTTCCGGTCGCTCCTGCGGACCGGTTGCGGGGCGTCGACACCCGTCTCCTCGTCCGGTCCCGCCTTTCATCCTGCTCCGCGTCCGGAACGCGGGCATGGGCCCTCCGGCCCTGAAAGGCCGCCGGACGGCCCCGGGCCGGGCCGGGGGAGATCCGCTGATCATCCGGCGCCGCCACGGAGCACGACGACCGGGCACGGCGCGTACTGCGCGCAGTACTGGCTCACCGACCCCAGCAGGGCGGCGCCGAAGCCGCCGCGGCCCCGGCTGCCCACCACGAGCAGGTCGGCTCCCCGTGAGCGCGCGACCAGCACCTCGGCGGCGTTCCCCGGCAGGGCCGTCGTGCGGACCTCCTCCGGCCGGACCCCGCCGAAGGTACGGGCGACCACCTGGTCCAGCACCTTCCCGGCGGCGTGGCCGAGCTCCCGATCCACCGACGTCGGCGCCCGCTCGTACACCGTCGGCGAGGTCCAGCAGATCACCGCGTCGACCGGATCACCGGTCAGGCGTGCCTGGGTGACGGCCCACCGCAGGGCCTGTTCGGAGGAGGGGGAGCCGTCCACGCCGACCACGGTCCGCTGCCCCACCGGTTCCACCCTGCGCATCGCCATACCTCGTTCTCGGCCCGGGCCGCCCGCCGGCCGTGGCGGTCACGGGACCTCAGGCGGTCGGGGCGGTGGCCCCGGCAGGCGATGCCGTCGAGGGATGCTCGATGGCCTGGTGGACGGAGACCACCCCGTCGACCGACGCGCAGAGGCGCTCGACGACGGGGACCAGGCCCGGCTCCTCCACCCGCCCGGCCAGGGTCACCACACCGTCCCGGACGGTGACCCGTACGGCGCCGGGAGCGAGGTGCAGGGTCCGGTCGAGGATGTCGCGGGCGATCTCCTCACGGATGGCCGTGTCGTGCCGGAGGAAGAGCCGCAGGAGGTCGGAGCGGCTGACGATGCCGGTGAGCCGCCCGGTCTCGTCGACGACCGGGAGGCGTTTGATCCCTTCGCGGTCCATGGTCCGGGCGGCCTCGACGATGCTCCACCCGGGGCGCGCGCAGACCGCCGGGCTGGTCATCAGGCCCTCCGCGGTCTCGGCCGCGGTGGCGCCGCTGTCGCGGGAGTCCGTCGGGCGGCCGACGGAGTGGCCCTGCGGGTCGGGGAGGCGTGCCTGCGTGCGCAGCAGGTCCGCCTCCGAGACGATCCCGAGCGGTTGGTCCCGGTCGTCGACGACCGGGACGGCGGCGATGCCGTTGCGCTCGAAGAGCTCGGCGATCTCCTTGAAAGGGGTGCCGGGCCGTGCGGTGACGACTCCGGGGGTCATCACGTCGCGGACGGTGCGGTGCTGCATGGTCCTCACTCCTTCTCCGGGGTCCTCCTGCACTCACACTGTCCGCCTGCCGGGTCCCCCCGGACAGGGCCGTTCGGGCCCTGTCCGGCCGGCCGGCGGGCACCGAACGGCCCTGTCCGGGCAGGGCTCAGCGGTCGCGGACCCCGTGGTGGCACCGCGCGACCTGCTTCGTGATCTGCTCCGCAAGGTGGGCCACTGCCACCTCGACCGGGTCCGACAGACCCATTCCCGGGGAGCAGTCGGCTCCCTCCACCGCGTAGACGACCAGGCGGCGCGGCAGGCGGTCCAGTTCGCGGGCCAGTTCCACGGCGTCGCCGAGGCCCAGCCCGTGGGAGCTGGTCGCGCGGTCGGCCGCCGCGATCCGCCCGCCGTCCATCACGAGGCGGTGCACCCGGCCGGGCTGCCCGGGGTGGGTGTGGGCGGCGTCCACGACGATCGCGAGGTCCGCGCCGTCCCAGTGGGAGATGAGCCGCGCGGGGTCGCCGTCGCACACCACGAGCGAGGTCCGGCCCGGCAACGGGCGCGTTCGGGCGCGTTCCGCCAGCCGGGCGACGACGGCCCAGCCGGCACCGTCGTCACGGCGGTACTCGTTGCCGACACCGATGACGGTGACGCGGGGGGTGCTGTCCACATCTCCTGTTGTCCCCGCCCGGGGTGTTCCCGAGCCGTGTCGGGACTCGGCGAGGCCCGCACGAGGCCGGCAGAGAGCCACCTGGAGCACACCGGACCGGTCTTCCCCTGCCCCGGGGCGCCTCCTTCCCCATACTTGGGGAAGCGGGGGCATCTGCCTGGGAGGTTGAGTGGCGACGGACGCCGGCGGCTCCGCGGTGATCGACAAGGACGGCCTGGACGCCTTGGTCGCGGTCCTCGCCGGCCGTGGCCGCACGGTCATCGGCCCGACCGTGCGGGACGGGGCGATCGTGCTGGCGGAACTCGGCTCGGGTGCGGACCTGCCCTACGGGTGGGGGGTCGAACTGGAGGCCGGGACGTACCGGCTGCGGGCCCGCGGGGACGGCGCCGCCTTCGCGCACAGCGCGGGGCCGCAGTCCTGGAAGACCTTCCTGCATCCGCCCCGGGTACGCGAATGGAGCGCCGACCGCGGCGCCGACGGCGACCTCGTGGTCACCGAGGACACCGGCACACCTCCTTCGTACGCCTTTCTCGGGGTGCGCCCCTGTGACCTGCGGGCCATCGCGATCCAGGACCGGGTCCTCACCGGGGGCAGGCACGCCGACGAGGCCTACCGCGGGCGCCGGGAGCGGGCCTTCCTGGTGGCGGTGGAGTGCACCGAGCCGGGCGCCACCTGCTTCTGCGTGTCGATGGGAACCGGCCCCGCCGCGGGTCCCGGCTTCGACCTGGCCCTGACCGAGGTGCTGGACGCGGAAGGCCACCGCTTCCTGGTGCGTGCGGGGAGTGAAGAGGGCGAGTCGGTGCTGGCCGCGCTTCCCCGGAGCCCGGCCGACCCCGCGACCCGGCAGGCGGCCCACGAGCGCGTGGCCGAGGCGGCGGACCGGATGGGCCGCAGCATGCCGCCGGTGGACCTGCGGACCCTGATGCGCGAGACCCTCACGGCCGATCGCTGGGACGACGTCGCGGCCCGCTGCCTGACCTGCGGCAACTGCACCATGGTCTGCCCGACCTGCTTCTGCACCAGCACCGAGGACGTCACGGACCTGACCGGCGACCACGCCGAGCGCTGGCGGCACTGGGAGTCGTGCTTCGACCTCGACTTCTCCCACCTCGCGAGCGGCTCCGTCCGGGAGTCGCCGCGCAGCCGCTACCGCCAGTGGGCCACCCACAAACTCGGTACCTGGTTCGACCAGTTCGGCAGCTCGGGCTGCGTCGGCTGCGGGCGCTGCATCGTCTGGTGCCCGGTCGGCATCGACATCACCGAGGAGGCTCACGCGCTCCACCGGGAGCGGGAGCGGGAGCGGGAGAGCCGGGCCGGCCGCCCGACGGGTCCGGAGAGCCCGACATGACCACCTCGCAGCACGGCTTCCTCGGCGCCCTGGCGCCCGCCCACCGGGACCTGCTGGCCGCGTTCGCCCACGAGGTCGAGATCCCCGCGGGCGCCCGGATCTTCGAGGAGGGCGGGTCCGCGGACCGGTTCTGGATCATCCGCTCGGGGGGCGCGGCGCTGGACGTCCACGTCCCGGGCGGGCCGCCGCCCGTCGTGGAGACCCTCGGCGAAGGTGATCTTCTCGGCTGGTCCTGGCTCTTCGAGCCCTACCGGTGGCACCTGGGTGCTCAGGCCCGTGGCACACTGCTGGCCGTCGAGTTCGACGCGGCGCGCGTCCGTGCGGCGTGCGGGCAGGACCCCGCGTTCGGCCTGGCGGTGACCGGCGCCGTCGCAGCGGTGATCGCCCGTCGGCTGAAGGCCACCCGCACCCGCCTGCTCGACCTCTACGGGCCGCCCGGCACCGGGGCCGACGGAGGCGGACGATGACGCCGCCCGGTGCGGTCGCGCGCTCCGCCGCCCTTCCGGTTCCCTACCGGGTGGCCTTCCGCGCGGCCGAGGCGCCCGGCATCGCCACGATCGTGCTGGAGCCCGTCCGATCGGCCCTGCCGCTCTTCGTACCCGGGCAGTTCGCCATGGTGTACGCGTTCGGTGTCGGTGACATCCCGCTGTCGGTGAGCGGGATCGACGGCGACCGGCTGACGCACACCGTCCGCAGCGTCGGCGCGGTCTCGGCCGCCCTGCACGGGCTGGAGGCCGGTGCCACGGTCGGCGTGCGTGGCCCGTTCGGCACGGGCTGGGGTCTCCCCGCCGCGGCCGGGCGCGACCTGCTGGTGGTCGCGGGCGGCATCGGTCTGGCACCGCTGCGTCCACTGGTGCGCGCCGCTCTCGCCGCACCGGGGGAGTACGGGCGGCTGAACGTCCTGATCGGTTCCCGCACGCCGCGGGACCTGCTCTACCTCCCCGAGACCCGCGAATGGGCGCCGCGGGCCCGCGTGCTGGTCACCGTCGACCGGCCCGACGAGCGATGGCGCGGTGACGTCGGTGTCGTCACCGCCCTGCTCGACCGCGCCGCCTTCGCCCCGGGGACGGTGGCGGCCTTCGTCTGCGGCCCCGAGCCGATGATCCGCGCCACCGCGGCGGAACTGGTGCACCGCGGCGCCGACCCCGGCCGGATCATGGTCTCGCTGGAGCGGACCATGCACTGCGCCACCGGCCACTGCGGGCACTGCCAACTCGGGCCGCTCCTGCTGTGCCGCGACGGCCCCGTGGTCAGTTGGACGACAGCCGAGCCACTCCTTCTGGTAAGGGAGTTGTGAGATGAATGCCGAGCCCCGCCGGCGCCCCAGGCTCGCGGTCTGGAAGTTCGCCTCCTGCGACGGCTGCCAGCTCACCCTGCTGGACTGCGAGGACGAACTGCTCGGCCTCGCCGAGCAGGTGGAGATCGCGCACTTCCTGGAGGCCTCCAGCGCGAGCGCGCCGGGCCCCTACGACCTGTCCCTGGTCGAGGGCTCGGTGACCACCGCGCAGGACGTCGAGCGGGTCCACCACATCCGCGCCGTCTCCCGGCGCCTGGTGACCATCGGAGCCTGCGCCACCGCCGGCGGCGTCCAGGCGCTGCGCAACTACGCCGACGTGGCCGAGTTCCAGGCCGCCGTCTACGCCCGGCCCGACTACGTCGCGACGCTCGCCACCTCGACCCCGATCAGCGCCCACGTCCCCGTCGACTTCGAACTGCGCGGCTGCCCCGTCGACCGCCGCCAGCTCCTGGAGGTCATCACCGCCCACCTGGCCGGGCGCCGACCGGCCGTCCCCGCGCACAGCGTCTGCTTCGAGTGCAAGCAGCGCGGCACGGTCTGTGTGACGGTCGCCCACGGCACCCCTTGCCTCGGCCCGGTCACCCATGCCGGCTGCGGCGCCGTCTGCCCGACCTTCGGGCGCGGCTGCTACGGCTGCTTCGGCCCCAGCGACTCCACCAACTTCCCGGCTTTCGTCCCGCTGCTGCGCCGCGACGGGATGGACACCCTCGACGTGGTGCGGGTCCTGCGCACCTTCAACACCGCCGCGCCCGAGTTCGACGCGGCCTCCCGCAAGGAGCTGGAACGGTGACCCATCGCGGCTCCAGGGTGCTGCACGTCGGATCGCTCTCCCGGGTCGAGGGCGAGGGCTCCCTCCACCTGCGGATCCGGGGCGAGGAGGTCGCCGAGGCGCGGCTCGCCATCTTCGAACCCCCGCGGTTCTTCGAGGCCTTCCTGCGCGGACGCTCCTACACCGAACCGCCCGACATCACCTCCCGGATCTGCGGGATCTGCCCGGTCGCCTACCAGCTGAGCGCCTGCCGCGCCATCGAGGACGCCTGCGGTGTCACCGTGGACGGCCAACTGGCCGCCCTGCGCCGGTTGATGTACTGCGGCGAATGGATCGAGAGCCACACCCTGCACGTCCACCTGCTCCACGCACCCGACTTCCACGGCTGCGCGAACGTCGTCGAACTGGCCCGGTCCAGGCGGGCCGACGTCGAGCGAGGACTGCGCCTCAAGCAGGCGGGGAACGCGATCATCGAGCTGCTCGGCGGCCGGGCCGTCCACCCGGTCAACGTCCGCCTGGGCGGCTTCCACCGGGTGCCCAGCAGGTCCGAACTGCGCCCGCTGGAGGAACAGTTGCGCCGGGCCCGCGAGGACGCCGCGCTCACCGTGCGCTGGGTGGCCGGCTTCGACTTCCCCGAGGCCGGGTGCGACCACGACCTGCTCGCCCTGGCCGAGCCGGACCGCTACGCCGTCGAATCGGGCACACCGACCGTCATGCCCGCTCCGCACACCGCCGGACTGCCCGCCACCAGCCGGCGAGCCCTGCCCACCCGCACCTTCGGCGTCCGCGAGTTCGGAGACCACGTCGTCGAGCGCCAGGTCCCGCACTCCACCGCCCTGCACGCCCGGCTCGACGGCCGCCGCCACCTGACCGGCCCGCTCGCCCGGTACGCGATCAGCGGACGCCTGCTGTCCCCGATCGCCCTCCAGGCGGCCCAGGACGCCGGGCTCGGCGACCCCCGGCAGGGTGTCGTCTGCCGCAACCCCTACCGCAGCATCGTCGTCCGGGCGGTCGAGGTGCTGCACGCCGTCGACGAGGCGCTGCGCCTCATCGACGCCTACGAACCCCCGCCACGCCCGTACGTCGACGTACCGCCACGCGCCGGTACCGGCCACGGGGCGACCGAGGCGCCACGTGGCCTGCTCCACCACCGATACACCCTCGACGCCGAAGGAACCGTCACCGACGCCGTCCTGGTGCCGCCGACCGCGCAGAACCAGGACGCGATCGAGGAGGACCTCCGCCGCACCGTGCAGGAACACCTGCGGTCGGGGGAGCCCACCGACGCCGAGCTGACCGCGCTGTGCGAACGGGCCGTCCGCAACCACGATCCGTGCATCTCCTGCTCCACCCACTTCCTCGACCTCACCGTCGACCGGGCCGCGCACAGCGACTGACCGTCCCGCGCCCGGGCCCGCCTGCCTCGTCAGGGCGGCCGGCGCCCGTGCTCGGCGGCCACCTGACGGGCATGGGAGACGATGTCCTTCGCTGCCTCCTCGCTGACGCCGAGCGCGTGGTGGAGCCGGTGCGCGCTCCAGCCGTGGCGTGCCAGCAGGACGGCGACCGGGTGATGGGCCGAAGCCGTGACGGGGGTGTGCGCCGGAGCTGCGGTTGTGCCCGCGGGCTTCGCGGCAGCGGCCGGGCGGCGGCGCACCAGAGCCCTCCGCAGCTCGTCCGCGCCCCAGACGACGAAGGGGAACGGTGCCACGAACGCCAGTTGCGCGGGGCTGAGCGCCGCCGTTCCGAACACGTGGTGCAGCAGGGGGAGGTAGACGATCGTGGCGGCGAAGGCGAGCGAGAAGCCGATGCCCACCAGCAGCTGCCGGTTGCTCAGGACACCGATGGAGCGCAGCGAGGCGCGCTCGGTCCGGGCGGCGAAGGCGGTGCCGATCTGGCAGGCGACGATGCCGAGCCAGGTGACGGTGGTGGCCTGCCGGTACGTCAGGTGCAGGGCGGTGCCGGGGCCGGTCGGGTCGCCGGGGTGCCAGCCGCCCAGGGTCAGGGTGAGCAGGAAGCCGCCCATCACCAGGCAGGCCGAGACCAGGCCGAGGAAGCCCCAGGCCCGTGCCAGCATGGAGCGTTGGATCACCTTCTCGTCCCGCCGGCGCGGGGGGCGGTCCATCAGGCCGGGTTCGGCGCGTTCACGGCCCAGCGCGAGTGCGGGGAGGGTGTCGGTGCCCAGGTCGACGGCCAGGATCTGCATCACCGTGAGGGCAGCGGAATCGTGCCGCCCGCGAGGGCGAAGACCAGGAACGGCACCACCTCGGGGACGGCGTGGGCGAAGATGTAGACGATGAACTTACGGATGTTGTCGTACGTCCGCCGGCCCGCCTCGACGGCCGCGACGATGGTGGCGAAGTTGTCGTCGGTGAGCACCATGGTGGCCGACTCGCGGGCGACGTCGGTGCCGGAGCGTCCCATGGCCACGCCGATGTCGGCGCGCCGCAGGGCGGGTGCGTCGTTCACCCCGTCGCCGGTCATCGCGACCGTGTGGCCCTCGGCGCGCAGCGCGTCCGCGATCCGCAGTTTGGCCTCGGGGGAGGTGCGGGCGAAGATCACCTCCTCGCCGCGGGCGAGCAGCGTGTCCAGCTCCCGCTCGCCCATGGCCGTCAGTTCGGTTCCGGTGACGATCCGGGATCCGCCACGGCCGATACCCACCTGGCCGGCGATCGCGGCGGCGGTCATGCCGTTGTCGCCGGTGACGACGTGGACGGTGATCCCGGCGCGATGGGCGAGGGTGATCGCGCCGGCGACCTCGGGCCGGGCCGGGTCGGCCATCGCGATCAGGCCGATGAGGCACAGGTGCCGCTCGGCGTCCTCGCGCCGGCCGGGGGGTGCCTGGCCGGGTGGCAGCGGCCGTCGGGCCACGCCGAGCACCCGCAGTCCCCGGGCTGCCAGGTCGCCGACGGCGCTGACCACCCCGCTCCGGTCGGCCGGGGTGAGGGGCCGCTGCGAACCCTCGTCGAGGAGGCGGTCGGCGCGGGCGAGGACCTCCTCGGGCGCGCCCTTGGTGTGCAGGACGACCGTGCCGTCCTCGGAGTCCGCCGTCGTCATCAGTTTGATCCGGGGATCGAAGCGGAACATCGCCCGCCGGTCGGTGTCGCGTCGCTCGGGCGGGCACGCCACGCCGAGCCGTTCGGCCAGGTCGAGCAGCGCAAGCTCGGTGGGGTCGCCATGACCGGCCTCCGGGCGGGCCGTCGTGCAGGCCGCCGCGGAGGCCGCCAGCAGCCGGACCTCCGGCGGTGCAGGCACCGGGACGTCTACGGCGCATTGGCCGCCCGGCGTCCAGACGGCCGTGGCGAGCATCCGGTTCTCGGTCAGGGTCCCCGTCTTGTCGGTACAGACGACCGTGGTCGAACCGAGGGTCTCGACGGCGGAGAGGCGCTTGACCACTGCCCCACGCCTGGCGAGGTCCCGGACACCGGAGGCGAGCGACAGGGTGATTGTAGGGAGCAGTCCCTCGGGTACGTTGGCGACCAGCAGGCCGATCGCGAAGCTCACCGCGGCGGCGAGTGACAGGCCCGCGGCGAGGCCGACCGGCAGGAAGGTGAACCCCACCCCGATCGCCACCAGTGCGATCAGCCGCGCGGCCCGCTTGACCTGGCGTTCCAGCGGGCTCTCCTCACGCCGGGTGCGCTGGCTCAGCGCGGCGATCCTGCCCAGCTCGGTGTGCATCCCGGTGGCGGTGACCACGGCCTGCGCCTGGCCGCCGGTGCAGGACGTTCCGGAGAACAGCAGGTCGCGCGCGTCCAGCAGGGAACCCTCGACGTCCACCAGCTCCGCGGAGCGGAAAACCGGCGCCGACTCACCGGTCAACGCCGACAGGTCGACCTCCACGCCTCCGGACAGCAGCCGGGCGTCGGCGGAGATCCGCTCGCCCTCCTCGACCACCAGCACGTCGCCGGGGACGAGCGACGTGGCCGGTACTTCCCGTCGCACCCGGTCGCGGATCACGGTCGCCAGTTCCGGGAGGAAGGCGGCCAGCGCCTCCACGGCCTTCTCGGCCTGCTGTTCCTGCGCGAAGGCGAGCGCGGCGTTCAGCAGGATCACGGCCGCGATCGCCACCGCGAGGGCCGGCGCCCCGCTGACGGCGGCGAGGACCGCCGCGAGCGCCAGCAGCAGGGCGAGCGGGTGGGTGAACTGCTGTGCGAGTTCCCGGGGCCGGCGTCGTCCGCCGCGCGCGGTCAGCGTGTTGGGACCGTACACGGCCTGGCGGCGGTCCGCCTCGCGATCCGGCAGGCCCTGCGCCGAGGTGCGTAGGTCCCGGAAGAGGAGGGCGATCGGTTCACGCGGGTCCGGCGCGTCCCCGCCGTCCGGCGGTCGGTCCGTGGACTGCCGCAGGGTGCCGGGGCTGTCGATCCTCATCCGCGCGGTTCGGCGGCCGGCCGGGGCACCGTGACGACCGGGCAGTGGGCGTGGTGCAGCAGGCCGTGCGGCACGGAGCCCAGGCGCATGCCGGTGAATCCGCCGCGTCCGCGGCGCCCCACCACGACGGCCAGCGCGTGCTCCGAGGCCTTGGCCAGCTCCTCCACAGGGTGGCCGTGGATCACTTCATGGGTCAGCTTCACGTCGGGGTACCTGCCGGAGCGGCCGGCGGTGGTCTCGGTCAGCAGTCGCCTGGGCTCCTGGTCGGCCAGGAGTCCGTCGGTCCGGCCGAAGGGCTGTGACTGCCTCACCCGGACGGCACGCAGGGCGGCGCCGCGTCGGGCCGCCAGGTCGAAGGCGAGGTCGACCGCGGCGGCCGACGAAGGGCTGCCGTCCACGCCGACCACCAGGTAGGGCGGGTCCTGGGTGATGTGCTCGGGCTCGCGTACGACCACCACCGGGCAGGTGGCCTGCGCGCTGACCGGGACGGCCACCGAGGAGGAGCTGAGGAACTCCTCGGCGCGGCTGAGCCGGAGCGAGCCGAGTACGACGAGTTCCGCCCCTGCCGACGCCAGGCACAGGACCTGGCCAGGGTTTCCGTCCACCAGGGTGGTGGCCAGCTCCAGCCGGGGGTGGCGTTCGCCCGCAAGGGCCGCGGCCTTGTCGAGCGCCTGACGACCGTCGGAGCGAAGCTCCTCGTGGTAGCGCTTCTCGAGGCCGCGCCGGTCGGAGCCCGGTTGCGGCACGGCGCGGACCATCAGCAGGGGCAGTCGACGGCGGTCCGCCTCGTCGGCGGCCCATGAGGTGGCGAGCAGACCGTGGCCTCCCGCGTCCACGCCGAGGACGATCGGGCGGCGTGCGCCGGCGGGTGCCATGGCTCCTCCACAGGGGATCGGGGGCTCGCCGAGTTCCGGGCCCTGCTCGTACCGTAGGCACGGCCTGCGCCGAGGGGCAGGGCCGACCGGCCCCGGGTGCAGGGCGGGCGGCCCTGGCAGGGAACACCTGTGCAGGTCCACCCTGGACCTGTCGGCGAACGGCCACGACCGTGTCCGCCACCCGCAGGAGGGCCGCCATGAAGAAGCAGAAGATCCTCTTGGCATACGGGAGCAAGCACGGCACCACCGGCGGCATCGCCGAGGAGATCGGCCGCACGCTGGAGCAGGACGGCTTCGACGCGGAGGTCCGCCCCGCCTCCGCGGTCCAGGACGTGACGGGGTTCGACGCCGTCGTCCCGGGCAGCTCGCTGCACGCGGGCCACTGGCAGCGCGAGGCCCTGCGGTGCGCCGGCCGCAACGCCGACGCCCTCGCCCACCGCCCGGTCCGGCTGTTCAGCAGCGGCCAGGTGGACGGTTCCGCCGAGCAGCACGAGATCCCGCCGGTGCCCGGCGCGGCCGGGACGATGGCACACCTGCGTGCCCGCGGGCATGCCACCTTCGGCGGCAGCCTCACCTCCGAGACCGCCGGCCGGATCGCCCGCACCATGGTCAAGCACGGCAAGGGCGGCGACTTCCGGAATCCGGAACGCATCCGGACCGGGGCCCACGAGATCGGCAGCGAGCTGCGCTCCCAGGGCCCGGAACAGGTCCGGGGGAGCGTGCGTCCCGTGCCCACCCCGGAGCCGGCTATCGAGATCACTTCGCTGACCAAGCGCTACGGACCGACGGTCGGCGTCGAGCGGCTCGACCTCACCGTGGCCGCCGGCGAGGTCTTCGGCTTCCTCGGACCGAACGGGGCCGGCAAGACCACCACGCTGCGCTGCCTGATCGGCCTGCTGCGGCCCACCGAGGGGCGGGTCCGGGCCCTGGGCCTGGACCCCGTAGCGGACCACCGCCGGCTCGCCCCCGCGCTCGGTTACCTGCCCGGCGAGCTGCGCCTCCACCCGGAACTGACCGGCCACCGATCCCTCCGGCTGCTCGCCGATCTGCAGGGCGCCCCGACACCCCGCCGCGCGGAGCTGTGTGAGCGCCTCGCCCTGCCGGATTCCGACCTGCGCCGCACCGTCCAGGAGTACTCGCGGGGCATGAAGCAGAAGCTCGGCCTGGTGCAGGCACTCCAGCACGACCCCGACCTCGTGGTGCTGGACGAGCCGACCGAGGGCCTTGACCCGCTGGTCCAGGAGACCTTCTTCGAACTGCTGGCCGAGGCGCGGGCGGCCGGTCGCACCGTCCTGCTCTCCAGCCACGTCCTGCCCGAGGTGCAACGGACCTGCGGCCGGGTGGCGATCATCCGGGACGGGAAGCTGGTGACGGTGGAGAGCGTCGCGGCCCTGCGCGAGGCGCGGGCGAGGAAGATCCGGTTGACCTTCACCGACGGCCGCGGCCGGCGCTCGCTCGGCGAGGCGGAACACTGGGCGCCGCGCTGGAACGGTGACCAGGTCGAACTCCTGGTGCCGCCCCGACGGGTGGTGGACGCGCTGCGCGGCCTGCTGGCCCTCCCCGTGGCCGACCTGGCGGTGGAGGAGGCCGGCCTGGAGGAGGCGTTCCTCGACCTCTACCGGCACGCCGACCCGGGGTCACCGCCGTGAGCAGCCGCTTCCCGCTGCTCTGGCTGGCCCTGTACCGGCGCCGGCGGATGCTGGTCGCCCTGGTCCTGGGCATGGTGGTCTTCGAGACCCTCATCGTGGTCATCGCCGACACGCTCTCGCCGGCCCAGCTCTTCGCCGGCGGCGGGCGCACACCGCCGAGCGCGTTCCGGGCGTTCAGCGGGTCCAGCGGCGACGTCTCGATCGCCGGCTACCCCGGGCTGCTCGGCGCCGGGCTCACCCACCCGTTCTGGATCGCGATCCAGCTCACCGCCGTCGGCGCGCTGACGGCGGCCGCCGTCGCGGCCGACGTGGAGTCGGGGACGATCGAACTCCTGATGGCCCGGCCCGTCACCCGCAACCGGCTGCTGGCCGAACGCACCGCGGCCGTGGCGGCCGCCTCGGTGCTGCTCAACCTCGCGGCGACGGTCACCGTGGCGATCGGTGTCGCCCTGTCACCGCAACTGCACCGGGCCGTGCCGATCAGCGGTGTGTTCGCGGCCGGGCTGCTGGGCTGCGCCTTCACCCTGTGCCTCACCGGCCCGGCGCTGGCCGTGTCCGCGGCTGGCCGCCGCCGCTCCCAGGTGGTCGGGATCGTCATCGCGTTGGGCGCGGTCGGGTTCGCCCTGAACTTCGTCGCGCTCGCCTGGTCGAAGGCGGCGCCGCTGCGCTTCCTCAGCCCGTTCCACTACTACACGCCGGGCGACGCGCTGGCCCACGGCGCCGTGCCGTGGTTCTCCGCGGGCGTGCTCGTCGCCGTGGGTCTGGCCGGGGTGGCGGCGGCGTTCCGGATCCTGGCCCGTCGGGACCTCGCCCCGTGACCCGAAGGCTGTCGCCGGCGCCCGTCGGCAGCGGCCGGGCTCAGAGGGAGAACCGGTGGCTCCCGCCGGGCCGGACGATCGTCGAGGAGCCGCGGAAACCGACCCGGACCGGCTCCTGGAGGCTCTCGCGAAGGCTGACCTGGACGGAGCGCCGGTCGACGGAGAGCGCGATGCCCCAGTGGCCGCGGTAGCGGAGGTCCAGGTCCACCCGGCCGATCGCCGACGGCAGCCGGGGGTCGAGCCAGATCGTGTCCTGGCGGATCTCCAGACCCGTGTAGCAGCGTTGCAGCAGGTCGACGGTGCCGGCCATGGCACCGAGATGGATGCCCTCGGCCGTGGTCCCGCCCTGCACGTCCGTGAGGTCGCCGTCGAGGGCGTCGCGGAAGAACCGCCAGGAGGCGCGGCGGTCGCTGCGGGTCAGGACCCAGGCGTGCACCACCGCGCTCAGTGTCGAGCCGTGGACGGTGCGCCGCAGGTAGTGGTCGGTCGTACGGCGGAACAGCTCGTGGCCGGCCGGATATCCGAGCCGGCGCAGGAGGCCGCGCACCTCGTGCGCGGAGAACAGGTAGAACAGCATCAGGACGTCGGCCTGCTTCGACGCCTTGTAGCGGTTCACCGTGTCGCCCTCGGCCTCCAGGATCCGGTCGAGTCGCCGCAGGTCGGGGTAGCGCCGGCGGTAGGCCGTCCAGTCGAGTTCGGCGAGGCGCTCGTAGCCGTCGAACTGGCTGAGCACGCCGTCGTGGAAGGGCACGCGCAGGCGGCGGCTCACCTCCTGCCAGCGGTCCAGTTCACCCTGGCCGAGCCCCAGCCGCTCCAGCAGTTCGTCGCGCCGGTAGTCCGGCAGCACCTCCACGGCGTCGAGGGCGCGAGCCAGCACCCAGGCGGCCAGCACGTTGGTGTAGGCGTTGTCGTCCAGCCCCGGCCGGTCGGACCAGGGGTAGGCGTCGTGGTACTCGTCCGGCCCGAGGACGCCGCGGATCGAGTACCGCTGGCGGTGCGGGTCGTACACCGCGGACGAGGACCAGAAGCGGGCGATCTCCAACAGCGTCTCCGCGCCGGTGCCGGCGAGGAAGTCCAGGTCGCCGGTGGCCTGGTAGTGCTGCCAGACGTTGTAGGCGACGGCGGATCCGACGTGGCGCTGGAGATGGCTGTGGTCGGGCAGCCAGCGCCCGGAGAGCGGGTTCAGGTGCAGCTGCTGGGACTCCTCCCGGCCGTCGGAGGCGCTCTGCCACGGGTACATCGCGCCCCGCAGGCCGACGGCCCGGGCGGCCTGCCTGGCGGCGTCGAGCCGGCGGTGGCGGTAGCGCAGCACGGCCCGGGCCAGCTCCGGAAACCGCAGGTTGAGGAGCTGGAGGACGAACAGTTCGTCCCAGAAGACGTGCCCGCGGTAGGCCTCTCCGTGCAGGCCGCGCGCCGGGATGCCGACGTCGAGGTCGACGGAGTGCTCGGAGTAGGTCTGCAGCAGGTGGAACAGGTGCAGGCGCACCGTGCCGATGCCGTCGAAGTCCGCGTCGATCCGGCAGCGGCGCCACAGCTCCGTCCAGCGCAGTGCGTGGTCACGGGCGAGGTCGCCGAAGCCGGGTGCCTGCCGTACCAGCGTCCGGGCGGCGCGCAGCGGAGCGCCGATGGCCACGTCGCGGGAGGTGTACACCGCCACGGTCTTCTCCACGGTGACCGGTGATCCCTGCACCGCCTCCAGTACGAGGATCTGGGTGGCCGAGCCGTCCTGAATCCGGTCGCCACGGGTCGACGGCAGGGGGACGCCGGCCCGGTGCGGCCGGGTCCGGGCGGCCAGCGCGATCCGCAGCGGCGATCCGGTGGCGGCCGTCCGGAGCCACAGCGTGCCGTCGGCGTCCACGCCCTGCCCGTCCGGTACGAGGTGGCGGCCGTTCAGGCCCCGGTAGCGCGCGACGCCGGTGTTGGACACGTCCCCGTCGAGCGCCGAGCGGACCTCCAGCCGGCCGGACCAGTTCTCGGGGACCAGCTCCGTCTCCAGCGCGAGCAGATGCGGCTGGGCCTGGCTGGCGATCCGGCGCTGCGTCAGCCTGGTCCGGCGGCCGTGCCCGTCCACGACCAGCGCCCGCCGGGTCAGTACACCGGCGCGCAGATCGAGTTCCAGGCTCTCGGACGCGGCGGGTCCGGTGAACCAGTCGCCCCCCTCCGGCCGGAAGGTGAGGGGCAGCCAGTTCGGGCAGTTGACCAGGTCCTCGTTCTCGACGGTGCGGCCGCCGACCACGGAGATCGTCCGGTCGTAGCAGCCGGCCAGGTAGGTGCCGGGGTAGTGGACGCCGTCGGCGTGACTCTCCGGCGCGGCGGCGCGGCTGACCAGGTAGCCGTTGCCGACCGCGCAGAGGACCTCGCGGACGCCCTCGTCGGCCGGGTCGAAGCCCTCGTAGCCGAGTCGCCAGGGATCGGAGGGCGCGGAGCCCCGGGAGCGCCCGTGCCTGTCGCTCACGACGTGTCGTCGGAGGGCGTCGACTCGGCGGTGCGGATGACGCGTCCGGTGATCCTGTCCGGGCGGATCCGCACCCAGGTGTCGCGCCGGCCGCCCACCCAGGGCTGGGGATCGGCGTGCTTCCCGAACCATTCCATGGCATCCGCCTCCGTGACCTGACGGGCCGGGCCGGTGACGAGGACGCTCCAGCCGACGCCGAACGCCCCGTCGAGCTGGTCGACCTCGAAGGCGACCCGCTCGCCCACCGCGGCGGCGGCGGCGCTCCGCGCCGTGGTGCGGTAGAGCACGGTGCCGTCCAGGACGCGGTAGTTGACCGGCAGGACCTCCGGACCCTCGGGCGTGGACCGGGCGACCCGGCCGACGCCACCTGGCTCCATCTTCGCCCAGCACTCCCAGGCCTGCAGCTCCTCCACCACCGGCCGGAGGACCGGCGTGGCCTGTCCGGGCGGTGAGTCGAGTCCGCCGCCGAGCAGATACCGGACCGAGGTGCCGAGCGCGCCGGCCAGCGCCGTGATCGTCTCCAGGTCGACGGCGGCCGGCTGCGACTCCAGGTACTCGAGGTAGCTGACGTCCATCCTGGCCCGCACCGCCACCTGCTCGCGAGTGAGGCCCAGTTGCTCACGGCGGTGCGCGACGCGGCGGCCGACGTCGCCGGGGTGCACGGGGTTTCCCCGGGCGCGACCGCGATCCGTTGTACTCACGAACATCATCCCTCTCCGGTCCTGGGCACCCGTCGCCTGCCGACGGCTGTCACCTCCCCGACTCCCATCCTTCGCCGGGCCGGTGGCCCGTACCAGGGCCGTTCGGCTCCCCGGGACAACGCGAACGGACCTGACGGGGGCGGCCGGAGGAGCGACCGGCCCTGGCCCCGGCCCGCCGTACGGGCGGACGCTGGAGTCGGCCACCACCGGGCGCCTGTCGCGGCCGGGCCGCACCCAGGGAGCCGCAGATGTCCACCGTCCAGCGTTTGCCGTCCGCCGCCGAGGCCCTGCTGGCCGACGGGTCCACCGCGCTCATCCGGCCACTCGTCCCGGCGGACCGGGCGGCCGCATTCGACCTGCACGCCCTGCGGATGTCCGACGCGAGCCGCCGGATGCGCTTCTTCGGCGTCAGCCGCCTGGCACCGCGGACGGCCGCCGACCGCCTGTGCGGGCCGCCCCGTCCCGGCTTCCTGAGGCTGGGCGCCTGGGCGGGCGGCGAGCTGGTCGGCGAGGCCGACTACGAGATCGAGGAGGGGCACGAGGACACCGCCGAGCTGGCGTTGGCCGTCGCCGACGCCTGGCAGCACCGTGGCGTCGGGACCCTGCTGATCGAGCACCTGATCCATGCGGCGCGCGAGCGCGGCATCCACTCGATCGAGGCCGACACCCTCGCCGGCAACCGGGCGGTCCACCGCGTCTTCTCCGACCTCGGGCTCCCCGTCCACCGCCGCTTCGAGCCGGGCGGGATCCGGGTGCGAGTCGCGCTGGACGAGGCCGACGAGCACTACCGCGAGGCTGTCGACGAACGCGGCCGGGCCGCCGACGTGGCCAGTCTCACCGCGCTGCTGCGGCCCCGCTCCGTGGCGGTGGTCGGCGCCTCCCGGCGGCCAGGCTCGGTCGGTCAGGCGGTGCTGCTCAAGATCCGACAGGGTGGGTTCACCGGTCCGGTGTGGGCCGTCAACCCGCACGCCGGGACAGTCGCCGGCGCACCCGCCCATCCTTCGGTCACCAGCCTCCCCGCGGTGCCCGACCTCGCCGTGCTGGCCGTGCCTCCCGCCGCGGTGGCGAGCGTCGCGCAGGAGTGCGGCCGGGCCGGGGTCCGGGCCCTGGTGGTGCTCACCTCCGGTCTGGACGCCGCGACCGCCCGGGAGCTGATGCACGCCTGTCGCCGTCACAGCATGCGCCTGGTCGGCCCGAACAGCCTCGGTGTCGCGCAGACCGACCGGGAGGTCGCGCTGGACGCCGAGTTCGGCGGTGCCTTCCCGCTGCCCGGCACCGCCGGGGTGGCCGCCCAGTCGGGCGGCGTCGGCATCGCCCTGATCGAGCGGCTCACCTGGCTCGGCATCGGCGTCTCCAGCTTCGTCTCCCTCGGGGACAAGTACGACGTCAGCGGGAACGACCTGTTGCAGTGGTGGGAGAGCGACGGTCGTACCGACCTGGCCCTGCTGCACCTTGAATCCTTCGGCAGTCCGCGGGCCTTCGCCCGCACCGCCCGCCGCGTCACCCGTAGGTTCCCCGTGCTGACCGTCGACGCCGGGCGATCCGCCGCCGGACGCCGGGGAGCCGCCTCGCACACCGCGGCCGCGGCCACGCCGACCGTGACCCGGGAGACACTGTTCCGCCGGGCGGGCATCACCGCGGCCCGGGGCATAGCGGAGCTGGTGGAGACCGCGGCCCTCCTGCACAGCCAGCCCCTGCCGGGCACCCGCGGCACCGTCGCCGTGGTCTCCAACGCCGGGGGCGTGGGCATCCTGGCCGCCGACGCCTGCGTCGAGGCCGGGCTGGACCTGCCGACGCTTCCCGCCGGCCTGGCAGACGGCCTGCTCGCCGGTCTTCCCGACGGTGCGAGTGTCACCAATCCCGTGGACACCACCGCGGCCGCCGGTCCGGGCGAACTGCGCGCGTGCGTGGACACGCTGGTTCACAGCGGAGCGGTGGACGCGCTGCTGGTGTGCCTGGTGCCGACCGCTCTGACCGTCGACGCGCAGCAGGACCCGGTCCGGGCCCTGCTGGACGCACCCGCCCGCCGCCGGATCCCGGTCGCCGCCGTCCGGATCAGCCAGGAGGTCCCGGTGCAGTACCTCACCTGCGCCGACGGCGGGCTCCTCCCCGTCTACGCCGACGCCGTCGCCGCCGCCCGGGCCTTCGCCCACGCCCGCGACCGGGCACGGTGGCTGGCGGAGCCGGCCGGCCCGGACGCCGAGGCCGGCGCCACCGACCCCGGGGCGGCCGGGGCGCTCGCCGACGACTTCCTCGCCACCCACCCGGACGGCGGCTGGCTCGACCCGTCCGCGACCGCCCAACTCCTGGAGTCCTACGAAATCCCGCTCACCACCTCCCTCTGGGCCCCTGACGAACACGCCGCCGTCCTCGCCGCGCGGTCGCTGCGCCAGCTCGGCCACGACGGCAAGGTCGCGGTGAAGGCCTACTGGCCTGAGCAGGTCCACAAGAGCGCGGCCGGGGCCGTCCGCACCGGGCTGGCGCGGGAGAGCGAAATCCGGGCGGTCTGGCACGAGTTCGCCGAGCGCTTCGGCGACCGGATGGCCGGTGTCGTCGTGCAGCCGATGGCCGGGCCCGGTCTCGAACTGCTCGCCGGCATCGTGCAGGACCACGTCTTCGGCCCCCTGGTCGTCCTCGGGCTCGGCGGCACCGCCACCGACGTGCTCGACGACCGGTCGACCCGGCTCGCCCCGCTGACCGAACGGGACCTCACCACCATGGTGACGGACCTGCGCAGCGCTCCGATGCTCCTGGGCCGTCCGGGGATGCCACCGGTCGACCTGGCCGCCGTACGCCGGGTGCTCGCCGCACTGTCCGCGCTGGCCACCGATCTCCCCCAGCTCGCCGAGGCCGACCTCAACCCGCTGATCGCAGGGCCGGACGGAATCGTGTGCGTGGATGCCGGAATCCGCCTGGAACCGCTGCCCGTCTTCGACCCGTACCTGCGCCGGCTGCGCCGGGCGCCGGACACGGACGCACCGGAGGAACGATGAACCGCAGCATGCTAGACGGCGTGCCGGCCGAGTCCTTCGCCCACACCGACGCCGCTCGGGTGCTCGGCCGGGCCCCGGTCCGCGACTGGATGAGCGGGCCCGTCGTAGCCGTTGTCCCGACCTCGGACTTCGCCACCATGGTCACGGCGATCACCGCGTCCCGGCGCGGGGTGCTTCCGGTGGTCTCGCCGGACGGCGCACCGGTCGGTGTGGTCGCCGCCTCGGACCTCCTCGCCGCCTACGCGGGCGAGGAAAGCGGGGCAGGGCACGGGGCCGGGGTCACCGCGGGCGACCTGATGACCTCCCCCGCCGTCACCGTGACCCAGGACCGGACGGTCGGCGAGGCCGTCCGCGTCGCCCGGCAGGCGTCCGTGCACCACCTCCCGGTGGTGGACGAGGACGGACGGCTGACAGGGATGCTGTCGCCGCACGACCTGCTCGACTCGCTGCGCGCGGACGACGAGGCGATCCGCACGCAGGTGCTGGCCCTGGCCCTCACCCCCGGCTCCGGAGTGGTGCCGAACTCCCTGCGGGTGCGGTGCGAACGAGGCCACGTCGCCGTGACCGGACGCACCCGCGTCCGGGCCGACGCGGCGGCCCTGTGCCTGGGAATCGCCGCCGTGGAGGGAATCGCCGGGTTCACCCACCGTCTCACCTGGGACCTCGACGACGGCTCGGGCGACATCCCGGTCAACGACGCCCCGGCCGGGGAGAACTTGCTGCCGGTCACCGTGCCGACCCCGCCGAGGAGGGTCAGCAGGCCAGGGCGGGGCTCCGGAGGGTGAGGGGTACTGCCGACCGCCGTCATCGCTGCCTCCCGGGGGAGTGGGTCCGATGCCCGTCGTGACGCCGGAACGGCCCGGTGTCCTGGGCCGCTCCGGCCCGGGTGGCTGGACCGAACGGCCCTGTGCGACCGCCACGGGTGGGCGGACAGTGGGAGGACGGAAGGCACTACCCGCGAAGGGGTGAGGACCATGCAGCACCGCAGCGTCCGTGACGTGATGACCCAGGAGGTCGTGACCGCCGGGCCTGGAACGTCGTTCAAGGAGATCGCGGGGCTCTTCCACCGCAACGACATCACCGCCCTTCCGGTCGTCGACGACCGGCGGCGCCCGATCGGGATGGTCTCGGAAGCCGATCTGATCCGCAAGGAAGCCGTCCTGCCCGACCCCGACGGACGCGCTCCGGGCCGTTGGCTGGACGCGCACGACCGCGCACGGGCGGAGGCGGAGACCGCCGGCGGTCTGATGACGAGCCCCGCCGTCACCGCTCACGCGGGGTGGACGATTCCCGAGGCCGCCCGCGCGATGGACCGCCACAAGGTGAAGCGGCTCCCGGTGGTCGACGAGGCGGGCCGGCTGGTCGGCATCGTCAGCCGCCGTGACCTGCTCCAGGTCTTCCTGCGCCATGACGCCGCGATCCGCGAGGAGATCAGTCACGACGTGCTCGGCCAGACCCTCTGGCTGGCCCCCGACGACGTGCGGGTCACGGTGCAGGACGGCGTGGTGACGCTCACCGGCCGGTTGCCGCGCCGGAGCCTGGTCCCGCTCGCCGAGCAGCTCTGCCGGGCGGTGGACGGCGTGGTCGCCGTGCACCAGACCCTCGACTGGGCCGAGGACGACACCGACGTCCAGGTGGAGCACCCTCGCGCATACCGCGCGGGGAGATGACCTGCGGCCGGACCGGAGTGCACAGGGCGCTGTGCCGGACGGCACTGCCCGGGCAACTCCGGATCCCTGACTCGCTGCGTCGCCCGCCTTCTCCGGCAGATCACCCGAGCCTGCCGCCCGCCAGGGCCGACCGGCCCACCCGATCGGTACCGGGCAGCCCTGGCCTCGCCACGGCGCCGGACAGTCTCCTGGAGACCAGGAGGTGGCCCGAGGGGGCGTACCGGGGCGGCCGTCGAGGCCGCGCACGAGCGGCGCGGGATCCGCACTCCACGAACCCGAGATCTCGATCCCCCTGGAGCAGGAGAGATGCGAGTCGCCGACTTGATGATCACCCCGCCGATCGCGGTGCCGCCGCACGCCACCGCGCGACAGGCTGCCCGCCGTATGGACCGCGAGGCGGTCGGCTGCGTGCTCGTCGCCGAGGGCGACACCCTCCACGGCATCCTCACCGACCGTGACCTGGTGGTCCGGGCGCTGGCCCCGCGCGCCGACCTGGAGACACCGGTGTCCGAGTTCATGTCAGCCCCCGCCGTCACGGTGGACGTGGCCGACGACCTGGAGGCCGCCTACCGGGTTTTCCGCCGGACGGGGGTGCGGCGACTGCCCGTGCTGGACGGGCACCGGCTGGTCGGGCTCCTGGCCGTCGACGACCTCTTCCTCGACGTCCTGCAACGCCTTTCCGACCTGCTCGGGCCGCTGTCGTTCAGCGTGCTGCGGGAAGGCAGCGCCGGCCCCGGCCCCGCAGCACACACCCCGATCCCCTCAGGAGCACGCCATGACACGCCGGTGGAACACCGTCGGTGAGGTGATGACCCACGCCGTCGTCGCCGTGGGCCGTGATGCGACCTTCCGAGAGATCCTGGACACGCTCCGACGCTGGAAGGTCAGCGCCGTTCCCGTCCTCGCCGGTGACGGCCGGGTGATCGGCGTCGTCTCCGAGGCCGACCTGCTGACCACCCAGGACCGGGAACCGGACCGTGCCGAGGCGTTCACCGCCGGGGAGATGATGTCGGAGCCGGCCGTCACCGTGCATGCGGCGAGCCCGACCGCGGAAGCGGGCCGGGCCATGGCGCGCGGCCACCTCAAACGGCTCCCCGTGGTGGACGACGAGGGCTATCTGGTCGGGATCGTGAGCCGCGGTGACCTCCTCAAGATCCACCTCCGGGACGACGAGGACCTGGCCGGCCAGGTGAGGTTCGAGCTGCTCGCGGCCCTTGCCCCGGAGCGGACGGTGGCGGTCGACGTCCGGGCGGAGGAGGGCAGGATCATCCTGAGCGGCACCCTGCCGGAGGCCTCGGCCCTTCCCGTCCTGGAGCGGCTGGTCCGGGCGGTTCCCGGGGTGGTGGACGTCGACGTGCGGGCCCTCGCCCCTGCCTGACGTTACGGGGCGGCCGCCGTCCTCACCGGGGTCGGTGGGGCCGGCGGGCCGGCGGATCGGGAGTTCCGCGTCCTGCGGCGGGGCCGGGGCACGGGGACAATCGTGGCAGGTGTCCGCCGTCCGGTTCAGGAGACGATCGATGGACGTGACCGAGGCCCGCGAGGCCGGGCAGCCCTTGCGCGTGTTCCTGCTGGACGATCACGAGGTGGTGCGACGCGGGGTGCGGGACCTGCTGGAGGCCGAGCCCGACATCGAGGTCGTCGGCGAAGGCGGAACGTGTGCGCAGGCACTGGCCCGGGTGCCCGCCCTGCGGCCACGGGTCGCGGTGCTGGACGTACGGCTGCCGGACGGCGACGGGGTGACCGTCTGCCGGGAGCTCCGGGACCGGATGCCCGGGCTGGTGTGCCTGATGCTGACGTCCTTCGACGACGACGAGGCCCTGCTGGACGCGATCATGGCCGGCGCCGCCGGGTACGTCCTGAAGCAGGTCAAGGGCGCCGATCTGGTCAGCGCGGTGCGCACCGTGGCGTCCGGGCAGTCGATGCTGGACCCGGCCACCACCAGCAGGCTGATGGAGAGCCTGCGCCACCACGACGAGTCCGACGCGGAGGCCGCCCTGTCCCAGCTGACCCCGCGTGAGCGGGAGATCCTGGCGCTGGTGGGGGAGGGGAGGACCAACCGGGAGATCGGCCAGGAGCTCTACCTCGCCGAGAAGACCGTGAAGAACCACGTGTCGCGGCTGCTCGCCAAGCTCGGTGTCGAACGCCGGCTGCAGGCAGCCGTGATCGCCGCCCACGCCGACGACGAGCAGCACCCGACCCGGCCGCACCGACCCTGATCGGCCCGCCTGATTGAGCCGGTCGGCCCAAGCCAGGAGCCGCGAGCGGGCGCACCGTGGGGAGTGAGGCAACAGCCTCCCCTCACCACCGGGAGCCAGCGATGAGGTACTGGAACGACCACGACATGGGTGGTTGGGGCTACGGCTTCATGGCCATCGGCATCCTGCTGGTCCTGGGGCTGCTGGTCGTCGTCACCGTCCTCCTGACCCGCCACCTCGGCCAGGTGCCCCCGCAGCGCCCACCCGATGGGCCGGCCACCGCACCACCGTCGCCGGAACAACTGCTCGCGGAGCGCTTCGCCCGGGGTGAGATCGACTCGGACGAGTACCGCCACCGCCTCGACACCCTGAGATCGGGCCCCACCGGGCCGGTTTCCGGCTGACCCCGCCGACGCAGGGAGGACGCCATGGACATCCTGGCTCTCGACGACGCGGCGCTGGAGAAACTGCTCGCCGCCGCGGTCGCCGCGCCGTCCGTCCACAACAGCCAGCCGTGGCACTTCCGGCTGGACCCGGGCACCTCGACGATCCAGGTGCGGGCCCTTCGGGAGCGCGGGCTGCCGGTCACCGATCCGGACGGGAGGGCTCTGCACATCTCGGTGGGGGCCGCGGTTCTCAACCTTCGCGTCGCCGCCCGCCGGATGGGCTGGGCGCCGTTGGTCCGGCTGCTGCCCGACTCCACCGAACCCGACCTGCTGGCCGCGGTCGAGCTGGACGAGATGTCCCGCGCCCGGCTCGCCAGTACCGCCGAGCTCTACGACGCGATCTGGCGACGCCACAGCGTCCGGACCCCGTTCACCGGGCAGCCGGTCACCGCCGCGGTGATGGACCGACTCGCCGAGACCGCCCTGGCGGAGGAGGCACTGCTGCGCTTCCCGGTCGGTGCGGAACGCAGCCGGCTGCTGCAGCTGACCGCCGAAGCCGAGTGGCGCAACACCACTGACCCCGTACGCAGTTCTGAGAGCCGCAGCTGGGTCCAGGGGCCGGACGCTCCCGCCTACGGGATCCCCCCTGCCGCGCTCGGTCCCCAGGACAGCGCCGGCCGGATGCCGATGCGGGACTTCGCGGCGATCGGCCCTGTGGACCCTCTGCCGCCGGTTCCGTTCGAGACCGAGCCGTGCATCGCCGTCCTCGCCACCCGGGACGACGCGCCGGTGGACTGGCTGCACGCCGGCATGGCGCTGGAGCACGTGCTGCTGGTCGCGACCACGCATCAGGTCCGGGCCTCGCTCCTGCACCAGGCGATGGAATGGCCTGAACTGCGCCGCGGCGCTGGCGGCCCCCGGCACGGCCCGGACCACGCCCAGGTGCTGATCCGCCTCGGCCACGGGCCGGAAGGCTCACCGACGCCCCGGCTCGCGGTCGCCGACGTCCTCGACCCCGAGGACCATGGTCCTGGCCGGCCGTGAACGTTACGGGAGGCCTTCCGTACCGCACGTGGCCGAACGACCGGCCCGGGCCCGGCCGGGGCTGCCGTTCCCGGCCCCCGGAGGCGCGGACGGCGCGGGACCGGCGTGGCAGTCGTCCCCGGGGCGGATCCGAAGGAGATGATCCCCATGGCTTTCTCCGCGACCGGGCATCCGGTACGCGTCGACGCGCGGCTGGACCTGCCGCTGTCACGCTGGTTGTGGCTGGTGAAATGGATCCTGGCGATCCCGCACTGGATCGCCCTGTTCTTCCTCTGGATCGCCTTCGTCCTCCTCAGCGTGGTCGCCTTCTTCGCGATCCTCTTCACCGGCCGCTACCCGCGCCCGGTCTTCGACTTCAACCTCGGCGTGCTGCGATGGTCCTGGCGGGTGTCCTACTACTCCTACGGGGCGCTGGGCACCGACCGGTACCCTCCCTTCACCCTGGGCGAGGAGGCCGACTACCCCGCGCACCTGGACATCGCCTACCCCGAGCAGCTCTCGCGAGGACTTGTACTGGTCAAGTGGTGGCTGCTGGCGATCCCGCAGTACGCCCTCGTAGCGATATTCGCGGGCGGAGGCCGGGAGAATTGGGCCGGCGGGGGCCTGGTGGGCCTGCTGGTGCTGTTCGCCGGGGTCGCCCTGGCCGTGACCGGCCGTTACCCGCTCGGGATCTTCGACCTCGTGGTCGGCCTCGACCGCTGGGTGCTGAGGGTCGCGGCCTACGCCGCACTGATGACCGACGCCTACCCGCCGTTCCGCCTGGACCAGGGCGGATCCGAACCCGGCTCCAGCCCTGACGTGGCAGGACCGCGGTGACGCCCGGGCACCGCCCCCGCCCGGACCGGGGGCCGAGGTGACCAGGGTCGCGGCAGGACACGCCACCGGCCGAGACCTTCCCCGCGCTTCACCACCCGGCGGAAGCAGACCGGAGGGACAGTCCGGGCCGCCCGCCCTAGTCTGGGACCGGGGGCCGTGGACGTCGTGACACATGCGAACGGAGAACTGCGGTGGGCTCACCCTCGGAGCCGGGCCCCACCGCCTCGGCGCAGCCGGGTCTCGACGACCTCCTACGGACGCTTCAGTCGCGTCTGGACACCGCACAGGACACCGCACGCCGGATCCACGACCTCCTGCAGGCGGTGCTCGTGGTGGGTCGCGACCTCGACCTCGACCAGGTTCTCCGGCACATCGTCGAGGCCGCGGTCAGCCTGGTGGACGCGGAGTACGGAGCGCTCGGTGTCATCGGTGAGGACCAGCGGCTGTCCCGGTTCGTCCCCGTCGGGATCGACCAGGAGCGGATCGGGCGCATCGGCCCGTTCCCGAGCGGGCACGGCCTGCTGGGCGAGCTGATCCGCCGTCCCCGGCCGCTCCGCCTGGCGGAGATCTCCGGGCACCCGGCCTCGTACGGCTTCCCGGAGCACCACCCGCCGATGCACAGCTTCCTGGGCGTGCCGATCCGGGTCCGCGACCGGGTCTACGGCAACCTCTACCTGACCGAGAAGCGCGGCGGCGCGGAGTTCGACGCCGAGGACGAAGCCGTCCTTGAGACCCTGGCGGCGGCGGCCGGCGTGGCCGTCGACAACGCCCGGCTGTACACGCAGGCGCGGCTGAGCGAGCGCTGGCTGGCAGCGACCGCCGAGGTCACCAACGGTCTGCTGTCGGGCAGCTCCCAGCAGGAGGTGTTCGACCTCCTGATCGCGCGGGCGGCCGACATCGCCGGCGCGGACCTGACGGTCGTGGCGCTTCCCTCCCCGGACGGCCGGAGCCTGGAGGTGAGAGTGGCCGTCGGGCTGGACGCGGAGGTGCACCGGGGCCTCGTCCTGCCGAGGGAGGGTTCCTTCGTCGGCGCCGCCGTCCGGACCGGCGGGCTGGTCACCACCGCCGACGTGCGCAAGGACCCGAGGATCACCGCCGGGCCGCCGCGGTGGTCCGGGCTCGGGCCGGCCGTGGCCGTGCCGATCGGCACGGCGGCGGGCGGCGTTCGCGGTGTGCTGATGCTGGCCCGGGCGGAGGGCAAGCCCGCCTTCGGGCCGGAGGAGTCCACCCCGCTGGCGGGTTTCGCGGGGCAGGCCGCCGTCGCGATGGAACTGGCCGAGCGCCGCCGGGACTCCGAGCAGGTCGCACTCCTCGAAGAGCGCGACCGGATCGCCCGGGACCTCCACGACCTGGCGATCCAGCGCCTGTTCGCCACCGGGATGACCCTGCAGGGCGCCGCCCGCTTCATCGAGCACCCCGAGGCGTCCGCGCGGGTGCTGCGGGCGATCGACGACCTCGACGAGACGGTGCGGACGATCCGCTCCAGCATCTTCGGACTGCGGGCCAAGGACCGCGGACCGGTCGCGCACGGGTTGCGGGGAAGGGTGGTCGCCACGGTCGACCGGGCGGCAGCCGGCCTCGGATTCGCACCCGCGCTGAGGATGGACGGTCTGCTGGACCTCCGGGTGCCCCCGCCGGTGGCGGACGCGCTGGTCGCGGTCCTGGAGGAGGCCCTGTCGAACGCCGTCCGCCACGCGCGCGCCCGCACGGTCCAGGTGGACCTGAGCGTGGACGGCGAGCTGAACCTGACGGTCACCGACGACGGGATCGGCCTCCCGCCGGACGGCCCCCGAAGCGGGCTGGCCAACCTCGCGGAGCGGGCACGACGCCTCGAAGGGAGCTTCCGGGCCGGTGCGGGCCCCGACGGCGGGACCCGGCTGGAATGGCGGGTACCGCTCCCCGTGCCGGAACGGGGGAAGCCGCCGGCCGACCCGTAGGGGCCCGGCCCGCCGCGAGTCCACCCGGCGTCAGTCCGCGATCAGAACGGCGACGCCGGTGACCCTATCGGCCGCCAGGTCCGCCAGTGCCTGGTCGGCCCGGTCCAGGGAGTACCGCTGGACATGGACGGCCGGGCGGTGCAGGGCGGCCTCGGCGAGGTAGGCGCGGCCGTCCTCCCGGGTGTTGGCGGTGACGCTGCGCAGGGTCCGCTCCTGGAAGAGGTGGCGCTGGTAGTCGAGCCCGGGAATGTCCGTGAGATGGATTCCGGCCACCGCCAGGGTGCCGCCGCGGTCCAGGGCGGACAGTGCCACCGGCACCAGGTCGCCGACCGGCGCGAAGAGGATCGCCGCGTCGAGCGGCTCCGGCGGAGCGCCGTACGCTTCGCCGGCGGAGGCCGCACCCAGCTCCAGCGCCAGCCGCCGGGCCTTCTCGGCCCGGGTGAGGACGTGCACGGAGGCGCCCCGGGCGAGGGCGAGCTGGGCGGTCAGATGGGCGGACGCCCCGAACCCGTAGATGCCCAGCCGGCCGCCCGGTGGCAGTTCGGCCCGCTCCAGGGCCCGGTAGCCGATGATCCCGGCGCACAGCAGCGGAGCCAGCTCCTCGTCCGGCGGCCCCTCGGGCAGCCGGTAGGCGAACCGGGCGTCGGCCACCGTGTACCCGGCGTAGCCGCCGTGGACGTCCCACCCCGTGTACCGGGAGGCCGGGCAGAGGTTCTCCCGGCCGGCCAGGCAGTACGGCACCGGCCGCAGGTGCCCGCCAGCCAGGCCACGCCCACCCGGTCGCCGGGGGAGAAGTCCTTAGCCCCGGGGCCGCGGCGCACGACACGACCCACGATCTGATGGCCCGGCGTGCACCGTGGCCTGCGCGGTGCGAGGTCGCCCTCGGCGAGGTGGAGATCGGTACGGCACACGCCGCAGGCGGCCACTTCGATCAGCAGTTCCCCCGGACCTGGCTCCGGGACGGTTCGCTCGACACGTTCGAGTGGTGCCGACGCCATCGGGCCCGGACGGTTCACCACCCAGGCCCCGGTGTCGGTCGAGGCGACGTCGGGTGTCGGCATCGTCGGCTCCCTTCCCGCGGCTTCCCCTCCGCCCGACCCGGGTGGCCGGGTCGCGCCGGACCGGCACGAGGCCCGCCGCTCACTTCATCGTCCACCGGCTCGGGTCCTCGGGGGCGAGGGCCGAACGGCCCCCGATCGGACCTGAGGGCCCGGGTGCCGGGAGGGACGACGCGCGGGAAGGTGGAATCACGCGGGCTGTGTTCCGGCCCTCGAACGACCGCGACACCTCCGCGGGAGACCGTCCTGAGCGAGGGAGCATGTCATGGCACTTCCAGTGATCGTCGGAGTGGACGATCCCCGCAGCGCGGTCGAGGCCGTCGACTGGGCCGCTGACGAGGCCTGGTCCCGGGGCACGCGCCTGCACCTCGTCCACGCGTGGCTCTGGGAGCCGGATCAGGCACCGGATTCGCTGGACGCGCAGGCGGCCAGGCGCTCGGGGGAGGAGTCGCTGCGGGTGCTCGCGGAGCGGGCCGCCGAGCGGCACCGCGAGGTCGAGGTCACCAGCGGGGTCGTGGATTCGAGCCCGCGCGAGGCACTCGTCGCTCTCAGCGCCGCGGCCGGCCTGCTCGTCGTGGGATCGCGGGGAGCCGGTGGGTTCCATGGGCTGCTCGTCGGTTCCACCAGCCTGCACGTCACCGCCCACGCCTCCTGCCCGGTCGTCGTGGTCCGGGCGGCCGGCCCCGAGGCCACGGACGGCGTCGCGGTCGGGGTGCAGGGGCGCGACCCCTCCGACGAGCTGCTCGAATTCGCCTTCGACAGTGCCCGCAGGCGGGGTCTGCCGTTGCGCGCCGTGCACGCCTGGAGCCTGCCGCTCGTCCTCGGCCCCGGCCACGCCCTGCCGCCCGTCTACGAGTCCGGCCACGTGGAGGCCGAGGAGCGGCGGTTGCTGGCCGAGATCATGGCGGGATGGCAGGCGAAGTATCCCGAGGTGCCGGTCGAGGAGGATGCCGTGCGATCCGGCCCGGCGAAGCACCTGGTGGCGCTTTCCAGGACGCATCAGCTCGTCGTGGTGGGCCGGCCAGGGAAGCCGGAGGGCCCCTTCGGCCGGCTCGGGTCGGTGAGCCAGGCCGTCGTCCACCACGCCCACTGCCCGGTCGCCGTCATCCCCTCCGCCTGAGCCCCGCCCCGCGACGGGTCGGCGGTCGGGACCTCCCGCCACCGGATCGGTGGGGCGGGGACCGGTGGATCAGTGCCGTGGGGGGCGGGCGAATAGGGCCGTTCGGCGCACCCGGCGGCCCGGGCGGCCCCCGGGACGAGGCGACCGGGACGCGCACGCTGGTGAGTGGGCGGGGAAACTCCGTCCAGGGATCCATCGGAGAGGTTGGCGTCATGTGCAGGAATTCCCCCCGCCACCCGCCCTCGATGCCGACAAGAACCGTCGCACCCGTGCGTCGCTGCCCGGCTGTCCGGGGGATCGCCAGAGGGCCCCGACCGTCCCGGCCCCCGCGCGTCGGGGAGGCCGCTGCACTGTGCCTCGCGGCCGCGGTATCGGGAGGTGAGCCCGGTGGCCAGCTCTGACAGTCCGAACGGCGAAGCCCCCGGGACGCGGTCGGCGGAGGGCCGCGGAGCCGAGGAGTGCACGCGGGAACAGAGTCTTGAGCTGCTCCGCCAGACGGTGATCGGGCGACTCATCCACACCGACGACGCGATGCCCGCCGTCACACCCTCCTGTTTCACCCTGGACAGCCTCGGCGAGGTGGTCATCCCCCTGCCGGCGAGCTGGCGGGCGGACCTGATGGACGGGGAGGTGGTCGGTTTCGAGACGGACCGCTTCGACGAGCAGACGCTCCAAGGCTGGACCGTGCTCGTCGTCGGTCGCTCCCGCCTGGTCACCGACCCCGGGAAGATCGAGGCCCTGAAGGACGGAGGGCCCCTGCACTGGGGGCACCGGCCCACCAGGGGGTACCTGAGCATCCACCCGGAGCTCGTCACCGGTCAACGGTTCGGATCATGACCTCACCGACGCCGTCGGGCACAGCGGTCCCGGCCGCCCACGCGCGACGGCCAGGGCCGGTCCCCGGAGAGGAGGGGCGCCATGGCACCCGGACGTCCCGCAGCAGCAGCCTTCAGCACCGCGCTGCGCACGCATGTCCGCAGGGCGGCCGGCCGCGAGCCGAACCCCCTGGGCCGCCGCAGCGACCTGCAACGCAGCCGTCTCGTGGTGGCCCTCACGGTCGCCCTGCTCCTCTCGTTCGCGCTCACGCTGCCGGCGGCGCTGGCCGCTCTCCGCGTCGGCCAGCGCGAGGCACGGTACGAGGGGCAGCACCGCCATCGCGTCACCGCGACCACCGTCGACGCCGCCGTGGCGGACAGGACGGGCTCACGCTCCGGAGCCGGTGGCTTCCACGCGCAGGCCGTGTGGCAGTTCCCGGCCGGCGTGCGCGGCAGCGGTCCGGTCGCGGTCGCTTCGGCCGCCCCCGCAGGTGCGGAGATCAGGATCTGGGTCGACGACCACGGGCGACGGGTGGCCGCACCCCGCCCGGGGACGGAGATCGTCACGACGGCCGTCCTGACCGGGACGGGAACCATGACGCTGTTGTCGGGCGCCGCCTTCGCGGCCTACCGGCTCGGGATCCGCCGGATCGACCGCCGCGCCTCGGCGGCCTGGGCGAAGGAGTGGGAAGGGGTGGAACCCGAGTGGTCCGGCCGTCCCCGCCACCGGGGTTCGGGCGACCCGTGAGGGCCCGCCGCTCGCCCTGCCCGGACGGGAGCGGCCGACAGGTCCGTACCTGCCACCGATGACATGCTGGACCGCAGGAGGTGGATGGCATGACCGGAAGCAGCTTCCTGCCCGAGGACCCGGGCGGGGCCCCGCCCGCTCCGGGCGGTGTCGCCGAACGCATCGCCCTACGGTCCCGACAGCTCGGAATCACGCGCGAAGAGCTGGCGAACGGAGCAGGCATGTCACTCCGATACCTCCAGCACCTGGAGGAACTCGGCGAGGACTTCGACCCGGCCGCCGTCGTGCGACTGGCCGCCGTTCTGCGGATGACTTACGACGAACTCCTGCACGGGCGTACCGAACTCCCGCCCGGGCAGCCTCCACCGGGACCGCACCCCACGCTGGCCAAGCTGACCCCGGACGAGTGCTGGGACCTGCTGTCGGACCACGGCATCGGGCGGCTGGCCCTGTCCTCGCGGTCCGGTCCCGCCATCCTGCCGGTCAACTACCTCGTCGACGCGCATTCGGTCGTCTACCGGACTTCCCCCAGGGGCGCCGCCGGGGCTGTGGGGGGCAACGAGGTCGCCTTCGAGGTGGACCACCTCGACGAACCTCACAGTGAGGGCTGGAGCGTCCTCGTCGTCGGCACGGCCGAACGGATCGACGACGACACCGCGCGGGAGCTCGCCGCGCAGCCCGGAGCGGAGCCCTGGGCGGCCGGAGCCCGCGATCTCTGGGTACGGATCCGCCCCACCCGGGTGACCGGCCGCCGGATCAGAACGTCCTGACCTGATCGCCTCACGGAGGTGCCTCGCCTGTCATGCCCCGGCCGGCTCGGGCCGGGACGGCTGTGTCCCCGAAGGCAGTGCCACGGTGAAGGTGCTCTTCCCGGGGTGGCTGGTGAGCGCCACGGTGCCGCCGTGGGCGGCTACGACGGCATCGACGATCGCCAGTCCGAGACCGGTGCTCCCGTGCGTCCGGGCGCGGGCCCGGTCGCCGCGTACGAAGCGTTCGAAGACCCTGGGGGCGATCTCAGGGTCGACCCCGGGGCCGGTGTCGGTGACGGTCAGCAGCACCCGGCCCTCTTCCCGTCCGAGTGTCAGGGTGACCTCGGTGCCGTCGGGGGTGTGGGTGCGGGCGTTGGTGAGCAGGTTGGCCACCACCTGGCGCAGCCGGTCACCGTCCCCGGGGACGGTGACCGGCTCCTCGGGCAGGACGAGCCGCCAGCGGTGACGCGGTCCGGCGGCGCGGGCGTCGTCGGTGCAGTCCAGGGCCAGCCGGGTCAGGTCGACGCTGCCGGGTGCCAGTGGCCGGCCGGCGTCGAGCCGGGCCAGCAGGAGCAGGTCCTCGACGATGGCGCCCATCCGCCGGGACTCCGCGTCGATGCGGATGAGCGAGTGGCGTACCGGCTCGGCCATCGGGCCCTGGTGCCGTAGCGCCAGTTCGGCATGGCCCCGGACGGTGGCCACCGGGGTGCGCAGTTCATGACTGGCGTCCGCGGCGAACGCGCGCAACCGCTCCTCCACGGCCTGGCGCTGGGCGAGGGCGTCCTCGATGTGGCCCAGCATGCGGTTGAGGGCCGCACCGACCCGCCCGACCTCGGTGCGGCTGTCGTCGTCCTTCACCCGGACATCGAGCTCGACCTCCCCGTTCGCCAGCGGCAGGGCCCCGACGTGCTCGGCCGCTGCCACGACGCGCCCGAGCGGGCGCAGCGAGAGGCGGATCCAGAACGCGCCGGCCGCGGTGGCGGCTGCCAGTGCGGCGCCGAACACCACCAGTTCCACGCTGATCAGCTGATGGGTCGTGGCCTCCACCGGATGGAGTGGCAGGCCGGTGACCAGGACGTCGCCGTCCTGGCCGGCGATGGCGCGCAGCCGGTAGCCACCGAGTCCGGACAGGTGCACGCTTCGGGCCGCGCCGTCGACCGGCAGCGCGGCGAGGGACCGCTGGTCGGTGGAGGTCAGTTGGACCAGGTCGTCGGTGTCGGCCGGGGCGTTACCGGCGGCCACCTCGGCGTCGTCGGCGTCGCCGTCGACCACCCCGGCGGTGGTCACCCTCCCGTCGAGCAGCCTGGCGCCGAAGGTGCCCGGTGCCTGGGCCCGGGTGTCACTGCGGCTCCCGGTGGCACCCGGGGCCCGGCTGTCCCGGTGTTCCAGGCTCGCGGCGTAGCGGCCGGAGGTGTCGGAGAGCTGTTGGTCCAGGCGGGCGACCAGGAAGTGACGCAGCGCGTCGGTGGTGGCGAGGGCGACGCCGCCGCAGGTGAGCAGGAGCAGCGCGAGCAGGCCGGCGATCAGACGGGCCCGCAGGGTACGCGGCACGGGCAGGCGTACGGCGGCCCGGCGCGCCCTCGGGCCGATCACTGCGGTGCCTTGAGCAGGTAGCCGGCGCCGCGGACGGTATGGATCATCGGTGGCCGGCCGGCGTCGATCTTCTTGCGCAGGTAGCTGATGTACAGCTCGACGACATGGGCCTGGCCGCCGAAGTCGTACGACCAGACGGCGTCCAGGATCTGCGCTTTGCTCAACACCTGCCGGGGGTGGCGCATCAGGAGGTGGAGCAGGGCGAACTCGGTGGGGCTCAGGTCGACGGTGTCCCCGGCACGAGTGACCTCCCTGGCCTGCTCGTCCAGCACCAGATCCCCCAGGACCAGGGCGTGCGCCGGGGGGCCGGCCTGCCCGGACTGCGAGGGGGCCGCTCTGCGCAGCAGGCCGCGAAGGCGCACCACCACCTCGGCGAGGCTGAAGGGCTTGGTGACGTAGTCGTCCCCGCCGGCGGCCAGCGCGGCGATCCGGTCCTCCACGGCGTCCTTGGCGGTGAGGAAGAGCACGCGCACCTCGGGCCGGGTGGCGTGGATCCGCTCCAGCACCTGCATGCCGTCGAGGTCGGGGAGCATCATGTCCAGCACCACGGCGTGCGGGTCCCACTCGGCGGCGAGCGCCACGGCGCTCGGCCCGTCCTCGGCGCCCCGCGCCTGCCAGCCCTCGTACCTGAGCGCTCCGCAGAGCACCTCGACCAGGTCGGGCTCGTCGTCCACGACCAGGATCCGCCAGGGTGACCGGGCGGCGGCGGGGGCGGTGTCCATGTGGGTCCAAGGGCTCTGGGGGTGGCGGCTGGATCCAATCTCGCTCCCCGATGAGAAGCCGATGAGATCCACTTCTGCCCGACGGTCCGGCGGGACGTCCCTGACCTGCGAGAACGCGCCGACCGGCGGGGATCGGCAGGGTCACGTTCAGAGGGAACTGAGAGCTTGCGGTGCCAGGGTGGCCGACAGCGACAGCGACAGCGACAGCGACAGCGAAGGCGAGGAGGTCGGGATGGGCGCACCGACACGGACGCGCGGCACCCGGCCGGCGAGCCCGGCCCGACACGGCACGCCCGGGCGGGCCCTCCCGCCGGGCGCGGTGGCACGGGCCGTGCAGGCCGCGATCGCGGTCGGTGCCGCCGGAGTCCTGACGATCTGGTGGCAGGGCACGGCCGGAGTGAGCGGCACGGCGGACTGGCTCACCGGCGCCGGGCGGATCACCGGGCTGCTGGCCGGGTACGCCGCCCCGGTCCTGCTGCTCCTGATGGCCCGCATACCCCTGCTGGAACGCGAGGTGGGTGCGGACCGCCTGGCCCGCTGGCACGCGGCCGGCGGTCGCTACCTGGTCGGTCTGGTCGCCGTGCACGTCCTGACCATCACCTGGGGCTACGCGCTGACCGACGGACGCGGGCTGGTCGGTGAGGGTGTGCGGCTGGTGTTCCACTACCCCGAGATGATCAAGGCGACGCTGGCCACCCTGATCATGTTCGGCACCGGCCTGGTGAGCGCGCGGGCCGCCCGCCGCCGGGTGAGCTACGAGGTCTGGTACTACCTGCACCTGGCGACGTACCTGGCCGTGGCACTCGGCTTCGGCCACCAGCTGGCCGACGGCGCCGACCTCGGGGGCGGCCCCGAGCGCGCCGCCTGGTACGCGCTCTACCTGGGCACCGCCGCCCTGCTCGGCTGGTACCGCCTCGCCGTCCCGTTCCTGTGCGACCGCCGTCACCGGATGCGGGTCGCCGAAGTCCGGCCCGAGGGCCCGGGGGTGGTCTCGCTGTTCGTCACCGGCGAGCGCCTGGACCAACTCGGAGCCGAGGCAGGCCAGTTCTTCCGTCTCCAGTTCCAGGCCCCCGGTCTCCGCTGGGCGGCCAACCCGTACTCGCTCTCCGCGCCGCCGCACCCGCGGTACCTGCGCTTCACCGTCAAGGACCTCGGCGGTCACAGTGCCGCCGTCGCCCGGCTGAAGCCCGGCACCCGCGTGCACGCCGAGGGCCCGTACGGAGCGTTCACCGCCGGGCAGCGCCGGGGGCGAAAGGTGCTGCTGCTCGGGGCCGGCGTCGGGATCACCCCGCTACGGGCCCTGTTCGAGACCCTGCCCGGCCGGGTCACCCTCGTCCAGCGCGCCCGCCGGCCGCAGGACGTGCTCTTCCGGGACGAACTGGCGAGCATCGCCGCCGACCGCGGGGCCCGGGCGCACGAACTGCTCGGCACCCGGGCCCGGATCGGCGACCTGGGTGCCGCGCTCAGCGGGCTCGTGCCGGACCTCGCCGCCCACGAGGTCTACCTGTGCGGACCGCCGGCCTTCGCCACCGAGGCCGTACGGGCCCTGCGGACCGCCGGGGTCCGCCGCTCGCGCATCCACCTCGAATCCTTCGAACTCTGACCCGCCGGCTCCGACCCGCCGGCAGTCCCGAACCACCCGACCGTCGAGGAGAAGTCCCGTGCGCAGAGCAGTCATCACCAGCAGTGCCACCGTGGCAGGGGTGATCCTGCTGCTCTCGCTCAAACCGCACGACACGGCCACGGGCGGCGGTGTCATCAGTTCCGGCGGCTCAGCCGGACCGGCCCCGGCGGCCACGTCCGCGCCCGCGGCCTCCGCACCGGCTCCGTCGGCGCCGTCCGCCCAGGTCACCACCGGTGCCTCGCGCTCGGTGACCGGCGACGCGGCCAACACCCGCTACGGAGCCGTCCAGGTCAAGGTCACCCTGGACGGCAGCAGGATCTCGAAGATCGACGTGATCCGGTACCCCAACCGCGACCGCCGCGACCAGGAGATCAACGGTTTCGCGCTGCCGCAGCTCAACCAGGAGGCGATCACCGCCCAGAGCGCGCACATCGACGCCGTCTCGGGCGCGACCTACACCAGCGACGGGTACACCCGGTCCTTGCAGAGCGCCCTCGACCAGGCCGGACTGTGACGGTGGCCGCCGACGCCCCCGCCGCGCCGCCGGCCGTGTTCAGGCACGCCGAACACGTCATGGGGACGGTGTTCTCGTTCACCGTCCACGACCCCACCGCCGAGACGGGCCCTGCGCTGCGCCGGATCGTCCGCAGGTTGCACCGGATCGACGAGGTGTTCTCCACCTACCGGCCCACGTCCGACATCAGCAGGCTCGGGCGCGGCGAACTGACACTCGCCCAGTGCGATCCGGATGTCGCCGAGGTGCTGGAGCGGTGCCGCGAGACCGCGGCCGAGACCGACGGCTGGTTCACCGACCACCCGGGGGGCCGGCTCGACCCGAGCGGGTGGGTGAAGGGCTGGGCCGTCGAGGAGGCCTCCCGCGACCTGCGAGCGGCCGGCTCCACCCGGCACAGCGTGGGCGGCGGCGGTGACATCCAGACCTGCGGCGGCCCGTGGCGGATCGGCGTCGCCGACCCCCTGCGCCCTGGCGGCCTCGCCGCGGTCCTGACCGGCCACGACCTCGCGGTAGCCACCTCCGGGGTCACGGAACGCGGGGCCCACATCATCGACCCCCACACCGGCCGCCCGGCCGAGGGCATGCTCTCGCTCACCCTGGTCGGCCGTCACCTCGCCCGCACGGACGCCTGGGCCACCGCCGCATTTGCCATGGGCCCCGCGCGCGCCCTTGACCGGGTCGAACGGAGCCGGGGGACGGAAGCCCTCGCCGTCCTGGCCGACGGCACCCGGCGGGGGACCTCCGGCCTGCCCCGGTACCTCGCTCCTTCGCTACCGTCAGCCGCCGGGCCGGCACGGTGGAGGCTTCCGCCCAGCGGGTGACGGGGGCCTGTGGCGAGCACCCGGTGAAGCGCGGGCCGACCATGAGTGACCATGTCCGAGTGCCGCCCCGCCGGCACCTCGTGGTGAAGCCGGCAGCTCGTGGTGAAGGACGACGGTGAGAAGGTGGAGCGGTTCGGCCTCCGTGCTGGTGAGGCGTGGACCAGTGGACTCGATCACGAATGGAAGGTCCGTCAGGAAGGAGCGGACGGCCCGGCGTCGCCTGTCGAACTCGGCATCCATGAGGATGGGTTCGCCCATGTGGACGGCGGCGCGCGCCGCTCGCGCCGGACGATCGGACTCAGACGAGTCCGGCGCCCCAGGCCCGGGCCCGGTCGAGCTCGCCGGCGCGCAGGGGACCGTCGTTGCCCTCCACGATGAAACCCTCCGGCTCGGCCACCACGTCGAAGCGGTGACGGGAGAGCCGGTGGGCGATGCCGTTGGCCGCGCCGCCGGACCGGGGCGCGTCGACGCGGGTGTCGAAGGCGGCGGCGTAGGTTCCGGGATCGGTCGCCGGAAGGTCATGGAACCAGGCCCGCAGACCCGGTCCCTCGACGGTCTCCCGCGCTTCGGCGGCGGCCTCTTCGCGGCCCTCCTTGTGCCCCTCGGCCGAAGCGGCCATCCGGCGGCTGAGGCCGGAGGACATGCCGTGCATGTGGGTCGGCCCGCCCACCACCAACAGGTCCGCGGAGCGGGTGGCGTCACTGTTGGCCTCGGCCACCGGGATGCAGTCGACGGCCGCGGCGGGGTCGGCCTGGTGGACGCCTTCGGCGATCGCTTCGGCGATCTCCCTGGTGTTGCCGTACATGCTCTCGTACACGATCACAGCATGCATCGTCGTAGCCTTTCGTCACCGTCGGTTGGTGCTGGAAGTCCTTTGTGCAGATCGGCTGTTCGGCTCGGACGGGCACGCCCGCCGTGCCCGGAACCCGCTTCCACGCCAGGCACCGAGTGCCGTGGGGCCACCCTTCAGTCGGCGAACAGATGCGGCTGGGGCGCCACGGACTCGTGGTCGATCTGGTGGATCCGGGCGTCCGGCCCCGGGAAGTACTCGGTCACCCGGCCGTCTTCCGACCAGCGCACGTCGTACGGGGGGCTCCCGTCCGGATGGTGCAGGGCGACGATCTCCCCGTCCCTACGGGTTGTGCCCGGCCTCGTGCCCTGGACGATGATGCGGTCTCCCACGGTGGCTCTCATGCCGTCCTCCCTGGTTCGGCGCAACGCGGGGGCGCTGCCCGGTTCCCGTGCCTCCATGGCACCACCGGGCGGTGGACCCGTCATGTGCCGAACGGTCCCCGGCACGGGGCCCGACCGGCCCTGCGGCGTCGACCGTACGACCGGTGCCGCGGTCGATCGGCACCCGGGCGGGACCACGGCACGCACGTCGTCCCCGGGTCCCGACGCGCCTTCCGGAGCGCGCCGCGTCGACCACGGGGTGGTGGCACGGCCTGCTTCGCGAGTCAGCAGGGGCGGGCCGAACGCTTCAGCCTCACCAGCGACACCACGGCGCTCGTCAACACGCCGAGTCCAGCCGTCCGGACGACGATGCAGGCCCAGGCCGACCGGATCACCCCTCCCGACACGCTCCGGCCCGGCAGCACGCCCCACCCGTAGGCGGGACGCACCGACCGTCCTCACGGTTCCGGCCAAGCCGGATCCGCCCGTGCCCGACCCGCCTCCGACCGCGAGTACCGCCCCGGTACTCGACGAGTGCGCATCGATGCTCGGGCGATCCGCCGCCTGTTGCGGCGTCGGGGCATCGCCGTCGTGTTTCCCGGGCGACGGGGGCCAGGCGGCCGGCCGCTCGGTCCGAGGCCGCCCGACGCCGGCCCGCCGAAGGTCGCGCCGCAGGTGGCGTAGTACCGCGGTACCACCGGCCGGGGGAGGTTCCCGCCCCGGGTACCACGGTTCGCGGGGCGGGCGCGTCTAGCGTGGCCGGTGAGGCGGCCCGGGACGGCCGGCGCCCCGAGCGCGAGGGAGCACCGATGATCGAGGCGCACCAGCTGACCAAGCGGTACGGCGAGAAGACGGCGGTCGACCGGCTGGACTTCACGGTCAGACCGGGTTCGGTCACCGGCTTCCTGGGCCCCAACGGGGCCGGCAAGTCCACCACCATGCGGATGATCGTCGGCCTGGACGCCCCGACGGCGGGGACGGTGACGGTCAACGGCCGCCGGTACGCCGAGCACGCCTCCCCGTTGCAGGAGGTCGGCGCGCTGCTGGAGGCCAAGTCGATCCACCCGGGGCGCTCCGCCTTCGACCACCTGATGGCCCAGGCCTACACGCACGGCATCCCACGCCGCCGGGTCGACGAGGTGATCGAGCTGACCGGGCTGCGCACGGTGGCGAAGAAGCGCGCCGGCGCGTTCTCGCTCGGCATGGGCCAGCGGCTGGGCATCGCCGCCGCGCTGCTCGGGGACCCGGCCACGGTGATGCTGGACGAGCCGGTCAACGGACTGGACCCGGAGGGCGTGCTCTGGATCCGCAACCTGCTGACCGCCCTCGCCGCCGAGGGCCGTACGGTCTTCGTCTCCTCGCACCTGATGAGCGAGGTGGCGCTGGTCGCCGAGCACCTGATCATCGTCGGGCGCGGCCGGCTGCTCGCCGACACCACGGTGCAGGAGCTGGTCCGGCAGGCCGGCGGCGACACCGTCAAGGTCGCCACCGCCGATCCGGCGAGGCTGCGTGAGGTGCTGGCCGGGCCCGGCGTCGAGATCACCGGCCGGGCCGGGTCGGAGGAGCTCCAGGTGACCGGCCTGACCCCCCGTTCGATAGGGCTGACGGCCGCCGAGCACGGCATCGCGCTGTTCGAGCTGACCGCCAGGGCGGTGTCCCTGGAGGAGGCGTTCATGGACCTGACCAGGGACGCCGTCGAGTACCACGGGACCACCACCGGTATCGAGACCCCTGGGAGGGTGGCATGACCACCATCGCCCCGATCCACCCCGCGGAGCCGTCCGAGGCCCGCCCCGCCCGCCCGGCGTACCGGGTCACCGGCCGCCGGGTGCTGCGCGCCGAGTGGGCCAAGCTGTGGTCGCTGCGCTCCACCTGGATCACCCTGGGCCTGGCGCTGCTCTTCGTGATCGCCTTCGGGATCATCGCCTCCGCGCAGTACAAGCACCGGATCACCTCCGGCGGGCATCTGGACCGGGACTTCGCCGGTGCCACGGCCGTCCGGCTGTCCCTGTTCGGCACCAACTTCGGCCAGCTCGCGCTGGGCGTGCTGGGAGTGCTGGTCACCGCCGGTGAGTACTCCACCGGGATGATCCGCTCGACCCTGGCCGCCGTACCGCGCCGGCTGCCGGTGCTGTGGTCCAAGGCCGCCGTCCACTGGGCGGTCGCCCTGGTCGTCGGCACGGCAGGTGCGTTCGTCTCCTTCCTGATCGGCAGCGGGATCGTCGCCGGGACCCCGGCCGCGCTCACCCTCTCCGACCCCGGCGTGGTGCGCAGCCTGCTCGGCGCGGGCCTCTACCTGGCGCTGGTCGGCGTGCTCGGCGCGGCCCTCGGTGCGCTGCTGCGCTCGGTGGCGGGCGGGATCTCGCTGCTGGTCGCCGTGCTGATGCTGATCCCCGGCCTGGTCAGCCTGCTGCCCACCTCCTGGCAGGACCACATCGGCCCCTACCTGCCCAGCAACGCGGGGGAGGCGATGTTCACCCTGCACCACGACAGCACCGTGCTGAGCCCGACCGCCGGACTGCTGGTCCTGCTCGCCTGGGCCGCGCTGGCGCTGGGCGCCGCGGCCCGGCGCCTGGTGCGCACGGACGCCTGACGCCCGGCACCGGGCGGCGGCCGGCGGCACGCTTCGGCGGCGGGCCGCCGGCCATCGCCCACTATGGACAGGTGACCTCCGTGACCACTGACCGCTCCGGCACCCCGGCCGGCCCCGCCACCGCCCCGGCGCCGCCGCCCCAGGGACTCGAAACGCTGTGGGCGCACCCCGTGGTGGTCCGGCTGGCCCGGTTCGGCCAGCGGCTCCGCGGGCTGGACGAACGGCGCCCGTGGCTGCTCGACACGGCGGTGGTGGCCGCCGTCCTCCTGCTGTTCTGCGTGCCGGACCTGGTGCACGAGGGCGGGCCGCACCAGCTGCGGGTCCGGATCGCGCACCTGTCGGGCCCGGCCACCGTGCTGTGGCAGCTCGCGCTGGTGCTGCCGCTGTGGTGGCGCCGTAGGGCACCGTCGGCGACCTTCGCGGTGATCGTGGCGGTGTTCACGGCGCAGTGGGCCGCGATGGTCTGGCTGCGCGCCGACGTGGCGCTGCTGATCGCGCTGTACAGCCTGGCGCTGCACGGCCGGCTGCGGCACCTGCCCTGGGCCTGTGCGGTGATGGCCGCGGCACTCGGGGTGGCCGCCGTGCGGCTGTCCAGCGCGGTGTTCTTCGGCGACGCCCTCTTCTTCCTCGCCAGCGCCGCCACCGCGTCCGTCGCGCTCGGACTGGTGCTGCGGATCCGCCAGGCGCACCTGGCCGCCCTGCGCGAGCGCGCCGTCCGGCTGGAGATCGAGCGCGACCAGCGCACCGAGCTGGCCGCCGCGACCGAGCGGGCCCGGGTGGCCCGCGAGATGCACGACATCATCGGCCACAACCTGTCGGTGATCATCGGCCTCGCCGACGGCGGCGCGTACGCGGCGGAGCTCAACCCCGGGCGGGCCAAGGAGGCGTTGCAGCTGATCGCCGGCACCGGACGGCAGGCGCTCGGCGAGATGCGCCGGATGCTCGGCGTGCTCCGCGAGCAGCGGCAGGGGCCCGAGCTCAGCCCGCAGCCCGGCGTCGCCGACCTCGACGAACTCTGCGAACGGGTGCGGGCCGCCGGTCCACACGTCCGCTACCGGACCAGCGGGGACTTGGAGGCGCTCGACCGGGCGGCCCAGCTGACCGTCTACCGGATCGTGCAGGAAGCCCTCACCAACACCCTCAAGCACGCGGGCACCCGCACCCGTGCCGAACTCCAGGTCGCGGTCCAGGCCCGTACGGTGCTGATCCGCGTCCAGGACTCCGGCCCGCCCGACGGCCCCGGCGCCGCACCGCCCAACGAGGAGGGGCACGGCCTGGCGGGCATGCGCGAGCGCGCGGCCCTCTACGGCGGGACGGTCCTCTCCGGCCCCGCGGCGGGCGGCGGCTGGACGGTCGAGGCGCTGCTCAGTCTCACCCCGCCCGCCGACCCCGGAGGCTCCGCGCCGTGACCACCGTGCTGATCGTCGACGACCAGCCGCTCCAGCGACTGGGCTTCCGGATGCTGCTGGAGAGCAGCCCCGGGACCGAGGTGGTGGGCGAGGCCGGGCACGGGGCCGACGCGGTGCGCCGGGCCGCCGAACTGCGGCCCGACGTGGTGCTGATGGACGTCCGGATGCCGGGCATGGACGGGATCGAGGCCACCCGCCGGATCGTGGCCGCGGGCGGCCGCAGCCGGGTCCTGGTGCTGACCACCTTCGACATGGACGAGTACGCCCACGCGGCGCTGCGGGCCGGGGCCAGCGGCTTCCTGCTCAAGGACGCCCTGCCGGAGGAACTGCTGGCCGGCATCCGCGCGGTCGCCTCGGGCGACGCGGTGATCGCCCCCGGGCTGACCAGGCGGCTGCTCGACACCTATGCGCACCACCTTCCGGTGCGCGGGCCGGGTGAGGGCCCGGCCGACGACCCGCGGCTGGCGGCGTTGACCGGACGGGAGCGGGAGATCCTGGTCGCCATGGCCCGGGGCTGGACCAACGGCGAGATCGCCCAGCGCCTGGTCCTCGCCGAATCCACCGTCAAGACGCACGTCGGCCGGGTCCTGGCCAAGATCGGCGCCCGGGACCGGGTGCAGGCCGTGATCCTCGCCTACGACCTGGGGCTGACCCGGCCCGGGTGACCGGGCGGGGGAGGACCTCCGGTGCCGGACAGGGCACCACGGCGGTCGCCCGCGGTCAGGCGGTGATCCACCAGCGCAGCGAGCCGTCACCCAGGCGGGCGACCAGGTGGCGGCCGCGCGCGGCGAGGAGACCGAGGCCCAGGCCCGTGGCCGTGCCGACCACGGCGCCGAGCAGCACGTCGTGGGGGTAGTGCACGCCGACCACCACCCGGGACGCGCCCATCGCCACGGCCAGGAGCGCCGCCGCGGCGCCGATGCGCCGGTCCACCAGCCACAGCACCGCCGCGCCCGCGAAGACGATGACGGTGTGGTTGCTGGGCAGGGCCCAGTCGCCGGCGCCGGGGCAGGCCTCCAGCGTCGGCGCGGCGGGCAGGACCTGACACGGACGGGGCTCCCGCAGCAGGCCCTTGAGCAGGGTGTCGGCCACGAACGCCACGACCACGCACAGCGGGGCGGCGACGGCCCGGGCCATCGCGGTGCTGTCCGCGCGCCGGGCCCGCCACCACGCCGCGAGCATCAGGACGGCCAGCAGGCCCAGGCCGTAGGCCGAGAACGCCGCGATCACCGCCCGCACCGGGGCGGGAAGGTGCTGGGCCCAGTGGTCGATCTCCAGATAGAGGCGGCCGTCGAGCGGGCGGCCGTCGAAGGCGAGCGCGCGGGGGCTGGCCGTCATCGGGCGCCGGCCTGTCGGCGCGAGCGGAGCAGTTCCAGCACGAGCGGCAGCAGGGACACCGCGACCACCACGGCGACGATCGGCAGCAGGTAGTGGTCGACGTTCGGCACCGAGGAACCCAGCGCGTAGCCGGCCAGGACGAGGCCGAAGGTCCACAGCAGGCCGCCGACGACCTGCCAGAGCGTGAACGTGCGGGAACTCACGCCGAGCGCGCCCGCGAGGGGGTTGAGGACGGTGCGCACCACCGGGACGAAGCGCGCCAGTACGACGGCCTTCGCGTGCCCGTAGCGGTGCAGGATCTCCTCGGCCCGCAGCGCCCCGTCGTGCAGGCGCTTGTTGCGGGAGCGGGCCAGCAGCGTGCGGCCGCCGCGCCGGCCGAGCACGTACCCGACCTGGGCTCCGGCGAGGGCGCCGACCGCGGAGGCGGCGAGGACCTGGGCCAGCTCCAGGTGCGGGCCGCTGTGCGCACCGGTGGTGCACAGCAGGCCCGCCGTGAAGAGCAGCGAGTCGCCGGGCAGGAAGAAGCCGACCAGCAGGCCGGTCTCCGCGAACAGCACGACGGCGATGCCCAGGGCGCCGAAGGCGCCGAGGAGGGATCCCGCGTCCAGCGGGTTGAGAGCCAGCAGGCTCGACGACGGGTTCATCATCTGCGCCCTTCTTCGGGGGAGTGGAGGGAGTAGGTCCGGTGGATGCCGCGGACGGTCGCCGTGGCCGTGACGGTCGCGGCCGCGACGACGACGGCGGCCGCGAGGACGAGGCCGACCGGCCCGGTCCCGGTGCCCGGCGCCGGGTCGCCCCGTGCGGTGGGTCAGCCGCGCAGCACGGTGTTGCCGGTGACGGCGCCGCTGGTGCCGTCCAGCGTCACCAGGTGGCGCACCCCGTCCGGCCCGAGCACCACGGCCTGCCAGGCGCGGCCGCCGCTCTGCTCGGTGGCCGGGGACAGCGACTCGACCTTGCCGCCGGGCACCGCCGACGAAGCCTTGGTCACCGCGTCCGCGGCGTCGGTCGACGGCAGCGGGGCGGGCACCTCGTTCGTGCGCCGACCCGGCTCCGCGCGGTCGCCCTGGTGCTGCGCTCCACGCTCGTCGCCGTCCCGGCGGTCCCGGCCGTCGTGCCGCTCCCGCTCGCCCGCGATCTTGCGGTCGCCGCGGTCCTCGCCCTCGTGGTGGAGGGCCACCGCCGCGGCGCCGCCGCCCAGCACGATCACCGCCGCGCCGGCCGCGACCCAGCGCCCCGTCCGGCCACGCACCCAGCGTCCGGCGCGGCCGGAACCGGTGCCGGTCCTGTCCGCGGCCTTCGCCGGCTCCGGTCGATCCCCTGTTCCCATGGGCTCGCTCACGGTACCCACCCCGATCCTCGACGGGCCCGGGTCCGTACCCGGGCGACATGGCCAGCTTGTCGGGGAGTTGCTGAAGATCGGCTGAAGATCTGAAGACGCCTTCAGCTTCCCGCCCGCGGGACCTGTCACCCTGGTGGGCATGCGCGTACTGGTGGTGGAGGACGAACGCCGGCTGGCCCGGGCGGTTCAGCTCGGACTGGCCGCGGAGGGGTTCACCGTCGATCTGGCGCACGACGGGCTGACCGGCCTGGCCAAGGCCATGGACCACAGCTACGACGTGATCGTGCTCGACATCATGCTGCCCGGTCTCAACGGCTACCGGGTGTGCTCGCGGCTACGAGCCGCCGGCAGCGACGTCGGCATCCTCATGCTCACCGCCAAGGACGGTGAATGGGACGAGGCCGAGGCGCTGGACACGGGGGCCGACGACTACCTGTCGAAGCCGTTCTCCTTCGTCGTCCTGGTGGCCCGCCTCAAGGCGCTGGCCCGCCGGATCGGCAGCCGCGCGCCGCGCCGCACCGTCCTGGGCGACCTCGTCGTCGACTCCGCGGCCCGCACCTGCACCAGGGCCGGGACGGTGATCGCCCTCACCCCCCGCGAGTTCGCCGTGCTGGATCACCTCGCCCGCCGCGCCGGCGAAGCCGTGTCCAAACGGGAGATCCTCGACGCCGTCTGGGACAGTGCCCTGGACAGCGATCCCAACACGGTCGAGGTCCACGTCAGCGCCCTCCGCCGCAAGATCGACACCCCCTTCGGGCGGGCCGCGGTGCAGACCGTCCGCGGCGCCGGCTACCGGCTCGCCGCCGACGGGGGCTGACCGGCCGCCACGGGGGCCGTCACCCAGGGCCTGCCCGGCCGGATCCGCCGGGACGGGCCCCGGCCCCTCCCGGGGCCCGCCGGCTGCGGGTCAGAGCCCGGCGCCGGGCAGGCGGGTGCGGAACGTGGTGCCGTCCGGTCCGTCCTCGACGGTCAGGGTGCCGCCGTGGATGGCGGCGATGTCGCGGGCGATGGGCAGGCCCAGCCCGGTGCCCCCGTCGTCGCGACTGCGGGCGTCGTCCAGGCGGGTGAAGCGTTCGAAGATCCTCTCCCGGTCGGCGGGAGCGATCAGGGGGCCGTCGTTGGCCACGTCGAGGACGGCGTGCCCGGTGCCGGGATCGGGGGACAGCCGGACGGTGACGCGGTCGCGGGCGTGGCGTTGGGCGTTGTCGAGCAGGTTGGTCAGCAGCCGGCCGAGCCACAGGGGGTTGCCCGCGACCGTGATCCCGTCCTCGGTGTGCGGGACGACCGGGTGGGGTCGGGGCCCGCGGCCTTCCACGGTGGTGCGGACGAGTTCGGTGAGGTCGACCGGCTGCTCCGGGCGGTCGCTGCCGGTGGCGTCGAGGCGGGCGAGGAGCAGGAGGTCGGTGGCGAGGGACTGGAGGCGTCCGGTGTCCTCCAGGGCCCCGGCGACGAGGTCGGTGCGCACCGCGGGGTCCGGGTGGGTGAGGGCGACCTCCAACTGGGTGCGCAGGACGGCGAGGGGGCTGCGCAGTTCGTGCGAGGCGTCGGCGATGAAGCGGCGCTGCCGGGCGCCGGCGGTCTCCAGGCGGTCGAGCATGGCGTTCATGGTGCCTGCCAGGCGGGCGATCTCGTCGTCGCTGCGGGGTTCGGGGACCCGCCGGTCGAGGTCGCGGTCGCCGATGGCGGCGACCTCGGCGCGGATGGCCTCGACCGGGGCCAGGGCCCGGCCCGTCGCCCGCCAGGTGAGGGTGGCGACGGTGAGCAGCAGGACGGCGCTGAGGCCGGCCAGCGCGGCGGTCGTGAGGTCCTCGGCGGTGTCGGCGGTGCGCAGGGAGGCTCCGACGCGGATGGTGACCGGGCCGGTGGGGGTGTCGGCGGTGAGGGTCGTCACGCGTTGGTGGTGCTCCTCGCCGAGGGCGTGGAGGTCGAAGGTGTCGTGGCCGTCCCTGGTCGCGGTGGGGGCGAGGGCGGGGTGTCCGGTGAGGTTCTGGCTGGCGGCGAGGACCCGGCCGGCCGAGTCGGTGACCTGGATGAAGTCGGTGTCGTGGTCCAGCGGCAGCGGTGTGGTGAGGTGGCCGTCGCCGGCGAGCCGGGCGACGACCTGGGCCTGCTCGCGGGCGCCCGCCTCCACGGTGCGTTCGAGGTTGGCGCGCAGCAGCAGGAGTACGGCGGCGGATGCGGCGAGCAGGACGAAGGCGACGCTGGCGCAGGCGGCGAGGGTGGTGCGGGTCCGGACGGAGCGGGGCGCCAGGCGCTCGACCAGGGGGGCGACGCGGGGATGCCGGGTGAGGCGGTGCAGCGCGGCACGCGCGTGGCGGTGGATCGGTCCGAGCGGGCCGGGCCGGGTCGGTTCAGCCATGTTCCACCGCCGGCCGGTGGCCGGCCCCACCGACGGGCTGCGGCTCGGCGCGTCCGGGGGCTCCGCCGGTCACGGATCCTGCGGCCGTCCGGCCGTGCCGCCCCGCCCGGGCCGGCCGGCCTTCGCCCTCCACCAGTACTCGCATGTCCCCAGAGTGGCAGGTCACGGGGCACTACAGCTGAAGGTGGCTTCAGGTCTTCAGCGTTCCTTCAGCAACGGCCGGCGGCCCGTACCGCTCGCGCTCGCGCGCGCCGATGCCGGTGACCGGTGACAGCCGGGCGACCTGGTGGACGCCGGCGATCGCACCCGGCACCGCGCCACCCGGGCACCGCGCCACCGGGCGTCCGCACCCGTCCGGCGTAGGACCCAGGTACCGCCCCGACCGCGAGGTTCCGCCCCGGGTACCACGGTCTGCCGTCGCCCCGTGGCTAGCGTGAATGACAGGACGGTCGGCCGGCTCGCCTCTGCGGTCCCGCCGAGGCGCCGGCCGGAACTCCCGGTACCCCGCGGCCGTCCCCGCTCGCGACGGGCACGACCGTCGACGGCACTTGGAGGGTGGCATGAACGCTGTGACCTGCCTGACCACGAACCCCATCGCACCCGCGCGGCCCGCCCGCCCCGCCCGGGTCGTCCGTACGCCCCACCCCGTTGTCACGCCCGCCGGGTGGACGAGCCAGTGGACGAGCCCGTGGACGACACGGAACACGTGGCCGGTCCCGACACCGCCACCCACGCCCCGGCCCGTCCCGGGCGCGGCGGCCGGGGCCACCTGGATCCTGAGGACACCGGTGCCACCGCGGTGCGCCTGTCCGTGCTCGTCGTCGGCCGGGGCGTCGGCCCCGTGGCCGGCCCGCTCGGTGTTCGTGCGGTGGTGACCCTGCGGCGTTTCGGCCCGGAGGCCGGAGCCCGTTGCCCGGAGCCGGGTACCGGGTTGAGGGTGCCGAGGGGACGACCCCCGCGCCCGGTGCGGCGGACGCTCTCGCCTCCGCGTCAGTGCTTGAAGGCGTCCACCTCTCCCGGCTCGGTCTCCGGCGACTCGGGGTCGGACCTCCAGGTGACGAAGAGCAGGCGACCGGCACGACGAGCCCCGCACCGAAGAACGCGGGGGTGATCGCGACCAGCAGCGTCTTCTCCGTCGCCGGGCCGAGCCGCCACCGCATGATGGCCGAGACCTGTGAGCCGTCGGTGCTGATTGCATGCCCAGCAGTCCGGCCGCCACGACCGATCCGACGAGCGCGCGCGGGACGGTGCGGCGGGGGTCAGCCGACGAGCGTGGCCAGTCTCATGATCATCGCGAGCATCAACCCGCCGCCGACGGCGAAGCGGTCGCCCTCTTCCGCCGCTCCGCCGTCACGGCTGGAACGGGCTCGGCTCCCAGGCGTGTCCGCCGATCGGGTGGACGTACAGCGGCCGGCCCTTCACCGCACTCGTGCGGAACGGCGTGCCGTGGCCGAGGTCCACGGGGAGCGTCCCCCGCCGGTCGCCGCTGGCCCACTCCAGTTCCAGGTACCAGGACACGTCGTGGGAGGTGGTCACGGCGGTGACCTCGATGACCTCCGGGTCGCCCTCGCTCACCTTGACCGGCAGGCCGGTGCTGCCCTCGGTCACGACCGGCCGCGGGCGGGCCGCGTCCAGATCGAGGTCGTAGGAGAGGACGTCGACCCCGCCGCCGCAGCCCTCGCCCATGGAGTAGGCGTTCCAGGCGAGGGGAGCCCCGATCCGGGTGACCCGGACGTTGAGGCCCGTCAGCACCACCGTGTCCCTACCGGTGCCCTGGACGACGAGCTCGATCGACTGGTAGTGGCCGGGGACGGCCCCGAGCCGGGCGGTCCAGGCCGCCACGTCCGCCACCTGGGGCGGCCGAGGGACTTCGGACGGCGGGCGGTCGACCAGGTACTGGTCGCAGGCGGTGTCCCACCCGGAAGGCTTCACCGCAACCTTGATCGGAGCGCTCGTGTCCGTCCCGCCGGTCGGCCCCGGCGTGCCCGTGCCGGTGCCCGTGCCCCTGCCCGGGTCCACGGCCGGGGCGGTGGAGGCCGGGGGGTGGAGGCCGGCGCGGGGGAGGAGGGCGAGCCGATGCCGCCCGGGGCCGGGGATCCGGCGGACGGCCCGCCGTCCGCCGCCAGCCGGGCGTCGGTGTCACCGCCGGCCGGCTTCAGCGCCGTGGCGACGGCCCCGATGGTGGCCAGCACCACGGTGACCGCCACCGCGGCCAGGATCGCCCGGCGGCGGACCCGCCGCCGTAGCCGCGCGGCCCCGGGGCCCGGGTCCTCCTCGGCACGGGCGGCGAGGACCGGTCCGGGCCCGACACCACCGCTCCTGTCCGGTGTCGCCTCTGCCTCTGCCTCTGCCTCTTCCTCTGCCTCGGTCGCCTCCGTCGTCGCCTTCGCCTCGGCCTGCGTCGGACCCGTCGGACCGGTCGGACCCGTCTGCCCGGTTCGACCAGTCGGCTCGGGCACATCGGACGCATCGGACGCAGGTGATGTCCTGCTTCCACGCGCCGCGCGGACGACGACCCACAGCCGGTACAGCTCGACGAGTTCCTCCGGCGTCGCCCTGCACAGCCGCGCGAGCTGGTCCAGCGGGGCGAACTCCGTCGGCACCACATCGCCGTTGCAGTAGCGGTGGAGCGTCGAGGTGCTCAGGTGCAGCCGCTTCGCCAGCGCGCCGTAACTGAGCCCCGATCGGCTCTTCAGCTCCCCGAGCAGCCGCGTGATCTCGTCCCGCTCCCTCAAATCCCGGACCCCCTCCGACACCGTTCCTCCGCCCCGTTCCTGCATCCCGTTGGTGATCTGCCCGTAGTGATCGCGCCTCGCGTTCCCCGGCCGCCACCGGCGGTCGGGCCCGGCGCTGTCGCGCCTCTGCGGCCGGACCGCCGTGAAGCGATCTTCGGGACTGAAGCACGCCGCTCACGCTCCGGCGGTTCCCATCACCGGCCACACCGCGCCTCCGTCCCGGGGACGCGTCCCAGGAAGGTTACGTCTTCCCAGCTCAAAGCAGGTAAAGGCGTCCCTGCGTCCCAGATCGGGCGCAGGCCGTTGCCCCTGGGACGAACCGGCGGAGAAGCTTCCGGTGATCACCGAGAAGGAGCAACAGTGAGCAACGTTCAGACGGCCCGGACCGCGATACGTACCGGCGACCGATTCAACCGCGGCGCGGTGGCGCTGACGATGGGCGGCATCCTGCTGATGACCGCCGCCTGCGGCGACCCGCACAGCGAGGTCGCCGAGGCCTCCCGGGCGACGGGCACCGCTGCCGCCGGCGGGCAGGCGGCAGCGACCGGGCCCGCGGCTGCGCCGACGACTTCCGCGGCGGTGCTGGACGTCGAGCCGAAGGACGGCGCCCAGGGCGTCCCTCCGAACGCGCTGCAGGTGTCCGTCGCCCACGGCAAACTCACCGCCGTCGACGTGACCGACAAGAACGGCAAGCCCGTCCCCGGCTCGATGACCCCGGACGGCACCGGCTGGAAGCCCGCCGCCGCGCTGGCACCCGGCACGGCGTACACGGTGAACGCCCAGGCGACGGACGCCGACGGCCTGGCGGCCGCCGCCACCACCGCCTTCACCACGCGCACGCCCGACAAGCAGGTCTCCACCAACGACAACATCGCCGACGGCCAGACCTACGGCGTGGGCATGATCGTCAAGGTGGAGTTCAGCGCGAAGATCGCGAACAAGGACGCCGTCGCCCAGGGCATCACCTTCACGACCGACAACGGCACCGAGGTGAAGGGTCACTGGTTCGGTGACGCCCGGCTGGACTTCCGCCCGGCCGAGTACTGGAAGCCCGGCACCAAGGTCACCATCCACTACCGGCTGAAGAACGTCGAGGTCTCGCCGGGCGTCTACGGCGACGTGGACAAGGACGAGCCGTTCGTCATCGGCCGCTCGCAGGTGTCCACCGCGGACGCGGCCGCGCACCAGCTCACGATCGTCCGGGACGGCAGGTCCAGCACCGTGCCGGCCACGCTCGGAGACGAGAAGCACCCGTCGTGGGGCGGCACCATGGTGATCATGTCGAAGGAGAAGGTCACCCACATGAACTCCCGGACCGTCGGGCTCGGTGACGAGTACGACATCCCCGCCGTCCCGCACGCGATGCGGCTGACCGGGAGCGGCACCTACCTGCACGGCAACTACTGGTACAAGGGCGACCCGTTCGGCAAGGCGAACACCAGCCACGGCTGCGTCTCGCTCAAGGACGTGGAGGGCGGCAGCGACACGTCCGTCGCGGGCGCGTTCTTCAACAGCTCGATGATCGGCGACGTGGTCACGGTCGTGAACTCGAAGGAGAAGAACGTCTCCCCCGACAACGGACTCGGCGGCTGGAACCTCCTCTGGGCGAACTGGTAGCCCGACCCGCGCGCCCCGCCCGTTCGCCGGATCCGCTCGCCGCGCCTGCTCGCCGGATCCGCTCGTCGCTGTCGCTGTCGCCGTCGCCGTCGCTGTCGGCGCGGTTCGCGGTGGCGGCCTCGCCTGTCGGCCGGCGCCGGTTCGTCGCGGGTGGCGGGCGGTCAGTTCCGGTCGGTGGCGAAGGGTCCCTCTTCGACGAAGCGGCGCAGCAGGCGGGCGAAGGTCCGGGCGTCGGACTGCGGCCAGGTGGTGAGCGAGTCCTGGACGGCGTCGGTGAGCCGCTGCCGGGTGGCGGCCACGACGGTGCGGCCGTCGTCGGTGAGGGCGAGCAGGGTGGCGCGGCCGTCGGCGGGGTCGGGTCGGCGTTCCAGCAGTCCGGCCTGTTCCAGGCGGTCGGCGCGGCGGGTCACGGTGGTGCGGTCGAGTCCGATCTCACGGCCGAGGTCGGCGGCGCTGCGCGGGCCGGTCCGGGCCAGCCCGCTGAGGACGGGGTAGGTGAGGTCGTCGACCGCCTCGCCCAGTCCCTCCGTCAGCCGGGTGTAGAGGCGGGCGCGGGTGCTGCGGCGCAGGAGCAGTCCGAGGGCGTGGGCGATGTCTTGTCCGGTCGAGTCGGTCACCCCCTCAGATTAGCGTGTGCGCCGCACGCTTTCCTGCTACAGTCATAAGCGTGCTCAAGGCACGCATCTGTGAGCGGTACCGCCTCGGCCCGCTCCCGTACCCGACCGGAGGAATCCCCATGAACGGCACAGACATCCGTACCGGCGTCCGCACCGACATCCGCGCCGCCCTCACCGACCTGCTGCTCACCCCGGGCCTCGCCCTGGACGAGGCGGCGGACCGGCACTTCGCCCCCGACTACCGCCAGCGCACCGACGGCAGCTGGGCGGACCGCACCGAGTTCCTCGCCCACATCGCGCACCTGCGCACGCTCGTGGCCGGCGGCTCGGTGCAGGTCCACGACGAACTCGCCGACGGCGACCGCTACGCCGACCGCCACACCATGGAGGTCGTCAAGACCGACGGGTCCACCGTCCGCATGGAGGTCTACCTCTTCGCCGAGTTCGCCCCCGACGGCCGCTTCCGCCGGATCGAGGAGACCACCCTGCTGCTCGAAGGCTCGGACGCCGACCGTGACCTCGGCAGCGCCCGCTGAGCCCCGGCGTTCCGGTCCCGGTGCGGGCAGGGCGCGAGGCCGACCGCCACCCCGGCGGCCCCCGGTGCCCCGTGCGGCCGGACCGCGGCGTGCAGCCGGACGCCGGGCGGCGGCCGCGTCCGGTCCGGGGCGGAGCGCCCGTGCCCTCCGCCCGGAGGGCCAGGCGGAGTTGACCTTCTGCCCGTCCTGGGGCGCCTCGTTCAGGCGTGCATCCGCGCGCCCTTGAGGACCTTGTCGACCGCGTTGCGGGCCCCGTACACGGCCATCCCCACCAGGTCGAGCCGGTCCCGTCCCACGGCTCGGACCGCCGCCCGGTTGTCCCGGTCGTTGCCCGTGCCGAACAGGTCCGAGGTGAAGACGGAACTCGGCATCGAGCGGGACCGCGCACGACCGTGCGCGGCGGTCAGTGTCTCCTTCGTCCCCTGGAAGACCAGCACGGGCTGGCGGAACATCGGCAGGTACAGGGTTCCGTCGGCGTCCTCGTACGGCTCGCCGATCACCTCGGGCGAGGTCGTGCCGAGCCCGCTGACCAGGAAGGCGGTCACGTTCAGCCGCTGCCAGGGCTCCAGGTCGTCCCGCAGCAGTACGGCGATCTTGGTGTCGAAGCGGACGGGGGAACCCTCGTCGCCCGGCTCGCTACCGGCTCCGGTCTCGGCTTCGTTCCGGCGGGGTTCGTTCTCGGTTCTCATGCTTCGAGACTGCCGGGTGCGCGCGATCCGCGTCTTGTACGTTCTTTGCGTGACGACCGGGCAGAGGATCCGTGCTTGGCGCCCGCCCGTAGCGGGTGTCGTGGAGGTCTTCCACGCCCACTTCACCCAGCACGCGTACCCCATGCACGTCCACGACGCCTGGACCTTGCTGATCGTCGACGACGGCGCGGTCCGCTACGACCTGGACCGTCACCGGCGCGGCACCCCGAACGACACCGTGAGCCTGCTGCCCCCGCAGGTCCCGCACAACGGTTCACCGGCCACCGAGCAGGGCTTCCGCAAGCGCGTGGTGTACCTCGACATGACGCAGCTGGACGAACGGTTCATCGGGCCCGCGGTGGACAGTCCCGACATCGTCGACCCGCTCCTGCGCCGGCGCGTCGGACAACTGCACGCGGTGCTGGCCGACCGGGGCGACGAGTTCGAGGCGGAGAGCCGGCTGGCCCTGATCGCCGAACGGCTGCGCGGGCAACTGCGCCCCGGGCCGGCCTTCGGCAGTGCCGTGCCCGACCACGGGATCGCCGGGTGCCTGCGTGACCTCCTGGACGAACGGCTGGTCCGGGGAATCGCCCTGGACGAGGCCGCGGCCCTGGTCCACGCCCACCCCGCGCATCTCGTCCGCGCGTTCAGCGGCGCCTTCGGCATCGCCCCGCACCAGTACGTGCTGTCCCGCCGGATCGACCTGGCCCGCCGCCTGCTCCTCGCCGGGCAACCCGCGCGCGAGGTCGCGATCGCCGCCGGGTTCTACGACCAGGCCCACCTCACCCGGCACTTCAAGCGGGTGGTGGGCACCACGCCGGGCCGGTACGCCAGGGGCACGGGCACCGCGTAGCGCGGCCGCCCCGCCCGCCCGTCGCCCGCGGGCCGCCGCCCGGCCGGCGGGCGACGGACGAGGTGGCCCGGCCGGCGGGCCGGCGGGCGGCGGACGGGCGGCCGACGGTCAGCGGCGCCCGGACAGCAGGCGGTGGAGCAGGGCCGCCGTGAGGACGGCCGCGGCGGCGGCCATCAGCATCGGTGTGCGATTGGCGCGGGCCACGCCCACCGCATGCGCGGCCTGCGAGCGAAGCTGCGGCGAGGTGTGGTCGGTGGCGACGTGCCGGGCGTGCGCGGCCGTCCCGCGGGCCAGGTCCGCGAGGTGTCCGGCGCGGTCCAGGACATCCTGCGGTGCGTGGTCCCGCACGGTGTGGACGGTGTGGGCGACCGTGTCGCGTACCGCTGTGGCGGCACTCGCGACGGCGTCCTGTGCCTGGTTCTTCACGGCTGTCCCCTGTCCTCGGGCGGGGCCGGGAAGGTGTCCCGGCCGTTGAGTTCTCCGTGCTGCGGCGGCTACCCCGGGCGGCGCCGCGCATGCGTCAGCGTTCTTCCACGGGACGGGCACGGGGCGTCCCGCCGCCGCACCGGTGGCGGACCGGCACCGGCGGCGAGGCCCGGCGGCGGTGGGCTGCGGCGGATCGGCACCGGCGGCGAGGCCCGGCGGCGGTGGGCTGCGGCGGATCGGCGGCCTGGTCGGCGGCCGGCATTGTCAGTGCCGCGTGTGAGCATCGGCGCGAGCGAAGTCCTCGTTCTCGTCGTGGAAGGAAGCCCCGCATGGTCGCCTGGCCCGGAGACATCCAAGCCGTCACCTTGTTCGTGGAGGATCTCGCGAAGGCGAAGTCGTTCTACCGGGAGGTGTTCGAACTCCCCGTCCACTACGAGGACGAGAACTCCGCCGTCTTCCGGTTCGGGGTGACGATGATCAACCTGTTGGCCGTCACCTCCGCGCCCGAACTCGTGGCGCCCGCTCCCGTCGCCGCCCCGGACCAGGGCGTGCGCGCGCAGTTCACGCTGGGAGTCACGGACGTTGACCAGGTCTGCCGGCGCCTGGCCGAGCGAGGCGTCGCCCTGCTCAACGGGCCGGTGGACCGGGCCTGGGGGCTGCGCACGGCGAGCTTCCGCGATCCGGGCGGCCACATCTGGGAGGTCGCCGCTCCGACCGCGCCGGGCGGCGCCGACGCGTAAGGTCCCGACGACGGGCCCTTCGCGGGGCCGAGGCAGGCCCGAACCCGCCGCCGTGGCCGGGCCGACTCCCGACCCGCCGGCCCGGCCACCGCATCCTGCCCTGGGGAGCCGGGAGCCGGGAGCCGGGAGCCGGGAGCCGGGGGCCCGAACTGTCGTGCCGGACCGCGACGGGAGGTGCCGTCCCGCCGGGCGACCGGCGTCGGCGGAGCTCCGGCGACACCGGCCGGGCGGCTGACGTGATCCCGCGTCCGGACGGTCGTCGGGGGTAGCCTGCCGGCATGCGACATCATGATCTTGTCGTCCTGGGCGCCGGCTCCGGCAACGCGGTGATCGACGACCGCTTCGCGGACCTGGACGTCGCCGTCGTCGAGGAGGGACCCTTCGGCGGGACCTGCCTGAACCGGGGCTGCATCCCCAGCAAGATGCTCGCCCACACCGCGGACGTCGCGGACACCGTGCGCGAGGCCGGCCGGTTCGGCGTGGACGCCACCCTGGACGCCGTGCGCTGGGCAGCGGTGCGCGACCGGGTCTTCGGGCGCCTCGACCAGGAGGCGGCCGACGGCGAGCGGGCCCGGCGCCGCTCCGGCTCGGTCACCGTCCACCGCGGCCGGGCCCGCTTCACCGGGGAGCGGACGCTGGTGGTCGAGGGCGACGGGGGCGAGGTCCGGTTCAGCGCGGATCAGGTCGTGGTCGCCGTCGGCAGCCGTCCCGTCGTCCCGCCACCGGTGCGCGACAGCGGCCTGCCCTACGAGACCTCCGACACCGTGATGCGGCTCCCGGTCCCGCCCCGGCACCTGGCCGTGCTCGGCGGCGGCTACATCGCCGCCGAACTGGCCCAGGTCTTCCGCTCGGCCGGCAGCCGGGTCACCGTCGTCGAGAAGGAGCAGACACTGCTCTCCCCGCAGGACGAGTCGGTGTCCGAGGCCTACACCCGCATCGCCCGCTCCCGGTTCGACGTCCGCACCGGCGTCGCACTCGGCCGGCTCGAAGGAGAGCCGGGACGGCTGCGCCTGCTGCTCGACGACGGCTCCACGGTGGAGGCCGACACCCTGCTCGTCGCGGTGGGCCGCACCCCGAACAGCGACACCGTCGGCGCCGACCGGGCCGGCATCGCCCTGCACGAGGACGGGCGCGTCGTCGTGGACGCCCAGCAGCGGACCACCGCGCCGGGCGTCTTCGCGCTGGGCGACGTGTGCACCCCCGTGCCGCTCAAGCACGTGGCGAACCGGGAGGCGCAGGTGGTCGCGCACAACCTGCTGCACCCCGGCGACCTGATCGCCACCAGCCACCGGGCGGTACCCGCCGCGGTCTTCACCCGCCCGCAGATCGCGCAGGTCGGCCGTACCGAGCGGGAATGCCGGGACGAGGGCCTCAACCACCGGACCGCCACCCGCCGGTACGCGGACGTCGCCTACGGATGGGCGCTGGAGGACACCACCGGCTTCTGCAAGGTGATCGCGGACCCGGGCACGGGCCGTCTGCTGGGCGCCCACATCCTGGGCCCGCAGGCGTCCACCCTGATCCAGCCGCTGGTCATCGCGATGAGCCTGGGCATCGACGCCACCACCCTGGCCCGCACCCCGTACTGGATCCATCCGGCGCTCACCGAGGTGGTCGCCAACGCCCTGCTCGACCTGGACCTCTGACCTCGGGGCGGGACGCGCCCCGCGCGGCCAACGGAGCTGGAGCGGCCCCCGCCGTCCCGGCGCCGCCCCGCGCGCATGGGTCGCGGCGGACGGGGCACAGGCAAAGACATGCCGAACACCTCTCCCGCGACCGGGCGCGCCGAACACCCGGTGGAGGCCGGCCCCCCTGGCGCCGGCGAGTCCTCCGAGAGCACCGTCACGGTGATCGTCGCCGGGCTGTGCAACCTCGGCATCAGCATCGCCAAGGCGGCCGCCGGCGTGATCGGCGGCTCCGGGGCGATGCTCTCCGAAGCGGCGCACTCGCTGGCCGACACGGTCACCGAGGTGCTGCTCTACTTCAGCCTGAAGCGCAGCACCCGCCCGGCCGACGACACCCACCCCTTCGGCTACAGCAGGGAGCGCTACGTCTGGGCACTGCTGGCCTCCTTCGCGACCTTCGTCGGCGGCGCCGTCTTCTCGGTCAACGACGGCGTGCACACCCTGACCGGCGGCGCGAAGGAGCCGGGCAGCCCGGTGCTCTCCTACGTGGTCCTCGGCATCGCCTTCGCCCTGGAATCGGTCTCGCTGGCCCGGACGGTCCGTCAGGTGCGCGGGGACGCCGGGCGGCTCGGCGTCTCGCAGCGCCGCTACCTGCGGCTCACGCCGGACACCGCCGTCAAGGCCGTCTACCTGGAGGACGTCGCCGCGCTGATCGGCCTGCTGCTCGCCTTCGGCGGCCTGCTGGGCTCCACGGTGACGGGCTCGGAGGTCTGGGACGGCTGCGCCTCGCTGCTGATCGGCGCCCTGCTGGCCTGGGTCGCGGTGGTGCTCGCCCGTGCCAACGGCTCCCTGCTGATCGGCCGCGCCCTGCCGGGGTCCGTGGAGGAGCGGATCGCGGGTGCCCTGCGCGACCTGCCGCAGGTGCGCCAGGTGGTGGACCTGGTGACGCTGGTGCACGGCCCGCAGGACATCCTGGTCGCGGCGAAGGTCGCCTTCGAGTCACCCGCGACGGCGCACGACGTCGAGCTGGCCTGCGAGCACGCCGAACAGGTGATCCGCTCGGCCTTCCCCGCGGTCTCACGGGTCTACCTGGACCCGACCCCCGGCCGACGGGGCCCCGCAGGTCGAGCGGACCGGCCCGGCGGGAGCGGGAAGGGAGACGGCGACTGAGCCGCTCCATCGCGCACGGACCGCCCCGGGGTGATCCGATGCACCGTCGGCCTTCCGGATGTCGTACCGGCGTTGGAGGATCTACGGCATGACACAGCAGCAGGGGAACGGGGCATCGCCGGTCGACGCGGCCGGCAGGTATCTGGAGGGGCTGGGCGAGCGGCTGAGGGTCGACGGCTGCCACCTGAGCGCGACCACCTGGCGCGACCATCACGTGGTGGTCGGCAGCCGGTCGGACCGCAAGGCACGGTGGTTCGGTACCAAGGCGGAGCTGTTCGTCCTCGCCGCCGCCGTGCCGGAGATCGACGCGGCCGTGCTGAGGGAGTTCACGGGGTGGGCGATGGACCGCGCCAAGGGCATCCGCAGCGGCCTGCCCGGTGCCCGCAACGCGGCGACGGTGCTGCCGGCCCTGGTCAGCGGCAGCGTCCACCCGTCCGCGACGCAGTGGGCCGTGGCGGACGCCCGGCTCCTGGGGACCACCCTGCTCGGCCGGCCGATCACGGTGGAGACCCGGGCCCCCGGGACGGCCCGGATCTCCATGTACCGGGGCGGGGTCGCCTGGGGCGGGATGTTCACCGGGCACGTGCTGCAGAAGGCGGCACTGTACTTCCCGTGAGCACCCCGGCGCGGGCATGCTCTCGCGGGCCGCATGCACCTGGTGGTGCGCCTGGTTACGCGCCTGGCAACGCGCCTGGTCATGCGGCCCGCAGGCCTCGGGGGAGGGCGGTCCGGGTGCGCGCCCTCGCCGCCGCCCCCGGGCCGCCCTCAGCGGCTACTCGGCGACGAACGTGCTGTGGCTCCAGGTGAAGACCCGCAGGCGGTCGGCCCCGGACCGCAGGGTCTCGGGGGTCGGACGGTAGTGCTCGTAGCGGTTGCCGCGGAACAGCTTCAGGGTGGTGTCGAGGTCCGTGACGTGGTGGATCCGGTGGTCGTCGGGGAGTTCGCCGGCGGGGCCGCCGAGCAGGATCACGTTGGGATGCTTGTCGCTCATGCTGAACCTTTCGGTCGACGCGGGGGTCGGGGGCGGCCCGTGCTTCAGCCGACGGAGGTGCCGAGGGCGGCGGAGAAGCGGTCCACCAGGTCGTCGAGGGCGGTGGCGGCGGCCGGCGCCAGATCGGTGCTGCCGTCCGGCGAGGCGAGGATGTGGCTGTCCAGGACGAACCAGCCCTGGGTGACGTGCGCCGCCCCCATCGAGGACAGGACGGGGCGCAGCGCGTAGTCCACCGCCAGGACGTGCGCCGCGGAGCCGCCGGTGGCCAGCGGCAGGACGGTCTTGCCGGCCAGCGCGTACTGCGGCAGGAGGTCGAGCAGGCACTTCAGCAGCCCGGAGTAGGCGGCCTTGTAGATGGGGGTGCCGACCACCACGCCGTCGGCCTCGCGGATGAGTTCGGCGATCTCGGCGATCGCCGGGTGGTGCACGTCGGAGCCGGTGAGCACGTCGGCGGGCAGCCTGCGGACCTCCACCGCGGTGACCTGGTGGTGCTGCGCGTCCAGGCGGCGGGCGGCCTCGCCGAGCAGCCGGGTCGTTCTGGACACGGCGGACGGGCTGCCGGAGAGGGTCAGGACACGGGCCATGGGAACCTCGGGGGAGTGGGGCGCGGCGGGGTGGGCGTCGGTGGCGCGAAGGCCGCGGGGTGTCGGGCGGCTGGGTGTCGGGTGGCGGGGTGGTCAGGCGGCGGGCCGGGCGGAGGCGATCTCGAAGATCTCGGCGATGGTCCGCGCCTCCAGCAGGTCGGGGAGCGAGAGCCTGCGGCCGGTGGTCCGCTCCAGGGCGGTGAGCAGGGTCAGCAGGTGCAGGGAGTCCCAGCCGGGGAGTTCGTCGAAGTCCACGGTCGCGTCCTGCGGCGCGATGTCCAGGCCCAGTTCGTCTGCGGCCACGGTGATCAGATCCCGCAGTCCGTCGGTGTCGCTCATGCATGCGCTCCTTCCAGTAGGCCGGCCGGGTCCGCGTCGAGTCGCAGGTGGCCGGGCGGGTGCAGTGCGGTGCTCAGGTCGTGGCGGAAGGCGAGGCCCTCGGCCCCGGACGGGTCGGCCTCCTCCGGCGCGGGGGCGAACCCGTAGCGGGGGAAGAGGTCCTTGACGATGTGGTTGCGCGGGGTCGGCCGGTAGTGTCCGGTGACGGCGTGCAGGCCGGCGTCGTCGGCGGCGAGGGCCAGGACGGCGGAGAGCACGCCCTGTTCGATGCCGCGGGAGAACACCCGGCAGCTGAGCAGGAAGTTGTCGATCCGCAGTTCGCCGTCGCGGCGCTCCAGGAAGACGGCGCCCACCAGGCCGTTGTCGCCGAACCGGTCAGCGGAGCGCACCGTCAGGATGCCGGACCCCTCCGCCGCGGCGTAGGCGGCCACCTCGGCGGGCTGCAGCCTGCGGGTGGTCAGGTTGAACTGGTTGGTCCGCAGGGTGAGTTGGGAGACCCTGGGGAGCTCCTCCGAGGTCACCGGCCGCAGCCGGACCTGGACGCCGAGCTCGTCCAGGTAGTCCGCGACCGAGGCGAAGCCCTGCAGGAAGTCGCTGCGGGCCACCTCGCCCCGGTAGAGCTCGGCCCGCGCGCTGTCCTCGCCGGTCAGCCGGCGGACGTCGAACCAGCCGTCCCGGAGCAGCCGTTCGACGTGGAGGGCGGGCTCGTCGTCGACGGCGACCACGGCCACCTCGGGCAACTCGCGCCGGACCTGCCCGCGTTCGAAGGTGGAGTCGTCGACGAAGACGAAGCCGCCGGTGGCGAGGTTGAGCGCGTCGGCGAGGGCGGTGATGCTCTCCGACTTGGGCCGCCAGTCGGCGGTCACCCGGACGAAGTCCTCCTCGCGCAGCGTCATGTCGGGGTGGTCGCGCAGCACCTCCAGCACCGGTTCGCGGTCGTTCTTGCTGACGGCGGCCAGCAGCACGCCCTGCGAGCCGATCTGCTTGGCCACCCGCTGGAACGCCCGGAACGCCTCGCCCCGGTGGCCGCCGGCCACCTCGATGCCCTCCGGGCCGTCGTCGCCCAGGATCCCGCCCCACACGGTCTGGTCCAGGTCGAGGACGAGCACCTTGCTGGTGAGGCCGGCGACATGGCGGGCCAGGTGGCCGATCTCCCGGGCGTAGGCGGCCAGCAGGGGCTCGGACAGGTGCACCTTGGCGTAGACGTCCAGCCGGGGATCGGCGGCGGGGACGCCCTCGGCGAGCAGCGGGTCGAGGTCGATCACGACCACCGAGGCGTTGTCCGTGCCCAGGCGCAGCAGCCGGGCGTTGGCCTCCCGCCAGAGCGCGCCGAGTTCGGCGCGCGAGCGGTGGTCGATCAGCTGGGCGGAGTGGCTGCGGGGCAGCGGCAGGGTGTTGAGCACGAGGGTGCCGCGCGCGGTGTCCGCGAAGCGGGCCGCCAGCTTCTCGACCAGGGCGGTCTTCTCCGCGAGCACCCGGGCCACGTCGGCCGGGCGCCAGGGCAGCGGCACCTCGTCGAAGACCACGGCCGGGTCCAGCAGGCAGAGCGCCAGGTCGGGGGAGGCCGCGTAGAGCGCGCTGCCCGGGTCCGACAGCTCGAACACCCAGCTGTCGAAGACACCTTGGTACGGGCGCAGCAGCAGGCCGTGCCGGGCCAGCTCGCCGGTCAGCGGGCCGAACAGCGGGCCGACCGTGCCGTGACCGACGACGGCCACGGTGAGGGCGGGGGTGTCGGGGTGGGCGGCCAGCACCTCGTCGGGGTCGAGTGCGGCCAGTACCCGGCCCGCGTGCGCCGTCCGGCGGGTGTCGGCCTCGGCGAGCAGGGCACGGACGGCCGGGTACTCGGCGGCGAGCCGTCCGTCGCGGCGGAGGTCGAGCAGGGTGCGCGCCGGGTCGGCGGCCACGGGCGTCTCCATCGGGTGGTCTCCTGGGTGCGTCGGGGCCGGGCGGGTCCGGTACGGGTGTCCGTGCTGCGCCCGGCGCTCCGCCCGGTGTCCGGTGCGGGGCGCGGCTTCGGGAGCAGGCCGGGGCCGCAGCGCCCATCGTGGGCGGGCCGGCTGAAGCGAGTCTGAATCGCCGTGGCGGCCCCGCGCGGGGCGGGGATTCGGCGGATCCGCGCGGGACGGAGCTGCTTTGGCCGCGGTTGAGAGGTGGTTTGGCGGCCGCCCGGAAGGTGGTCCGGTGCGCGCGCCGCCGCACCTCAGGACCTCACGAATGACCGGGAGGCACCGGTTGGACCCGCTGGAACCCGTGCGGCCGCCGCGCCGGCGAAGAGCCGGACGATGGGCGCTGGAGCACCTCCTGCTGCCGATGCGGTGGTACGCCGCAGGCTGGGGGGTGCCGGTGCCGCTCTTCGACGGCACCGAGCAGCCCGACCCGCGGACGTCCGACCCGCGGACTCCTGGTCCGCGGTCGCCCGGCCCGCAGGCGCCCACCCTCGCGGGCCCGCCGGCCGGGCACCCCGAACGGCTGGTGCCCGGCGTACCGCCCACTCCGGTCGAACGGGACCTGTGGGAGCGGCTCGCCAGGCTCTCCTGACCCGCAGCCGGCCGCAGGACCGACGTTCAGGGGCGGTTTAGCCGACCCGCCGACCATGACCGCACGGGCGGGGCCCACCGGCGCCGCCCGTGCCCCCCAGAGCCTCGACGAGGAGCACGCACCCCGCGATGACCGCCAAGCCCGAGCACTCCGCAGCCGCCCCCGTCCCTGCCCGCCCCGCCGCGTCCGGCGCCGAAGCCACCGGCCCGCGCGCCGTCCCGTCGCCGCCCCTCGCCGTCGCCGTGGTCGGCCTCGCCTGCCGCCTGCCCGGGGCCTCCGGGCCGCAAGCGTTCTGGACGCTGCTGCGCGAAGGCCGGGACGCCGTCGGGGAGCCGCCCGCCGACCGGTGGCCGCAGGGCACCCCGGGCGTGCCGCGGGCCGGTGCGTTCCTGGACCGGATCGACACCTTCGACGCCGCGTTCTTCGGGATCTCGCCGCGCGAGGCCGCCGCCATGGACCCGCAGCAGCGGCTGGCGCTCGAACTCGGCTGGGAGGCGCTGGAGGACGCCGGCACCGTGCCCGGACGGCTGCGCGACAGCCGTACCGGTGTCTTCGTCGGCGCCTTCCTGGACGACTACGCCGCGCTGGTGCACCGGCGCGGCCCGGACGCGGTGGACCGCCACACGTTGACCGGCCTGAACCGGGGCATGATCGCCAACCGACTCTCCTACCTGCTGGGCCTGCGCGGGCCCAGCCTGACCGTGGACACCGCCCAGTCCTCCTCGCTGGTCGCGGTGCACCTGGCCTGCGAGAGCCTGCGCAGCGGCGAGTCGGACCTCGCGGTCGCCCTCGGCGTCAACCTGATCGCCGGGCCCGACAGCACGCTCGGGGCCGCCCGCTTCGGCGGCCTCTCCCCGCACGGCCGCAGCCGGCCGCTCGACGCCGCGGCCGACGGCTACGCGCGCGGCGAGGGCGGGGTCGCGGTCCTCCTGAAGCCGCTGGCGGCGGCGCTCGCCGACGGCGACCCGGTGTACGGCGTCGTCCTCGCCAGCGCCACCGGCAACGACGGCGCCACCGACGGGCTCACCGTTCCGGGCGCCGACGGCCAGGCCCTGGTGCTGGAGGCCGCCTACCGGCAGGCCGGGGTGGACCCGGCGCGCGTCCAGTACGTCGAACTCCACGGCACCGGAACCGCCGTCGGCGACCCGGTCGAGGCGGCCGCCCTCGGCCGGGTGCTCGGTGCGGGGCGCGATCCCGGAGCGCCCCTGCTCGTGGGCTCCGCGAAGAGCAACGTCGGTCACCTGGAGGGTGCCGCCGGGCTGGTCGGCCTGCTGAAGACCGTCCTCTCCCTGCACCACCGCGAGCTGCCGCCCACCCTCCACCACGAGAACGCCAATCCGGCCGTCGACCTGGCGGGGCTGCGGCTGCGCGTCGCGACCGACCTCCTCCCCTGGCCGGACCCGCCGGCCGACGCCGGCCCGCTGGCCGGTGTGAGCTCCTTCGGCATGGGCGGTACCGACGTCCACGTGGTGCTGACCGCCGCCCCGCCGGCGCCCGTCGCGGCCTGGGCCGCGCCCGCCGAGCTGCCCGTGCCCGTGCTGCTCTCCGGCCGTGGCCCGCAGGCCCTGCGCGGGCAGGCCGCCGCGCTCCGCGCCCACCTGGACGCCCACCCCGAGCTCGGCGCCGCCGAGCTCGCCGCCCCGCTCGCCACCGCCCGCACCGCCTTCGAGGACCGGGCCGCCGTCGTCGCCGGGGACCGCTCCGCGCTGCTCGCCGCCCTGGACGCCCTCGCCGGGGGCGAGGACGCGCCCGGCCTGTCCGTCGGCAGCGCCGGAACGGCCGGCGGCACCGCCTTCCTCTTCCCCGGCCAGGGCAGCCAGCGCCCCGGCGCCGGGCTCGAACTGCACCGCCGCTTCCCGGCGTTCGCCGAGGCGCTGGACGAGACCGTGGCCGCCCTGGACCCGCACCTCGACCGCCCGCTCGGCCCGCTGCTCTTCGCCGAACCCGGCACCCCCGAGGCCGGTTTGCTGGACGACACCGCCTACACCCAGCCGGCCCTGTTCGCCCTCGGCACCGCCCTGCACGCGCTGCTGCGTTCCTGGGGGGTGGTGCCGGACGCCGTCGCCGGGCACTCGATCGGGGAGATCGCCGCCGCGCACGCCGCCGGGGTGCTGACCCTCGCCGACGCGGCCGCGCTGATCACCGCCCGCGGCCGGCTGATGTCCGCGCTGCCCCGGGGCGGCGCGATGGTCGCGGTCGAGGCGGCCGAGGAGGAGGTGCTGCCCCTCCTGACCGGACGGGAGGAGGAGGTGGGCATCGCCGCCGTCAACGGCCCGCTCGCCGTCGTGCTCTCCGGCACCGAGCAGGCGGTGTCCCAGGTGGCGGAGCGACTCGCCGCGCTCGGCCGCCGGACCCGCCGGCTGCGGGTGAGCCACGCCTTCCACTCGCCGCTGATGGCGCCAGCCCTGGCCGATTTCCGCGACGTGGCCGCCGGGCTGACCCTTGCGCCGCCCGTGCTGCCGCTGGTCTCCACCCTCACCGGCCTGCCGGTCGGGCCGGACACCCTGGCCGACCCCGAGCACTGGGTCCGCCACGCGCGGCAGGCCGTACGCTTCGCCGACGGGGTCCGCAGCCTGCACGGCCTCGGCGTGCGCACCCACCTCGAACTCGGGCCGGACGCCGTCCTCAGCGCCCTGGCCCGGAACACCGCCGTGGCCAACGGGCTCGGTGCGCAGGTGCGCGGGGCGGCCCTGCTGCGCTCCGGGCGGCCGGAGGCGGCGACCGCGCTCGGTGCGCTCGGACTGCTGCACGTGCGGGGCGGCCAGGTCGACTGGCAGGCGTACTTCGGCCCGGGGGCGGCCCCCGCTGCGGCCCGGCTGACCGCGCTGCCCACCTACGCCTTCCAACGGGAGCGGCACTGGCTGGCCGCCGGGCCCGAACTCCCCGCCGAGGAGGCGGTGCAGGCCGTCGCCGAACCCGCGCCCACGGCTGCCCCGGAGCCGCGCCGGCGGCCCGGGCGCGACCTGCTCGAACTGGTCCGCGCCCAGGCGGCCGTCGTGCTCGGGCACGTCACCCCGCACACCCTCGGCGGAGGCAGGACCTTCAAGGACCTCGGCCTGGACTCGCTCGGCGCCGTCGAACTCCGCGACCGCCTGGCGGCGGCCACCGGGCTCGACCTCGCCGCGTCCGTCGTCTACGACCACCCGACGCCGGAGGCACTGGCCGAGCACCTGCGCGGGGACGACCGCGCCGAGGTGGTGGTTCGGCGTGCGGTGGCGGTGGACGAGCCGATCGCGATCGTGGGGATGGCGTGCCGTTATCCGGGTGGGGTGGGTTCGCCGGAGGATCTGTGGCGGTTGGTGGCGCAGGGGCGGGACGCGATCTCCGGGTTCCCGACCGACCGCGGCTGGGACCTCGACGGCCTCTACGACCCGGACCCCGACCGGCCGGGCACCGCGTACACCCGGCACGGCGGCTTCCTTGACGGCGCCGGCGGCTTCGACGCGGAGTTCTTCGGGATCTCGCCGCGGGAGGCGGCGGCGATGGATCCGCAGCAGCGGCTGCTGCTGGAGTCGTCCTGGGAGGCGCTGGAGCGGGCCGGGATCGACCCGGCCACCCTGCGCGGGACCCCGGCCGGCGTCTACGTCGGCGCGACCGCGATGGAGTACGGCCCGCGCCTGTACGAAGGCGCGGACGGCGGGGACGGCTATGTGCTGACCGGCAGCACCACCAGCGTGATCTCCGGGCGGGTGGCGTACGCGCTCGGCCTGGAGGGGCCGGCGGTGACGGTCGACACGGCCTGCTCGTCCTCGCTCGTCGCCCTGCACCAGGCCGCCCAGGCCCTGCGCTCGGGGGACTGCTCGCTCGCGCTCGCGGGTGGTGTCACCGTGATGGCCACCCCCGGCATGTTCGTGGAGTTCAGTCGGCAGCGGGGGTTGTCGGCGGACGGTCGGTGCAAGTCGTTCGCGGCGGGTGCGGACGGGACGGGGTGGAGTGAGGGGGTGGGTGTTCTCGTTCTTGAGCGGCTTTCGGATGCTCGGGCGAGGGGTCATCGGGTGTTGGCGGTGGTGCGTGGGTCGGCGGTGAATCAGGACGGTGCGAGCAACGGTCTGACGGCGCCGAACGGCCCTTCGCAGGAGCGGGTGATCCGGTCGGCGTTGGCGGCGGCGGGTCTGTCGGCGGGTGATGTGGACGCGGTGGAGGCGCATGGGACGGGGACGCGGTTGGGTGACCCGATCGAGGCGCAGGCGCTGCTGGCCACCTACGGGCGGGGTCGTGCGGAGGACCGGCCGTTGTGGCTGGGGTCGTTGAAGTCGAACATCGGGCATGCGCAGGCGGCGGCGGGTGTCGGTGGTGTGATCAAGATGGTGCGGGCGATGTCGGAGGGGGTGTTGCCGGCGACCTTGCACGCGGAGGAGCCTTCGCCGTTGATCGACTGGTCGTCGGGTGGGGTGGAGTTGCTGTCGCGGGCGCGGGAGTGGCCGGAGGTGGGGCGTCCGCGGCGGGCGGCGGTGTCGTCGTTCGGGATCAGCGGGACGAACGCGCACGTGATCCTGGAGCAGCCGCCGGTCGAGTGGGTGGAGTCCGTCCCTGGGCCGGAGTCGGTGGTGGCTCCGGTGGTGGTGTGGCCGGTGTCGGCGCGTACGGAGGGTGCGTTGCGGGAGCAGGCGGGGCGTCTGCTGGCGTTCGTGGCGGATCGGCCGGAGCTGGAGGCTTCGGGTGTGGGGCGGGCGTTGGTGTCGTCGCGGTCGGCGTTCGAGCGTCGGGCGGTGGTGCTGGGGTCGGACCGGGGCGAGTTGGTGGCCGGGTTGGCGGCGTTGGCGTCGGGGGCTGAGTCCGCCGCGGTGGTCGCGGGCGGGGTGCTGGGTGGCCGGACGGCGTTCGTGTTCACCGGTCAGGGCAGTCAGCGGGTCGGTATGGGGCGTGAGTTGTACGAGGCGTTCCCGGTGTACGCGGCGGCCTTCGACGAGGTGTGCGCGGCGTTCGATCCCCATCTGGAGCGGTCGTTGCGGGAGGTGGTGTTCGAGGAGACCGGTCTGCTGGACCGGACGGCCTACACCCAGCCCGCCCTGTTCGCCGTCGAGACCGCACTCGTCCGACTGCTGGAGTCGCACGGCATCACCCCGGATCTCGTGGCGGGGCATTCGATCGGCGGGGTGGTGGCGGCGTACGTGGCGGGGGTCTTCTCGCTGGCGGACGCGGCGGCGCTGGTGGCCGGTCGCGGCCGGTTGATGGAGTCGGCGCGTGCCGGTGGGGCGATGGTGGCGATCGAGGCCGCCGAGGAGGAGGTGCTGGCCGAACTGGCCGGCCGCGAGGGTGAGGTGTCGCTCGCCGCGGTGAACGGGCCGCGCTCGGTGGTGCTCTCGGGTGACGAGGAGGCCGTCCTTCAGATTGCCGACACCTGGCGCGAACGCGGTCGTCGGGTACGGAAGTTGACGGTCAGTCATGCCTTCCACTCGCCGCACATGGAGTCGGTGCTGGCGGAGTTCCGGGCCACCGCAGAAACGGTCGGGTTCGGGGAGCCGCTGCTCCCCGTCGTCTCGGACGTGACCGGAGCCATCGCCACGGCCGCCGAACTGGCCGACCCCGGCTACTGGGCCGGGCACATCCGCTCCGCCGTGCGCTTCCACGACGCCGTCCGCACCCTGCACGCCCAGGGCGCCACCACCGTCGTCGAGGTCGGCCCCGACGCCGTCCTCAGCGCCTTCGTCCGGGACACGCTGGACGACGACACCGGCACGGCGGCCGTCCCGCTCCTGCGCCGCAACCGGCCCGAGGCGCACGGACTGGCCGCCGCACTCGCCCGGCTGCACACCGCCGGCGCCCCGGCCGGCGTGCTGCTCCCGCTGCTTCCCGGGCCGACGCCGGCCCTCGACCTCCCCACCTACGCCTTCCAGCACACCCACTACTGGTCGGTGCCCCGGCCGGCCACCGACGCCGCCGCCCTCGGCCTGTCCGAGGCGGACCACCCGCTGCTCGCGGCGGCCGTCGGACTCGCCGACGACGGGGGACTGCTGCTCACCGGCCGGATCTCGCTCGCAGACCGGCCCTGGCTCGCCGACCACGACATCCTCGGCACACCGCTGCTGCCGGGCACGGCGTTCCTCGAACTCGCCCTCGCCGCCGCCGGGCGCCTCGGGACGGACGGGGTGGACGAGTTGACCCTGCACGCCCCGCTGCCGCTGCCCGCCGGCGGCCCGGTCCAACTCCAGATCGCGGTCGGCCCGCCGGACGAGCGGGGCCGCCGGACGGTGGCGATCCACGGCCGCCCGCACCGGCCGGACCACGGAGCCCCGGAGGACACCGAGGGCTGGACCCGGCACGCCGACGGTCTGCTCGCGGCTCCCCAGGCCGGCCCGCCGGCGCAGGCGGTGACCACCTGGCCCCCGGCCGAGGCCGAACCGCTGGACGTCGACGCGCTGTACGCCAGGCTGCTCGGCCACGGCTACGCGTACGGGCCGGCCTTCCAAGGCGTCCGCGCGGCCTGGCGGCGCGGCCCGGAGCTGTTCGCCGAACTCGCGCTCGACGACGAACAGGCCCGGGACGCCGCCGGCTACGGCGTCCACCCCGCCCTGCTGGACGCCGCCCTGCACCCGCTCGTCGACGCCGAGGCGGCCGGGCAGGACATCGGCACGGCCGGCCTGCCGCTGCCGTTCTCGTTCGGGGCGGTCCGGCTGCACGCCCAGGGACCGGACGTGCTGCGCGTCCACTGGGCGCCCGCCGCCGAGGGCGGCTCCACGCTGAACGCCGCGGACGCCGAAGGCCGGCCGGTGCTGTCGGTCGGGTCACTGTCCCTGCGCAGCGCCCCACTTGCGGCCACCGCCACCACCGACGGCCGGGGCGCCCTGCACCGCGTCGACTGGCAGCCGCTGCCCGGCGGCGCCCCCGTGCGTGACACCGACGCCGCGGGCCGGGTGCTGGTTCTGGGCCGGGCGCCGGACGGTCTGACGGACCTGCCGGCCGTACCCGACCTGGAGACGCTGCTGTCCGCCCTGGCAGCGGGCGAGCCCGCACCCGACGCCGTCCTCGCCTTCCTGCCCGCCGCCGGTCAGGACGCGCCCGACGCGCAGACCGCCGGCCCGGACAGCGCCGGCCCGGACAGCGCCCGCCCGGGCGGTGCCGGCCCCGATGTCCCCGGGGCCGCCCGCGGCCTGGCCCGCGAGGCCCTGCTCCTCGCCCAGCGCTGGCTGGCCGAGGACCGGTTGGCCGGCAGCAGGCTGGCCTTCGTGACCCGTGGGGCCGTCGGTGCCCTGCCCGAGGACACCGTGCCCGCACCCGCCGCCGCCGGTGTGTGGGGCCTGGTCCGCAGCGCGCAGACCGAGAACCCGGACCGACTGCAACTCGCCGACCTCGACGACGAGCCGTCCTCGGCGGCGGCCCTGCCGGCGGCCCTGGCCACCGGGCTGCCCCAACTCGCCCTGCGCCGGGGAGCCGCACTCCTGCCCGTCCTGGTGCCCGCCGCCCCCGCTCCCAGGGACCCGGCGCCCGATGCCGGTCCGCCCGACCTCGGCACCGGCACCGTCCTGATCACCGGTGGCACCGGCGGACTCGGCGTCCTGCTCGCCCGCCACCTGGTCAACCGGCACGGGGTGCGGCACCTGCTGCTGGCGGGCCGCCGCGGCGGTGCGGCCGAGGGCGCCGAAGCGCTCGCCGACGAACTCTCCCGGCAGGGCGCCGAGGTCCGGTTCGCCGCCGCGGACACCGGCGACCGCGAGGCCCTGGCCGCCGTCCTCGCGGCCGTGCCGGCGGACCGGCCGCTCACCGCCGTCCTGCACCTGGCCGGCGTGCTGGACGACGGCACGCTCGCCACCCTCGACGGCGGGCGGCTCGACCGCGTGCTCCGCCCGAAGGCCGACGGCGCCTGGCACCTGCACGAGCTGACCGCCGGGGCGGACCTGAAGGCCTTCGTCCTCTTCTCCTCCGTCTCCGGCATCACCGGCACCGCCGGGCAGGGAGGCTACGCGGCCGCCAACACGCTGCTCGACGCCCTCGCCCAGCACCGCGCGGCCCGCGGCCTGCCCGCCACGTCGCTCGCCTGGTCGCTCTGGGCGCAGGAGGAGGGTATGGCAGGCGCGCTGGACGCGGCGGGCATCCGCCGCTGGGAGCGGAGCGGCCTGCCGCCGCTGGACGTCACGCGCGGCCTGGAGCTCTTCGACGCCGCCCTCGCCGACCCCGCCCCGCTGCTGGTGCCGGCCCGGATCGACCGTGCGGCGCTGCGGGCCCGGGCCGCCGAGGGTCCGCTGCCCGCGCCGCTGCGCGGCCTCGTCCCCGGTCAGGTCCGCCGCAGCGCCGCCCGGGGCGCGGGTGCGGCGGCCGGCGGGTGGGCCGAACGCACCGCCTCGCTGCCCGAGGCGGAACGGGCAAGGGTGGCAGGCGACTTGGTGCTCTCCGTGGTCGGTGCCGTCCTCGGGCACGACGGCTCCGGCGTGGTCGAGGCCGGCCGGCCCTTCAAGGACCTCGGGGTCGACTCGCTGACCGCGGTCGAACTGCGCAACCGCCTGAACGCCGTGACCGGCCTGCGCCTGCCCAGCACCGTGGTCTTCGACCAGCCTTCGCCGGCGGCGCTCACCGCCAGGCTGCTCGACGAACTCGACAGTGCCCGAACCTCCGTGCAGCCGCGGGCTGTTCGGCGTGCGGTGGCGGTGGACGAGCCGATCGCGATCGTGGGGATGGCCTGCCGTTATCCGGGTGGGGTGGGTTCGCCCGAGGATCTGTGGCGGTTGGTGGCGCAGGGGCGGGACGCGATCTCCGGGTTCCCGACCGACCGCGGCTGGGACCTCGACAACCTGTACCACCCCGACCCCGACCACCAGGGCACGTCCTACTCCCGTGAGGGCGGATTCCTGCACCGTGCGGCCGACTTCGACGCGGAGTTCTTCGGGATCTCGCCGCGGGAGGCGGCGGCGATGGATCCGCAGCAGCGGCTGCTGCTGGAGTCGTCCTGGGAGGCGCTGGAGCGGGCCGGGATCGACCCGGCCACCCTGCGCGGGACCCCGGCCGGCGTCTTCGCCGGCGTGATGTACAACGACTACGGCTCCAGGCTCCAGCGCGCCCCCGAGGGGTACGAGGGATACCTGCTGACCGGCAACACCTCCAGCGTGATCTCCGGCCGGATCGCCTACACCTTCGGCCTGGAAGGGCCGGCGGTGACGGTCGACACGGCCTGCTCCTCCTCGCTCGTCGCCCTGCATCTCGCCAGCCAGGCGCTGCGCTCCGGCGAGTGCTCGCTCGCCCTGGCCGGTGGTGTCACCGTCATGGCGCGGCCGGACACCTTCGTGGAGTTCAGTCGGCAGCGGGGGTTGTCGGCGGACGGTCGGTGCAAGTCGTTCGCGGCGGGTGCGGACGGGACGGGGTGGAGTGAGGGGGTGGGTGTTCTCGTTCTTGAGCGGCTTTCGGATGCTCGGGCGAGGGGTCATCGGGTGTTGGCGGTGGTGCGTGGGTCGGCGGTGAATCAGGACGGTGCGAGCAACGGTCTGACGGCGCCGAACGGCCCTTCGCAGGAGCGGGTGATCCGGTCGGCGTTGGCGGCGGCGGGTCTGTCGGCGGGTGATGTGGACGCGGTGGAGGCGCATGGGACGGGGACGCGGTTGGGTGACCCGATCGAGGCGCAGGCGCTGCTGGCCACCTACGGGCGGGGTCGTGCGGAGGATCGGCCGTTGTGGCTGGGGTCGTTGAAGTCGAACATCGGGCATGCGCAGGCGGCGGCGGGTGTCGGTGGTGTGATCAAGATGGTGCGGGCGATGTCGGAGGGGGTGTTGCCGGCGACCTTGCACGCGGAGGAGCCTTCGCCGTTGATCGACTGGTCGTCGGGTGGGGTGGAGTTGCTGTCGCGGTCGCGGGAGTGGCCGGAGGTGGGGCGTCCGCGGCGGGCGGCGGTGTCGTCGTTCGGGATCAGCGGGACGAACGCGCACGTGATCCTGGAGCAGCCGCCCGTCGAGCCCGAACCGGAGATCACCCCGGCCGCCCCGGTCACCGTGTGGCCGGTGTCGGCCCGCACGGAGAGCGCGCTGCGCGCGCAGGCCGGACGGCTGCACGAGCACCTCGCCGGGCAGCCCGGTGTCGACGCCGGCCGGGTCGGCCACGCCCTCGCCGCCACCCGCGGCGCGCTGGAGCACCGCGCCGTCCTGGTGGGCCCGTCCCGGTCCGACCTGCTCGACGGGCTGCGTGCGCTGGCCGCCGGCGAGGAGAGCCCCATTGTGCTGCGCGGCCGGACCGCCCCCGGGCGCACCGCCTTCCTCTTCACCGGTCAGGGCAGTCAGCGGGTCGGTATGGGGCGTGAGTTGTACGAGGCGTTCCCGGTGTACGCGGCGGCCTTCGACGAGGTGTGCGCGGCGTTCGATCCCCATCTGGAGCGCTCGCTGCGGGAGGTGGTGTTCGAGGAGACCGGTCTGCTGGACCGGACGGCCTACACCCAGCCCGCCCTGTTCGCCGTCGAGGTCGCGCTGCACCGGCTGGTGACGTCCGCCGGGGTGCTGCCCGACCTGGTGGCGGGGCATTCGATCGGCGGGGTGGTGGCGGCGTACGTGGCGGGGGTCTTCTCGCTGGCGGACGCGGCGGCGCTGGTGGCCGGTCGCGGCCGGTTGATGGAGTCGGCGCGTGCCGGTGGGGCGATGGTGGCGATCGAGGCCGCCGAGGAGGAGGTGCTGGCCGAACTGGCCGGCCGCGAGGGTGAGGTGTCGCTCGCCGCGGTGAACGGGCCGCGCTCGGTGGTGCTCTCGGGTGACGAGGAGGCCGTCCTTCAGATTGCCGACACCTGGCGCGAACGCGGTCGCCGGGTAAGGAAGCTGACGGTCAGTCATGCCTTCCACTCGCCGCACATGGAGTCGGTGCTGGCGGAGTTCCGGGCCACCGCCGAGAAGATCGGGTACCAGGAGCCGCTGCTCCCCGTCGTCTCGGACGTGACCGGAGCCCTCGCCACGGCCGCCGAACTGGCCGACCCCGGCTACTGGGCCGGGCACATCCGCTCCGCCGTGCGCTTCCACGACGCCGTCCGCACCCTGCACGCCCAGGGCGCCACCCGGTTCCTGGAACTCGGCCCCGACGCCGTACTCACCGCCTTCGTGCAGGCCGCCCTCGGCGACGAAGGACCGGTCGGCACGGCGGCCGCCCTGCGCCGCGACCGCTCCGAGCCGCAGACCCTGGCCACCGCGCTGGCCCGGCACGCCGCCGACGGCGCGGACGTCGACTGGGCGGCCCTGACCGGTGTGTCCGGCCGGATCGCCGACGCCCCCGACCTGCCCACCTACCCCTTCGAGCACCGTCGCTTCTGGCTCGACCCCGACGCCACGCCCGCCGACCCGCACGGCGTGGGCCTCGACGCCGCCGGGCATCCGCTGCTCGGCGCCGAACTCCACCTGCCCGACAGCGGAGGCCTGCTGCTCACCGGCCGGCTCTCGCTCGCCGCCCTGCCCTGGCTCGCCGACCACGCCGTCAGCGGCGGTGTGCTGCTGCCCGGCGCCGCCCTGGTCGAACTGGCCCTGCGGGCGGGCGAGCGGGCCGACGCCCCCTACCTGGAGGAGCTGACCCTGGAGGCGCCGCTCGGCCTGCCGGCCGAAGGCGCCGTCCACATCCAGCTCTCCGTGGCCGCCGCCGACGACGGCCGCCGGGCGCTCGCGGTGCACTCCCGCCCCGCCGGGGAGGACGAGGCACCCTGGACCCGGCACGCCTCCGGGGTGCTCGCCACCACCGGCCCGGCCGACGACGAGGGCCTGCCGTCCTGGCCGCCCGCCCAAACGGCCGCCCTGCCGCTCGACGACGTCTACCACCGGCTCGCCGACGAGGGGTACCACTACGGCCCGGCCTTCCAGGGTCTGCGGGCCGGCTGGCAGGCCGAGGACGGCACCCTCTACGCCGAGGTCGCGCTGCCCGAGGCACAGGCCGGTACGGCCCCCGCCTACGGCCTGCACCCGGCGCTGCTGGACGCCGCCCTCCACCTGGTCGCCCGGTACGGCCGCGCGGCCGTACCCGACGGCGCCCCCGCACTGGTGCTGCCCTTCGCATGGAGCGGCGTCGCCGTGCAGGCGGTCGGCGCGGCCGCCGCCAGGGTCCGGCTGCGTCCCGTCGACGGCGGGTACGCGCTGACCCTCGCCGACGCCGAGGGCGCCCCGCTCGCCTCGGTGCGCAGGCTGGACCTGCGCCCGGTCGAGCCGGAGGCCCTGACCCGGGCCCTTCGGAGCACTGCCCACCGCCCGCCGGACCGCTCGCTGTACACCCTGGCCTGGCAGCCGGAGCCCACGGGGCCGCTCGTCCCCGAACCGTCCGCGGCACCGGGCGGCGAGGCCGCCGTGCTGGCCGTGGCCGGGGAGCAGCCGGACTTCGCGCTGCTGCCGCGGACGGTCGCCGTCACCGGCCTGGCCGCCCTGCGCGACAGCGCCGAAGCGGGCGCCCTGCCGCCGGCCGTCCTGCTGCCCTACGCGACGCCGGCCGACGTCGCCGACCCGGCCGCGGCCGCCCGGGAGGCCGTGCGGCAGCTGCTGCCGGTGCTCCAGGAGTGGCTGGCCGAGGAGCGCTTCACCGGCTCCCGGCTGGTGCTGCTCACCCGGGGCGCGGTAGGCACCGCCGACGCCGGGCACCGGCCGGACCTCGCCGCCGCCGCGGTGCGCGGCCTGTTCCGCTCGGCGGCCACCGAACACCCCGGCCGGGTCGCCCTGCTGGACGCCGAGCCCGGGGTGCCGGTACCGCCCGCGGCCTGGCACCCCGACCGCGAGCCGGAGGTGACGGTACGTGGAACCGAACTGCTGGTGCCGAGGCTGGTCCGCGCCGAGACATCGGCCGGCGACGCCCGCCAGGACGCCCCGGCGTTCGGCGCGGGCACCGTCGTGCTCACCGGAGCCTCGGGCGCACTCGGTGGCCTGGTCGCCCGGCACCTGGTGCACCGCCACGGCGTCCGCGGCCTGCTGCTGCTGAGCCGCCGGGGCACCGTCGAACCCGGCCTGGCCGAGGAGTTGACGGCAGCCGGGGCGGTCGTGGTGGCCGCCGCCTGCGACGTCGCCGACCCGGATGCCGTGCGCGCCGCCCTGACCCGGGCCCCCGAGGGCCTGCCGGTCACGGCCGTGCTGCACGCCGCGGGAGTGGTCGACGACGGCGTGGCCGAAGGGCTGACCGCCGACCGGATCGCCGGTGTGCTGCGGCCCAAGGCCGACGGCGCCTGGGCGCTGCACGAGGCCACCAAGGAGCTGCCGCTCGCCGCCTTCGTGCTGTTCTCCTCGGTCGCCGGCCTGCTCGGCACCGCCGGCCAGGGCCCCTACGCCGCCGCCAACTCCTTCCTGGACGCGCTCGCCGTGCACCGGCGACGGCTCGGCCTGCCCGCGCTCTCGCTGGCCTGGGGCCTGTGGGACGGCGACGGGATGGGCAGCCGGCTGGCCGCCGCCGACCTGGCTCGCCTCGCCAGGACGGGGATCGCCCCGCTGCCGCCGGCCGAGGCGCTCGCCCTGCTGGACGCCTCGCTCACCGCACCCGAGCCGCTGCTCGCACCCGTCCGGCTCGACCTGACCGGCGGCGCTGTCGCCACGCTGCCGGCGCTGCTGCGGGCACTGGTCCGTCCCGCCGCGCGGCGGGCCGCGGCCGCCCGTGCGGCCGCCCCGGCCGGCGCCGCCACCCTGGCGGCGCGGCTGGCGGCCCTGCCCGTGGCCGAGCGCGGCCTGCTCCTGCGCGAGCTGGTGCGCGGCGCCACGGCCGCCGTGCTCGGCCACAGCGGGCCGCACGCGGTCGAGGAGGACCGCTCGTTCACCGAGCAGGGCTTCGACTCGCTGGCCGCGGTCGAGCTGCGCAACCGCGTCAACGCCGCGACCGGCCTGAGGCTGTCCAGCACCCTCGTCTTCGACCACCCGAGCCCGGCGGCGCTGGCCGAGCACCTGCGGGCCGAACTGCTGCCCGAGGAAGGGCCCGACGGCGGGCAGCAGCGGGCGGAGGAACCGTCGGGGCCGGCCGCAGGCCCGGGAGCGCCCGACGACGACCCGATCGCGATCGTCGGCATCGGCTGCCGCTACCCCGGTGGGGTGCGCTCGCCGGAGGACCTCTGGCGGCTGGTCGAGGGTGGGGTCGACGCCGTCGGCCCCTTCCCCGAGGACCGCGGCTGGAGCCTGGAGCGGCTGTACCACCCCGACCCCGAGCGGCCCGGCACCTCGGCCGCCCGGGAGGGCGGATTCCTGTACGACGCCGCCGACTTCGACCCCGCCTTCTTCGGCATGAGCCCGCGCGAGGCACTGGCCACCGACCCGCAGCAGCGGTTGCTGCTGGAGACCGCCTGGGAGGCCGTGGAGCGGGCCGGGATCGACCCGGCCGCCCTGCGCGGCAGCCGGACCGGTGTGTTCGCCGGCGTCATGTACGACGACTACGGCTCCCGGCTCAGCCAGGCCCCGGTGGCCCCGGACGGCTACGAGGGCTATCTGGTGAGTGGGAGCGCCGGGAGCGTCGCGTCCGGCCGGGTGTCGTACGCGCTCGGCCTGGAGGGGCCGGCGGTGACGGTCGACACGGCCTGCTCGTCCTCGCTGGTGGCCCTGCACCTCGCCAGCCAGGCGCTGCGCTCCGGCGAGTGCACGCTCGCCCTCGCGGGTGGTGTCACCGTGATGGCGACGCCGGCCACCTTCGTGGAGTTCAGCCGGCAGCGCGGCCTTGCCCCCGACGGCCGCTGCAAGCCCTTCGCGGCGGCCGCCGACGGAACCGGCTGGGCGGAGGGCGCGGGCCTGCTCGTCCTGGAGCGGCTCTCCGACGCCCGGCGCAACGGGCACCCCGTGCTCGCGCTCGTCCGGGGGTCCGCCGTGAACCAGGACGGCGCCAGCAACGGCCTCACCGCCCCCAACGGCCCTGCCCAGCAACGGGTGATCCGGGCGGCGCTGGCGTCGGCCGGCCTGTCCGCCGGGGACGTCGACGCCGTGGAGGCGCACGGGACGGGGACGCGGTTGGGCGACCCGATCGAGGCGCAGGCGCTGCTGGCCACCTACGGCCGCGAACGGCCCGGGGACCAGCCGCTGTGGCTGGGGTCGATCAAGTCCAACATCGGTCACACCCAGGCGGCCGCGGGTGCGGCCGGCGTGATCAAGATGATCGAGGCGATCCGGCACGGGCTCCTGCCCGCGACCCTGCACGTGGACGCACCCAGCCCGCACGTCGACTGGTCGTCGGGTGGGGTGGAGTTGCTGTCGCGGTCGCGGGAGTGGCCGGAGGTGGGGCGTCCGCGGCGGGCGGCGGTGTCGTCGTTCGGGATCAGCGGGACGAACGCGCACGTGATCCTGGAGCAGCCGCCGGTCGAGTGGGTGGAGTCCGTCCCTGGGCCGGAGTCGGTGGTGGCTCCGGTGGTGGTGTGGCCGGTGTCGGCGCGTACGGAGGGTGCGTTGCGGGAGCAGGCGGGGCGTCTGCTGGCGTTCGTGGCGGATCGGCCGGAGCTGGAGGCTTCGGGTGTGGGGCGGGCGTTGGTGTCGTCGCGGTCGGCGTTCGAGCGTCGGGCGGTGGTGCTGGGGTCGGACCGGGGCGAGTTGGTGGCCGGGTTGGCGGCGTTGGCGTCGGGGGCTGAGTCCGCCGCGGTGGTCGCGGGCGGGGTGCTGGGTGGCCGGACGGCGTTCGTGTTCACCGGTCAGGGCAGTCAGCGGGTCGGTATGGGGCGTGAGTTGTACGAGGCGTTCCCGGTGTACGCGGCGGCCTTCGACGAGGTGTGCGCGGCGTTCGATCCCCATCTGGAGCGGTCGTTGCGGGAGGTGGTGTTCGAGGAGACCGGTCTGCTGGACCGGACGGCCTACACCCAGCCCGCCCTGTTCGCCGTCGAGACCGCACTCGTCCGACTGCTCGCGGAGTTCGGGGTGCGGCCCGACGCCGTCCTCGGCCACTCGATCGGCGCCGTCGCCGCGGCCCACGCCGCCGGGGTGCTCACCCTGGCCGACGCGGTCGCCCTGGTCGCGGCCCGCAGCCGGCTGATGGACGCGCTGCCGGCCGAAGGGGCCATGTTCTCCTTCCGCGCCGGTGAGGCCCAGGTCGCCGCCGCGCTCGACGGCTACCAGGCCCAGGTCTCGGTGGCCGCCGTCAACGGCCCGCTCGCCACCGTCCTGTCGGGCGACGAGGACGCCGTGCTGGCCGTCGCCGCCCGGCTCTCCGCCCAGGGGGTGAAGGCCAAGCGGCTGAAGGTCAGTCACGCCTTCCACTCCCCGCTGATGGACCCGATGCTGGACGACTTCCGGACGGCCCTCGCCGGGCTCTCCTTCGCCCCGCCGGCCGTCCCCTTCGTCTCCGACCTGACCGGCCGCAGCACGGACCCCGACGAGAGCGCCGCACCCGAGTACTGGGCCCGGCACGTACGCGGGGCCGTCCGGTTCGCCGACGGCGTCCGGGCCCTGCACGAGCTCGGCACCACGCGGTACCTGGAGATCGGCCCGGACACCGTCCTCACCACCCTCGTCCCGGACATCCTCGCCGCCGACCCGGCCGCCGACCCGCAGCAGCCTCCCGCCCTCGCGGCGGCCGCGCTGCGCCGCGGCCGGCCCGGACCGGCCACCCTGGTGGGCGCGCTGGCCGCCGTGCACACGGCGGGCGGACGGGTGGACTGGAATGCCCTGTTCGGTACGCCGAGGCCCGGCGCCGACCCGGCGGCCCAGCTGCCGACCTACCCCTTCCAGCGCACCCGGCACTGGCTCGACGCCCCCGCGCCGGCCGGTGACGTGACCGCCGCCGGTCTCACCGCCGCCGACCACCCCTTCCTGGGCGCGGCCGTGGAACTCGCCGAGGGCGCCGGCAGCCTCTTCACCGGGCGGCTCGCCCTGCGCGAGCACCCGTGGCTCACCGGGCACACCGTCGCCGGTGCGACCGTGCTGCCCGCCACCGCCCTGCTCGACCTGGCGCTGCACGTCGGGCGGAGCACGGGCGTGCCGGTCGTCGCCGCCCTGGACCTGCACGCGCCGCTGCTGGCGCACCCCGAGGAGGCCGTCCGGCTCCAGATCACGGTCGCCCCCGCCGGCGCCGACGGTGAGCGGGAGATCCGCGTCCACGCCCGCCCCGACACGGCGGCCGAGGCACCCTGGGTGCTGTACGCCTCCGGGGTCCTCGCCCCGGCCGACGGCACCGAACCGTCCGTCGCGGCGGGCGGCTGGCCCCCGCCCGGTGCGGAGCCGGTCGGCCCGGACGCGCTCTACCCGGCGCTCGCGGCCCACGGCCTCGGGTACGCGGGTGCCTTCCGCGCCGTCACCGCGGCCTGGCGCCATCCGGACGGCAGCCTGTCGGCCGAACTCGCCGCGCCCGACGAGGGCGGACGCGACGCCGACCGCCGTTTCGCCGTACCGCCCGCCCTGCTGGACGCCGCCCTGCACCCCTGGGCCCACGCCGGCCTCCCCGAGGACGGCCGGCCGACCCTGCTGCTGCCGTCCGCCTGGCGCGGCGTCAGGCTGCACCCCGGGACGGCCACCGGGCCGCTGCGGGCACGGGTGGTCCCCGAGGACGCGCACCGCGCGGCCGTCACGCTGTACGACGGGTCGGGCGCCCCGCTGCTGCACGCCGGGGCGCTGGAACTCGCCGAGGTCCCGGCCGAGCGCTTCGTCGCGGCGGGCGGCGGCGACCCGCTGCTGGTGCCGGGCACCGCCGAGCTGGCCCTGCCGGCCACGGCTGACCCGGTCGCCGTCGTCGGCGCGCCCCGGCTCGCCGAGGTGATCATCGCGACGGGGCGCCCGGTCCGGCCGTACCCGGCGCTGCGGGAGCTGGCCGCGGACGCGGGCCACCCGGTGCCGCCCACGGTGCTGCTGCCGCTCCCGGCCGGGCCGGTGGACGCCGCCGTGCCCGACCTGGTCGGGGCCGCCACCGCGTGGGCGCTGACGGCGCTCCAGGAGTGGCTGGCCGAGGAGCGGTTCGAGTCCGGCCGGCTGGCCGTACTGCTGCCGGGCACCGAGCCGGGCACGCCGCAGGCCCTCGCCGCCGCCGCGGTGGGCGGGCTGGTGCGCTCGGCGGCCACCGAGCACCCCGGCCGGGTGCTGCTGGTCGACACCGACCTGCCCGCCGACGACCTCGGGCGGGTGCCGGCCGTCCGGTGGCCCGACGACGAACCGCACGTGCTGCTCCGCGAGGGCCGGCTGTTCGTCCCCCGGCTGGGCCGCTCCGGCCCGGGGGCGTCCGCGCCCGCCCGGCCCGCCTCCGGCGCCTTCGGCGACGGCACGGTGATCGTCTCCGGCGCCTCCGGGGCCCTTGCCGCGACCGTCGTGCGCCACCTGGCCGCCGTCCACGGGGTGCGCTCCCTGCTGCTGCTCAGCCGCGGCGGCACGGTGGCCCCCGGCCTGGCCGAGGAACTGGCCGGGCAGGGCGTCCAGGTGCTGGCCGCCGCCTGCGACGTGGCCGACCCGGCCGCGGTCGCGCGCGTCCTCGGCCTGCTGCCGGCCGGTCCGCCGGTCACCGGGGTGCTGCACGCCGCGGGCGTGCTGGACGACGGGCTCGTCCAGGGGCTGACCGTGGAACGGGTGGACGCCGTGCTGCGGCCCAAGGTCGGCGGCGCCTGGGCGCTGCACCAGGCCACCAGGGAGCTGCCGCTCGCCGCCTTCGTGCTGTTCTCCTCGGTCGCCGGGGTGCTGGGCACCGCCGGGCAGGGGGCCTACGCGGCCGCCAACTCCTTCCTCGACGCGCTGGCCCTGCACCGGCACGCCGAGGGGCTTCCCGCGCTGTCCCTGCCCTGGGGACTCTGGGAGGGCGAGGGCATGGGCAGCGCGCTCGGCGCCGCCGACCGGGCCCGGATCGCCCGGGTGGGCATCGCCCCGCTGTCGCCCACCAGCGCGCTGGACCAGCTGGACGCCGCGCTGACCGCGGGTCAGCCGGTCGCGGTCGCCGTGCGGCTGGCCGCGCCCGGAGCCGGCGGGCCCGGCTCCGGGCCGGCCGCGGCGCTGCGGGCCCTGCTCCCCGCCACCGGCGCCGCCGCCGGCCGTCCGGCCGGCACCGGCGCCGCCGCCGGCCGTCCGGCCGGCACCGGCGCCCCCGCGGGCCGGGAACAGGCGGACCGGCTCAACGGGCTGGACCCGGCCGACCGCGGCCGCGCCGTGCTGGACCTGGTGCGCCGCTACGTCGGCGAGGTGCTGGGCCACGCCGACCTCGGGGCCGTGCCGGTCGACCGGGGCCTGCTGGACCTCGGCCTGGACTCGCTGACGGCGGTCGAACTGCGTGGCCGGCTGGGAGCCGCGCTGGGCCTGCGGCTGCCCAGCACCCTCCTGTTCGACCACCCGACCGCCGGCGCCCTGGCCCGCCACCTGGAGGGCCTGCTGGCCCCGCCGGCCGAGCGGGCGGGCGTCGTCGCGCCGGTGCTCGCCGGGATGGCGGAGCTGGAGTCGGCGCTCGCCGACCCGGCCGCGCTCGGTGCCGACGGCGGCGAGCTCGACCTACTGGCGGACCGTCTCCAGTCGGTCCTGGAGCGGATCCGGGCCGCCCGCGGCGAGCACGCCTCCGGGTTCGCCGACCGGCTGGACGGGGCCGACGACGACGAGCTGTTCGACCTGATCGACGGGGAGCTCGGCCTCCAGTGAGGCACCGCCCCACCGGCCCCGGGCCGGTGGGGCGGACGCACCCGAACCGGGTGGCAGCGCGGACGCACCCGAACCGGGGCGGCGCGGACACACCGAAGCCGGGGTGGCAGGTCGGAGGGGACCGACCTGCCACCCCGGCTTCGGCGTACGGGGGCGAGCGGGATCAGCGGGCGCCGGCGGGCGCGAGGCGGCCGCCGAGCAGGGCCAGCAGCTCCTCCTGGAGGTTCTCCAGGTAGAAGTGGCCGCCGGAGTACACCCGCAGATCGAAGGAGGCCGTCGTGCGGAGGTGCCACGCCGCGGCCTCCCCGGGGGTCACCCACGGGTCGCTGTCCCCGGTGATCGCGAGGACGGGCGCGTCGACGGTGGCGCCCGGGGCGGCCTGGTGGCGGTCCACCGCGGTCAGGTCGGCGCGGACGGCGGGCAGGATCATCTGCAGGGCCTCCTCGTCGGCGAGCAGGCGCGGGTCCGTGCCGCTGAGTTCCCGCAGGTGGGCGGTGAGCGCGGCGTCGTCGACGAGGTGGGCGTACTCCCCGGTGCGGACGGCCGAGGGCGGCCGGCGGCCGGAGACCGCGAGCAGGTCGGGGCCGTGGCCGGTGTCTTCCAGCCGGCGGGTCAGCTCGAAGGCGAGCAGGGCGCCCATGCTGTGCCCGAACAGGCCGTAGGGCCGGTCGCCGACCGCCGCGCGGACCGCGGGGACGGCACGGTCGGCGAGTTCGGCGATGTCCTCCACGGGCCTTTCGCGGTAGCGGTCCTGACGGCCCGGGTACTGGAGCGCGAGCACCTCCAGATGGGGGCCGGCCGCGGTCGCCCAGGGCCGGAAGACCGAGGCGGAGCCGCCGGCGTGCGGCAGGCAGAGCAGCCGGACGGGCGCGTCCGGCCGGCGGTGGAAGTGCCGTACCCACAGCGAGGTCTCCTCCGGCGCGGTGCCGGCCGCCGTGGTGCCGTCAGTGGGCCACGAGCGGTGCGCGGTGTCCGTGGTGCTCATGCCGCCTCCCGGCGTCCGGTGCGGGCGTCGCCGGCCGTGCGGCGGGCGACGGTTCGTTCGGTGAGGTCGGCCCGGTCGTCGAGGTCCGACGGCTGCTCCGCGCGATCACCCCGGGCGGGGCCGGTCAGGTCCAGGCGGTGGTCGGCGGCCAGGATCGCGCGCTGCACCTCGCGCAGCGCCCGGCCGGGCTCGATGCCCAGCTCGGCGGTCAGGATCCGGTGCGCCGAGCGGTACACCCGCAGCGCGTCCGCCTGCCGCTCCGAGCGGTACAGCGCGATCATCAGCTGACGGTGGAACGCCTCGTGCAGCGGGTGCTCGGCAACCAGCGAGTAGAGCCGGCCGATCAGTTCACGGTGCCGCCCGGAGGCCAGCCCGGCGTCGATGTGCATGCCGACGCACTCCAGCCGGGCCTCCTCGGCCCAGGTGGTGAAGCCGTCCAGGATCGGGCCGGCCCGCAGGTCGCCGAGCGCGGGTCCGCGCCACAGCTCCAGCGCCGCCTCGAAGGCGACGGCGGCCTCCTCCGGCCTCCCGGCCCGGGCGGCCTTGCGCCCGCTCTGCATCAACTGCTGGAACTCCTCGGAGTCCAGCCGGTCGTCCGGGCCCAGCCGCAGGACGTACCCGGGGGAGCGGGTGGCGATGACGCTCTCCGGCCGGTCGGCGTCGGCGAGCAGCTTGCGCAGTTGGGAGATGTACACGTGGATCGCGGCCAGATGGCGGCGGGGTGGGGCGTCCCCCCAGATCTCGTGGGCGAGTTGCGGTATCGGGACCACTTCCTCCGTCCTGACCAGCAGCGTCGCCAGCACGACCTCCATGTTCCGGGCGTTGACGGTCGAGGTGCTGCTCCCGGTGTCGACGCGCAGGCTTCCGAGAATTTCGTATCTCAATGCGGACTCCCTGAGTGTGTGTCGGCCACCTCAGGTTGTCGCGCCGGACCTCGCCGCGCATCAGCGTATTCACGTATACGTAGCGGCGCGGGCCCCGTACGTACCGGGGGTACGTACGGGGCCCGTGACCGGGATCACCCCCGGTCGAGGGTTCGCAACTGTTCGGCGAGCGCGAGGCGCTGCGGGAGGTGCTCCCCGGTCATCCGCAGCACGGACAGCAAGGTCCAGAGCCGGGTCTGCGGGAAGTACCGGGGGGAGCCGTGGACGTCGTCGTGCACCCGCAGCCGCAGGCTGCGCAGCGAGCGCCGCAGACGCTCGGTGTCCGAGGGCGGGATGATCTCGTCGCGGGCACTGGCGACCAGCGCGACGGGGACGTCCACCGCGCTCAGCAGCCGGTGGTCCAGGGCCAGCGGGCCCAGTTCCTCGAAGACCCGGTCGGAGGTGGTGCGGGCGAGGTGCGCCAGGGTGTCCACGGTGACCCGCGGGACGTTGGCGCGCCAGGCCCGGTCGGTGAAGAAGTCGTGCACCGGCAGGCCCGCGCCGACGATGCCGCGGATCCGGCGGTCGCCCAGTGCGGCGTGCAGGGCCAGGTTGCCGCTGAAGCTCAGCGCCAGCGCGTACGTCCGCGCGGTGTCGGCCCGTCCGGCGACCGCGTCCAGGACGGCGGGCAGCAGCGCGGGCGCCGACAGGTCGTACGGGAGCGGGTTCTCGCCCACCCCCGGCATCTCGGTCACCACCCCGGCCAGGCCGAACTCGGCCAGTTGGAGCAGCACCGGCGCCCATTGCTCCTTCAGGCTGATGATCCCGCCGGACATCAGCAGCAGGGGCTTGGGGTCCTCCGCCGACAGCCCGCCCGCCCAGGCGGCCACCGGGCCCGCGGGCGTCGGCACCTCCAGCCGCTCGATGCCGGGGAAGTCCGACGCCCAGCGCGCGAAGACGCTGCGGGCCCGCTCCTCGGCCTCCCGGCGCGCGGAGCCGGACGGGTACGGGAAGCGGGCCATGGTGTAGAACCGGCCGGCCTCCAGCAGCCTGCCCTCCTTCTCCAGCCGCTCCCCGGCCTCCGTCCAGCCCCGAACCCAGGAGCCGGGGCCGCCGTCGCCGTCGTCGGCCACGCCGTCCAGCACCGCCCCGTACTGCTCGGGGGTGATGCCCTGCGAGGTGGCCTGCGCCACCACGAACTGCTTGAGCTCGGCGAGGTCGTTCGCCGGCGCCTTGCTGGTCACCCTGTGCACTCCGCTCGTCACGCCCGTCCCCGTTCCCGCCGTCGGCCCGCGCCGCCGGCCCCGCGCCGCGCCCCGCTCATCCGGCGGTCCGGGCGTCCGCCGGCGGCCGGTCCGGTGCGTCCGCCGGGGCCGGCCACTCCTGGAGCGCCTCACGGATCTCGGCCAGCACGTCGGCGGCCTCCGCCCCGTCGATCACCCGGTGGTCGAAGGCCAGACTGAGCCGCAGCACCGGGGCGGCGACGATCGCGCCGTCGCGCACCACCGGCCGCTCGACGATCCGGCCGACGCCGAGGGTGATCGTGGTGCCGCCCACCGAGTGGAAGCCGTCCACCGGCCGGTGGCCCAGCGAGGTCACCGCGAAGGTGCCGGTGATCAGCGGACGCAGGGTCAGGTCGCGGGCGGCGCGGGCGAACCGCCGGCGGCCGCGCAGCCAGGGCAGCGCGTGCAGGGCACGGATCCCGGCGAACTCCGGCAGTTCGGCCGGATCGCCCTCCCGCACCCGGTCCAGCCGGCGCTGCACCTCGGCGAGCCCCGCCGTGTGGGGTTCCGGAACCACGGTGGAGAGCACCACCCGGGTGCCGTCCAGGGTGCGGTCCAGGGTGATCTTCCCGGCCACCGTGGAGAACCTGGCCAGCCTGGGGCGCAGCCCGCCCCGGTACGCCGCGTTGGCCTCCGGGTGACGGGCCAGCACACCGCCGGCGGCGACCAGGACGTAGCCGGTCACCGAACGCCGCAGCCCGTCGGCGCGGGCCCGCTCCCGGTCGGCCAGCAGCCTGGTCGCGTCGATCTCGGTGTCCAGGAACACCGGGGAGAAGTCCCGGATCGCCTCCAGGAAGAACAGGGTGTGCCGCCGCTCCCGCGGTGGCGGCGCGAGCTGGGGTGCGCGCCCGGTCGGACTGCCCATGGGATGGTCCCTCCGTCGTACCGGCAGAGGTGCCGAGCCTGTCGGATCCGGCTAATCGGTGACTGAATCCCGGGGGCCGGTCCGCGACCGGCGACTGTGAAATCCTTGTGTCATCCGTTCGGGTGGCCCCGGTGCGTGGTTACGATCGAACGCAGCCTTGGGCGGACCCGCCAGCTCCGCCGGGCACCGGGGGAGGGATGACCCAGCCGTGATCGCAGTCCGAGACATCTGCATCCGAACCGAAACCGTCCGGCAGACCGAGAACCGTCAGCTCCTCGCCGTCCTCGACGACGTGGCCGACGGACGGGCGTCCGCCGTCGAACTCGCCGGCGACCCGGGCAGCGGCAAGACCAGGCTGCTCGCCGGGCTCGCCGAGACCGCCGCGGGCCGCGGCTTCACCGTCCTGAGAGGCCTCGCCGACCCGGCCGAACAGGACCTGCCGGGAAGCCTCTTCATCCAGGTGCTGCGCGGCTGGCTCGGCCTCGCCGACCGCGCCGGGCTGCGGGAGGAACTGCTCGCGGTGATCCGCCGGATCGCCGCCTCCGTGGACGACGCCGCGGGGTGCCCGACGCCCGAGCGGTTACGCGCACTCCTCGAACAGCACACCTGTCGCGGACTGCTGATCGTGCTGGACGACGTGCACGCCGCCGACCCGGCGTCACTCGCCCTGCTCGACCGGCTGGTGCGCTGGCCGGTGAACGCGCCGCTCGCCCTGGTCGTCTCCTACCGGCCCCGGCAGGCCCCGGAGCGGCTGCGCGCCACCCTCGCCCGCGGCAGCCAGCTCGGCACCGTCCGCCGGACCGAACTCGCCCCGCTCGGCCTCACCCAGGCCGCCGACCTGCTGGACCTGAACGCCACCGACCCGCGGCTGCGCATCCTGCACCGGGACGCCCAGGGCAACCCGCTCTACCTGCAGGCGCTCGCCCGGATCTGCCCCAGCCGGCAGGTGGGCCGCCCCGACGGGCTGCTCGCCGACCTGCGCGGGCTGCCCTCCGACGCGGGGCTTCCCGACGTGCTGGCCCGCCACCTGGTGACCGAGCTCAGCGCCCTCGACCCGAAGCAGCAGACCGTGCTCGCCGCGGCCTCCGTGCTCGGCGACGACATCGACGCCGGCACGGTCGCCGCCGTCGCCCGGCTCCCCGAGCCGGAGGTCTGCCGTCTGCTCGACGGGCTGCGCCGGGTCGACCTGCTGCGCCCGCTCTCCGGTACCCCGCGCAGCGTCTTCCGGCACCCGCTGGTGCGCTGGCTGGTGTACGACGGCACCGACGCCTGCTGGCGGGAGGACGCGCACCGCAGGGCCATCGCCGTGCTCGCCGCCCGCGGGGCCCCGGTCGAACGGCGCGCCCTGCACACCGAACGGGCCACCCCCGGCCGGGACCCGCAGGACGCGGCCGTCCTCACCGCCGCGGCGCGGGCCGCCCTGCGCGGCGGCGACATCGCGCTGGCCGGCCACTGGCTCTCCACGGCCCTGGCGGCCGTCGACCGCGCCGGCCCGGAGACCGATCCCGGCCACCGGGTCGCCCGCGAACTGCTGGACACGGCGGCCGAGGTGGCGGCCCGGACGGGCTCGCGTGCCCTGCTCGCCGAGACGGCGGCCCGGCTCGGCCACGCGGACCGCCGGGGCCGCAGGGCCCGGGCGGACCGCGAGGTACGGGCGGAGGTCCCGGCGGCCGGGGCGGCGGCCGCGCCCCGGCGGGGCGGTGGCACCGCCCGCCGGGCCGTCCGCGCGCTGCCCGCCGCCCGCCCGGAGCCCGCCGGCGACGCGGCGCTCTCCGTGCTCACCGGCCGCGAACGCGAGATCGCGGAACTGGTCGGCACCGGCCTGCGGACCCGCGAGATCGCCGACCGCCTCGGCCTCAGCGCCCGCACCGTCGAGGTCCACCTCGCCCGCACCTACCGGAAGCTGGGCATCGGCTCCCGGGCCGCCCTGGTCCGGATGGTCGTGCAGTCGGCGGCCTGACGGGCGGTCCGGGCCGCCGGCCGCCGTCGGCGCCCCGGGCCGCCGCCCCGGGCCGCCGCCCCGGGCCGCCGCCCCGTCGGCCGCCGCGCCGTCGGCCGGGCGGCTGCCGGTGCCCCGCTGAACTCCCGCTGAAGCGGCCCTGAACGGCGATTGTCCCCGCTCCCGCTCCCCGGCTAGCGTCCCGTGCTGCGCTGCCCCCGCCCGCCGGGGACGGGCGGCAAGGACCATCCCGTCGCGGCGCGGCCGGGGGAGAGCACGGTGGGTTCGTGGACGTCGGGACTTCGCTGCACCTGGCGGTCGCCCTGGACGGGGCACCCGGGGGCGAGCCGCCACCGGCCGTGCCCGCGCCGGCGGCGGTCTGGGCGGACCGGGCCGCCGAGGCCGAGCGGGGACTGCTCGACCTGCTGACCCTGGACGACGCCCACGCGCCCCCGCCGGGCGGCGGAGCCCGCCCGGAGGCCGTCCAACTCGCCGCCGCGCTCGGGGCGCTGACCCGGTGGATCGGGATCGTGCCGACCGTCACCCCGACGCACAGTGAACCGTTCCATCTCTCGACCGCCGTCGCCACCCTGGACTTCGTCACCACTGGCCGGGCCGGCTGCCTGGTCAGGGCCGGCCTGGACCGGGCCGAGGACGGGACGGCGGGCCGCACCCCGGGCAGCGCGGAGGAGCGGCTCGCCGAGACCACGGAGGCCGTCGAGGTGATCCGCGCACTCTGGGACTCCTGGGACGACGACGCCGAGATCCGCGACACCGCACGGGGCCTGTTCCTGGACCGCACCCGGATCAGGCCCGTCGCCCACCGGGGCCCGCACCTGACCGTCCGCGGCCCGTCCGTCACCCCGCGCCCGCCGCAGGGGCAACCGCCGGTCCTGGCCGCCGTCCGGGACGAAGGCACCCGCCGGCTCGCCGTCCGCGGCGCTGATCTGGCGCTCCTCGACGCCGCCGACCCGGACGACGCCCGCGCGCAGGCCGCCCTGCTGCGCGCTGCCGAGGCCGCCGCAGGCCGGCCCGGCCCGCCCCTGCTGATCTTCGCCGACCTGCCGGTCGCCCTCGACGGCGACCCGCGCCGGGCCGCCGCCCGCCGCCCGGCCGGCCCCGGCGCGTTCGCCGGCACACCCGAGGCGCTGGCCGCCGCCCTGGCGCACTGGCAGGCCGCCGGGCTCGACGGCGTCCGGCTGCTGCCCGCCTCCGTCGACCGCGACCTGCCGGCCGTCACCCGGGGCGTGGTGCCCGCCCTGCAGGCCCGCGGCGCCTTCCGCCGCCGCCAGGAGGCCGGCACCCTCCGCGCCCGCCTCGGCCTGCCCCGCCCCGCCGCCCGCCCCGGCCGCTGATCCTGCCCACCGACCGCGTCCGCCGCCCGGCCCACAGGAGCCCCCGATGCCCGTACCACCGCCCGGCGCCCGCCGTCAGGTCCTGCTCGCCGCCACCTTCCCGCACAGCGTCTGGGTGGTCTGGGACGACCCCCGCTCCGGCAGCCAGATCGACTTCGCGTCGTTCCGGCACGCCGTGCGGACCGCCGAGCGCGGCCGCTTCGACTTCTTCCTGATCGCCGAGACCCTGCGGCTGCGCGAGCACGCCGGACGGCTGGACGACCTGGAGGTGGCCGGCCGACCGCACAGCCCGACCGTGATGTCCGCGCTGGCCGCCGTCACCCGGCACATCGGGTTGGTGCCCACCATGAGCAGCACCTACAACGAGCCGTACGAACTGGCCCGCCAGATCGCCACCCTCGACCACCTCTCGGCCGGCCGGGCGGGCTGGAACATCGTCACCACCGCCGACCCCGAGGCCGGGGTGAACTTCCGCCGCGGCGCCCACCTCGCCCACGCCGACCGGTACGCCCGGGCCGAGGAGTTCGTCCGCGCCGCCACCGCCCTCTGGGCCGGGGGCACCACCACCCCGCAGCGGCACCGGGGCACCCACATCGACCTGGAGGGGACGTTCACCCTGCCGCCGGGGCCGCAGGGCCGCCCCGTCCTCGTACAGGCCGGCGACTCGGCCGACGGACAGGCCTTCGCGGTGCGGCACGCCGACATCGTCTTCTCGCTGCACGACCGGCCCGCCGAGGGGCGCCGGTTCCGCACCGCGATCCGCGCCCGCGCCCGGGCCCTGGGCCGCGACCCGGACTCGCTCAAGGTGATGCCCGGCGCGGGGTTCGTCCTCGGCGACACCGCCGGGGACGCCGCCGAGCGCTCCCGCGACGTGGCCCTGCGCCAGGTGACCCCGGTGGTCGCCCTCACCCGGATCGGGCAGCTCTGGGGCGCCGACCTGTCCGGCCGCGACCCCGACGACCCACCGCCACCGCCCGCCGGGCCGCCCGGCTCACCCGCGGCGGCGATGTACGACCGGGCCGTCGCCGAAGGCCTGTCGATCCGCGAACTCGCCATCCGCAGCCTGCTCCGGCACACCTTCACCGGCACCCCCGCCGAGGTCGCCGCCCGGATCGACGAGAACGTCCGGACCGGCGCCGCCGACGGCTACATCCTGGCCGGCCACCTCAACCCCGTCGGTTTCGACGAGTTCACCGACCGGGTGGTGCCGCACCTCCAGGAGCGCGGGGTGCTGCGCACCGCCTACACCGAGGGGGCCACCCTGCGGGAGAACCTCGGCCTGACCACCCGGCGGCCGGGCGTCGCCCGGTGACCGCGCCGCCCCGTGCGGGCCGGCCCCGCCCGGCGGGCCGCGGCCCCGCGGCGCCCCGCCCCGGGCCGGCCCTCGCGGCGCTCGCCGCCTGCCAGCTGATGGTGGTGCTGGACGCCAGCGCCGTCAACGTCGCGCTGCCCCGGCTCCGGGAGGACCTCGGGTTCACCGACGCGGGGCTGTCCTGGGTGGTCAACGCCTACGTGCTCACCTACGGGGGACTGCTGCTGCTCGGCGGGCGCTCCGGCGACGTCCTGGGCCGGCGGCGGATGTTCCTCACCGGGATGTGGACCTTCACCGCCGCCTCCCTGCTCGCCGGCGCGGCCCCCGACGGCACCGTGCTGATCGCCGCGCGCGCCCTCCAGGGCGTCGGCGGGGCCGTCGCCTCACCGACCGCGCTCGCCCTGATCGGCACCCTGTTCGACGGCCCGGCCCGGGCCCGGGCCATCGGCGTGTACGGGGCGGTGTCCGGCGTCGGCGGGGCGATCGGCCTGGTGCTCGGCGGGGTGCTCACCGACGCGCTGTCCTGGCGGGCGGTGATGTTCCTGACCGTGCTGCCGGGCGCCGCCGCGGCCCTGCTCGCCCGCCGGCACATCCCCGAGTCGCCGCGCACCCCGGGCCGGTTCGACGTGCCGGGCGCGGTGCTGGCCACCCTCGGCTGCTTCGCGCTCACCTACGCCGTCGTGCACGGCTCCGAACACGGCTGGACGTCGGCCGGCACCCTGGCACCGGCCGCCGCCGCGCCGCTGCTGCTGGTGGCCTTCGTGGTGGCCGAGCGGCGGGCCCCGCAGCCGCTGGTGCCGCGCGCGCTGGTGGCCGACCGCCGCCGGGCGGCGGCCAACGCCTTGCTGGCCCTGCTCTCCGCGACCAGTTTCGGCTCCGGCTACCTGCTGACCCAGTACCTGCAGCGCGGCCTCGGCCTCGGCCCGGCGGCGACCGGACTGGCCTTCCTCCCGTGGAGCCTGCTGGTCTTCGCCGGCGCCCGGCTGGCCGCTCCGCTGGAGGCCCGCGCCGGGCCGCGCGCCGCGCTGCTGGCGGGCAGCACGGCCACCGTGGCCGGCGCCGCCCTGCTGGCCGGCCGGACCCCCGGCGGCTACGCCGAGGGCGTGCTGCCCGCGCTCTGCCTCTTCGGCCTGGGCATCGGTCTGGCCTTCGCCGCCGTCACCCGGGCCGGGCTGGTGGCGCCGCCGGAGCTCACCGGAGCGGCGGCCGGGCTGCTGAACGTCTCCCAGCGGCTCGGCGGCACGCTCGGGCTGGCCGTACTGGTGGCCGTCGGCGGCTTCGGCTCCGCCTTCGTGGTCGTCCTGCTCTACACCCTGGCCACGGTCGCGCTGGTCCCGTTCGCCGCCCGCCCGCCGGTGGAGGCGCCCGGCACGGCGCCGCCCGCCGTCGGGGCGTCCGGCACGGCGCCGCCCGCCGCCGGGGACGGGGCCGTGGGATGAGGAGCGGCGGGGCCGTCCCCGGTGTTCGGCCTGCCCCCGTGCTCGGCGCGCCCCCGTGCTCGGCGCGCCCCCGTGCTCGGCGCACCCCCGTGCTCGGCGCGCCCCGGTCTTGACGTGCCCGGGGTACTCGGCGTGGCCCGGTACACGGCGCGCTGCGGTGTTCGACGCACCCCCGGCCCCCGGCCTCCCACCGGCCGCGCGACCTGCGGCGCAGCGCCCCGGACGTCCGGCCCCGACCACCGGGGCCGGGCACGGTTTGGATGCGGTTTAGCCCTCGTCAGCACGCTGGAGCCGGCAGGCCCATCGACGTGAGACGGAGCGAATCCTCGTGAACGATTTTCCCACCCGCCGGCTGGGAGGGCTCGAAGTCGGCGCCCAAGGGCTCGGCGCGCTCGGCCTGAGCGAGTTCTACGGCCCGACCGACCCCGACCAGGCGGTGGCCACCATCCGCCGCGCCCTGGACCTCGGCGTCACGCTGATCGACACGGCCGACGTCTACGGCCACGGGCTGAGCGAGGAACTGGTCGGCCGCGCCGTCGCCGGCCGCCGCGACGAGGCCGTGGTGGCCACCAAGTTCGGCGTGCTGCGCACCGGCGACGGCATCGGACAGGCCGTCCGCGGCGACGCCGAATACGTGAAGCAGGCCGCCGACGCGTCGCTCAAGCGCCTCGGGCTGGACCACATCGACCTCTACTTCCAGGCCAGGGTCGACAGTTCCGTGCCCATCGAGGAGACGGCGGGAGCGCTGGCGGAGCTGGTGCAGGCCGGCAAGGTCCGGTACATCGGGCTCTCCGAGGCCGCTCCGGAGACCATCCGCCGCGCGCACGCCGTCCACCCGCTGGCCGCCGTGCAGACCGAGTGGTCACTGTTCTCCCGCCAGCTGGAGGATGAAGTAGCCCCGACCGCACGCGAGTTGGGCATCGGTATCGTCCCCAACGCGCCGCTCGGGCGTGGCCTGCTCACCGGGCGGTACCGCTCCACCGAGGCCTTCGGGCCCACCGACTTCCGTACCGTGGCGCAGCCGCGCTTCACTCCCGAGAACTTCCCCGGCAACCTGGGCCTGGTCGACCGGCTGGAGCCGCTGGCGATCGAGCTGGGGGTGTCGGTCGGCCAGCTCGCCCTGGCCTGGGTGCAGCACCAGGGGGAGGACGTCGTCCCCATTCCGGGCACCCGCCGCATCGACCACCTGGAGGAGAACCTGGCTGCCGCCACCCTCTCGCTGGGCCCCGAGGAGCTGGCCGCCATCGAGGCGGCGGTCCCCGCCGGCGAGGTCGCGGGCGCCCGGCTGACCGACTTCAGCCTGCAGTTCGTCGACCTCTGACGCCCGCCCCGGGAGGCCGGCACCGGCTCCGGGTATGCGGCAGCACCGGCAGGGCCTCGGGCCCCGCCGGGTATGCCGCATGCCCGGAGCGGGGAGGCCCGGGGCACAGGCACGGGCGGCGAGGACGGCGATTTCGAGGGGCCCGGTGGCGTTTAGGAGCTGGGCAGGGGTGCTTTAGACGGGCGGCAGAGGCTGGCCGACGACCGTCCACCGGTCGTCCGTCGTCCCGTCCACCTCGCACGCAAAGGATTCGCCATGTCCGAGCGCACTGCTCAACCGGCCGCGTTCTCCCGCCTGCCGTCCCTCACCGGGCTGCGGTTCGTCGCGGCCCTGCTGGTCTTCTTCACCCACCTGTCCGTGGAGGGCTACCTCGCTCCCGGGCCGGCCTCCGCGGTGTTCCGCTACGCCTTCGGCCTGGGCTGGGTCGGGGTGGAGTTCTTCTTCATCCTCAGCGGGTTCGTACTGACCTGGTCGGCCCGGCAGGACGACAGCAGATCCCGGTTCTGGCGGCGCCGGCTGGTGAAGATCTTCCCGACCCACCTGCTGACCTGGGTCGCCGCGCTGCTGCTGGCGCTCTGGGCCGGCGAGACGCTGACGGGCGGCCGCCTGCTGCCGAGCCTCTTCCTGGTGCACGCCTGGGTGCCCGAGCTGGACGTCATGCGGGCCGTCAACCTGCCGAGCTGGTCGCTCAGCTGCGAGCTGGCCTTCTACCTGGCGTTCCCCTGGCTGAGGGCGCTGACCGACCGGATCCGGGTGGACCGGCTCTGGGCCTGGGTGCTGGCCCTGACGGCCGTGATCGTGCTGCTGCCGTTCGCGGACGACGCGTTCGTCCCGGGGAGCCCGCAGCTGCCCGGGATGGAGATGTCCCTGCTGCAGAACTGGTTCCTGGTCGCCCTGCCCCTGGTGCGGGCGCTGGACTTCGTGCTCGGCATCCTGCTGGCGAGGATCGTGCTGGCCGGCCGCTGGATCCCGCTCGGTCTGCCCGGGGCGGCTGTCCTGGTGGCGGCGGGTACGGCCCTCCAGCTCGCACTGGTGCCGACGGTGTACGGGTTCACCGCGACCGTCGCGCTGCCGCTGGCGCTGCTGGTCGCCGCGGCCGCGCAGGCCGACGTCGCCGGCAAGGCGTCACCGTTCCGCAGCCGCACGGCCGTGCGGCTGGGCGAGATCTCCTTCGCCTTCTACATGACGCACCACCTGGTGCTGCACTACGTCCGGGTGGCGCTGGGCGGGACCCGGGTGTGGAGCGTGCCGGAGGTGGTCGGGCTGGGAGCCGTGCTGCTGGTGGTGACCATCGGGGTGTCCTGGCTGTCCTACCGGTTCGTGGAGATTCCGGCCGTACGCCGGTGGAGCGACCCGGCGGTCCGTTCGGGGGTGCCTGAGCCGGTGTGCGTCGGCGCGGTGGCCGGGACCTCGGCGCCGAGCTGACCGTCCGACCCGAGCCGGCCCTCGAACGAACCCGGCCCTCGAACGAACCCGACTCTCGAACCCGGCGCCCGACCGGGCGCCGGCCGGGCCCGGCCCCGGGGCCGGACGGCCGTACCCAGGGGGGTACGGCCGCTCCGGTCCGGGGCCGGGCCCGTCGGGCGGTCAGGACGGTGCCGGTGCCGCCGCCGGTGGAATACGACGGTGCACCGAGGGCCGCGACGGTGCGGCGAGAGGGCGGTGCACCGAAACGGCGGTGCACGAAAGGGCGCATGAACAAATTTGCGGTCCGGGGCCGTCGGCCCGGGGGAGCGCTTGAGGCCGCCGATCCGAATATTCGGATCGGCGGCCTCCGCCGGGGCGCCCGCCGGGCGATTCAGGCGCTCATGACCGGTGGTTACTCCCGAGGATCCCCGCCCGGAGGGGCTTGCGGAGACTTCAGGTCGACTGCGGCGAGGCGGTCTCCAGTGCCAGGGCGCGGGCCGGGCAGAGCTGCTGGGCCAGCCGTACGTCCCCTTCCAGTCGGGCGTCGGGCTCCTGCTCCAGCACGTGGACCAGGCCGTCGTCGTCGTGCTCGAAGACGTCCGGCGCGGTCAGCACGCACAGGCCCGCGCCGATGCAGCGGTCGCGGTCGGCGGTGATCAGCATGTCCGCCCCCTCACCAGGCCACCGGCAGGCGTTCCACGCTCTGCATCGTGCCGGTCCGGCGCATCCGCAGCTCCTCGGCGGGCACCGCCAGCCGCAGCCCCGGCAGCCGTCGTACCAGCGTCTCGAAGGCGATCTCCAGCTGGAGCCGGGCGAGGTTCTGGCCGAGGCACTGGTGGATCCCGTAGCCGAAGGTCACATGCTGGCGGCTGCCCCGGGTGATGTCGAAGGCGTACGGGTCCTCGTGCACCCGCTCGTCCCGGTTGACCATGGTGGAGGAGATCACCAGGCCGTCGCCGGCCTTGAGCAGATGACCGTCGATCTCGATGTCGGCCGTGATCCAGCGCACCCCGGCGAAGTCGGTCACCGCGGTGATCCGCAGCAGTTCCTCGATCGCCGTGACCGCCGGCACCTCGCCCGCGCGCAGCGCCGCCAGCTGCTCGGGGTGGTCCAGCAGGGCCAGCACGCCCAGCGGGATCATCGAGGAGGTGGTCTCCAGGCCGGCGATCAGCAGCACCATGGTCAGCTGCACGACCTCGTCGTGCGAGAGTTCGCCGGTGTCGACGTGCTCCACCAGCCGGCCCACCAGGCTCTCGCCGCGCTCCTCCTCCTGCGCGGTCACCAGCCGGTCGAGGTAGCGCACCAGTTCGGCCGCGGCGGCCTCGGTGCTGGCCGGGTCCTTGCCCTGCATGATGCCGGCGGTGGCGGCCTGGAAGAAGGCGTGGTCCTCGTAGGGGATCCCCAGCAGCGCCGACATCACCAGGGACGGTATCGGCGCGGCGAAGTGCTCCACCAGGTCGGCGGGCGCACCGATCTCCTCGATGCCGTCGATCAGGCCGTTCACGATCCGCTCGATGTCCGGCCGCAGGGCCCGGGCGTGCTTGAGGCTGAACTCGGGGTTGAGCAGCCGGCGGTGGTGGTTGTGCAGCGGCGGGTCCTCGCCCACCAGCACCAGCTTGCGGGCCGCCGGGGCCCCCAGGTGCGGGGCCATCGTGGGGTACTCGTCGTAACTGCGGTCGGAGGACAGGCGGTCGTCCGCCAGCAGGCGGCGACCCTCCTCGTAGCCGGTGATCAGCCACACCTGGCGGCCGTCCCACAGGGTGACCTTGTTGATCGGGCCGCGTTCGCTGATCTCGCGGTACACGTCCGGGGGCTGATAAGGGCAAGTACGGCGCACCGGGAAGGACGGTGCTTCGACGGAACTGACGGACAACGCGGCCTCCGAGCGGACGTTCCCGGAATGACCACCGGGAAGAAGTCGGGTATCTCCGGCGCATGCTAGTTCTGTTGCCGGGAATGGGGCCACGCCCCATCTGGTCGGCATTAACCCCCGCATTGTCGCCGCTTTAGCAGGTGGTTCAGCACGGGCGCCGGGACGATTTAGAGGTGACGCCGGGCCGGTTTAGGGACGCTGCCTAGGGTGATCATCGCGCTGCTTTCCGGCGCCTCAGGAATATCCGCGAACGGAGTTGTGGCATGGCATCGATCACCCTTCCCGGCCCGCTGGGCACCGCCGCCGACACCCTGCGGGGCTGGCTGCTCGCCCGGCTGACGGTGCCGCCGTTCGGCCCGAAGGGCCCCAACCCCGCCGTCGGCGAGCCCGAGAACCTGCTGTACCTCACCGACCTGGTCGAGACGCTGGTCAGCTACGACTCCAACAACGAGGACTTCGAGGGCGCCTCGCCCACCCTGGACGACCTCGCCCACGTCCGCTACGAGCTGCGCGACCAGAAGGGCGTCCTGCTCGGGGCCACGAAGGGCATCGGCCAGATGCTGCGCAAGGGCCCCGAGGGCAACTTCCTGGCCTACTTCTCGGAGGAGATCCGGCTGCTGGACGGCACCGTCATCCGCACCGGCGGCGTCGTCGACGACGCCCGGCTCACCGCCGGCGAGCAGCAGACCATCAAGGCCGTCGCGGTGGCGGGGCCGCTGCGCGGCGCCATCGGCTTCCGGCAGTTCCGCCCGGTGGAGACCCACAAGTCGTACGCCTCCGCGATCGTCCTCTACCGCCGCTGAGCCGGCGCCGGCCGCGAGCCGGCCCGCCGGGCCACCCGCACGACCGAGCCACGACACCGGGAGCAGACCGTATGGACCCCGCAGAGATCCGCATCCTGGCGGCCGGCACCGCGCTGCCCGGCCCGCCCATCGACAACGCCACCCTGGGCCGCCGCTTCGGGATGGACGCGCTCTGGGAGCAGTGGGTGGACGTCTTCATCGGCACCCGCTCCCGCCACCTCGCCCTCGATCTGGAGACCGGCGAGCAGCGCGACACCCTCGCCGGCCTGGGGGAGCGGGCCGGCCGCCAGGCCCTGGCCGCGGCCGGCACCGACCCCGCCGAGATCGACCTCGTCATCCTCGGCACCGCCACCCCCGACTCCCTCATGCCCGCCACGGTGAACCAGATCGCCGACCGGCTCGGCATCGACGGGGTGGCCACCTACCAGCTGCAGTCCGGCTGCTCCGGCGCGGTGCAGGCGCTCGACCTGGCCCGGCAGCTGCTCTCCACCGGCCGGCACCGCACCGCCCTGGTCCTGGGCGGGGACGTCATCGCCAAGCACTACGACCTCTCGGTCGACCTGCGCACCGTCCCGCCGGCCGAACTGGTCAACTACGTGCTCTTCGGCGACGCCGCGGGGGCCGCGGTGCTCAGCGGCGACCCGGCCGCCGGCCGGACCGCCGTGCGGACCTCCTTCGTCCAACTCGTCGGGCTGGGGCGGCCGCCGGGGCAGGTCCTGGAGTGGTTCGGGCCGGTCGACCGGCACAGTGACCGGCCGTCGGCCCAGGAGGACTACAAGGCGATCGAGGAGTCGGTGCCGGTGCTGTCCGAGGAGATCCTGCACCGGCTGCTCGACGACCTCGGTTGGAAGGGCAGCGAGCTGACCCATCTGCTGCCGCCGCAGCTCTCCACCCAGATGACGAAGCGGATCGTCGAACGGCTGGCGCTCAGCGGCGCCGAGGAGATCAGCTGCGTCGGCGACACCGCCAACACCGGCAACGCCCTGGTCTTCTTCCAGCTGGAGCAGCTGCTGCCCCGGCTCACACCCGGTGACCGGGTGGCCGCCATCGCGGTCGAGAGCAGCAAGTGGATCAAGTCCGGGTTCGCCCTGGAACACGTCTGACCGTCCGACAGGTCCGACCCGCAGCACCCGGGACCCCGGCCCCACCCGGGACCCCGGCCCCACCCGGGACCCCGGCCCCACCCGGGACCCCGGCCCCACCCGGGACCCCGCACGCCTGTCACCCCCGCACTCCTGCACCCCCCCCGCACTCCCCCGCACTCCCCGTCCCCCGCACCCCGTCACCGCGAACTCCCGAAGGGCAGAGCACGCATGTCGAACGACGAGAAGCTCCGCGACTACCTGAAGCGCGTCACGGCCAACCTGCAGGACACCCGCCTGCGCCTTCAGGAGGCCGAGGCCAGGTACACGGAGCCGATCGCGATCATCGGTATGGCGTGCCGTTACCCGGGGGGTGTCGCCTCGCCCGACGACCTGTGGCGGCTGGTGGCGGAGGGGCGTGAGGCGCTGTCGGAGTTCCCCGCCGACCGTGGCTGGGACCTCGACGGTCTCTACGACCCGGACCCGGACCACACCGGTACGTCCTACGCCCGGCACGGCGGATTCCTCACCGGCGCCGCCGACTTCGACGCCGACTTCTTCGGCATCAGCCCCCGCGAGAGCAGCACCATCGACCCGCAGCAGCGGCTGCTGCTGGAGACGGCCTGGGAGGCGATGGAGAGCGCCGGCCTGGACCCGGCGGCGCTGCGCGCCACCCCGGTCGGCGTCTTCACCGGCATCATGTACAACGACTACGGCTCCCGCCTCAACCCGCTGCCCGCGGCGGTCGAGGGGCAGATCGGCATCGGCAGCGCGCCGAGCATCGCCTCCGGCCGGATCGCCTACACCTACGGGTTCGAGGGCCCGGCGGTGACGATCGACACCGCCTGCTCGTCCTCGCTGGTCGCCCTCCACCTCGCCGCGCAGGCGCTGCGCTCCGGCGAGTGCACGCTCGCGCTCGCGGGCGGCGCGACCGTGATGTCCACCCCGAACACCTTCGTGGAGTTCAGCCGTCAGCGCGGGCTCTCCCCGGACGGCCGCTGCAAGGCGTTCTCCGCGGATGCGGACGGCACCGGCTGGGGCGAGGGTGCGGCACTGCTGCTGGTGGAGCGGCTGTCGGACGCGCAGGCCAACGGGCACCCCGTGCTTGCGGTGGTGCGCGGTTCGGCCGTGAACCAGGACGGCACCAGCAGCCAGCTCTCGGCTCCGCACGGTCCTTCGCAGGAGCGGGTGATCCGGGCGGCGCTGGCGTCGGCGGGGCTGACCGCGGCGGACGTGGACGCGGTGGAGGCGCACGGGACGGGCACCCGGCTCGGTGACCCGATCGAGGCGCGGGCACTGCTGTCGACGTACGGTCAGGGGCGCTCGGCGGGGCGGCCGTTGTATCTGGGTTCGATCAAGTCGAACATCGGGCACGCGCAGGCGGCGGCCGGGGTGGCCGGTGTGATCAAGGTCGTGCAGGCGCTGCGGCACGAGGTGCTGCCGGCGACCTTGCATGTGGGAGAGCCGACCGGCGAGGTGGACTGGGAGGCGGGCGCCGTCGAGCTGCTGCGCGAGTCGGTGGAGTGGCCGGCCACCGCCGGAAAGCCGCGCCGGGCGGGTGTCTCCGCCTTCGGCATCAGCGGCACCAACGCCCACGTGATCCTCGAACAGGCCCCCGCGAGCGTGCAGCCGGCCGCAGCCGAGCCGAACGACGCCGAGCCTGCCGGGACGTCTGCCGGGACCTCTGCGGGGACGCCTGCCGGGACGCCTGCCGAAACGCCGGAGCCGGTGCTGGGTGAGCTTGTCGCCCCGGTGGTGGTGTCGGGTCGGTCGGAGGTGGCGTTGGGTGTGGCGGCTGGTCGGTTGGCGGGTTGGTTGGAGGGTGCGGGTTCGGGTGTGGGGTTGTCGGAGGTTGCTGGGTGGTCGGTGGTGCGTGGGGTGCGGCATGGGTTTGGTGGGGCCGTGGTGTCGGGTGATCGTGGTGAGGTGATTGCGGGGTTGCGGGCGTTGGCGTCGGGGGTGGCGCATCCGGCGGTGGTGTCGGGGCGTGCTGGTGGGTCGCCTGGTCGGGTGGTGTTGGTGTTCCCGGGTCAGGGTTCGCAGTGGGTGGGGATGGGTGTGGCGTTGGCGGGTGTGTCGCCGGTGTTCGCGGGGCGTCTTGCGGAGGCGGGGCGGGCGTTGGCGCCGTTCACGGATTGGTCGTTGGACGAGGCGTTGGTCGATCCGGTGTTGTTGGAGCGGGTTGACGTGGTGCAGCCGGTGTTGTGGGCGGTGATGGTGTCGTTGGCTGAGTTGTGGCGTTCGGCGGGGTTGCGGGTGGATGCGGTGGTGGGGCATTCGCAGGGGGAGATTGCGGCTGCCGTGGTGTCGGGGGCGTTGAGTCTGGAGGATGCGGCGGCGGTGGTGGCGTTGCGGTCGCGGGCGATTCGGGCGTTGGCGGGTGGGGGTGGGATGGCGTCGGTGCCGTTGTCGGTGGTCGAGGTCGAGGGTCTGTTGTCGCGGTGGGGTGGGGAGTTGGAGGTGGCGGCGGTGAACGGGCCGTCGTCGACGGTGGTGTCGGGTTCGGTCGGTGCGGTGGCGGGGTTGGTGGAGTGGGGTGAGGGTGCGGGGGTGCGGGTTCGTCGGGTTCCGGTGGATTACGCGTCGCATTCGGTGCAGGTGGAGTCGTTGCGTGGTGAGTTGTTGGAGGTGTTGAAGGGGGTTCGTCCGCGGGCGTCGTCGGTGCCGTTCTATTCGACGGTGTCGGGTGGGGTGGTGGACGGTGGGTCGTTGGACGCGGAGTACTGGTTCCGGAATCTGCGGGGTCGGGTGCGGTTCGAGGACACGGTGCGGGTGTTGGCGGGGGACGGGTTCACGACGTTCGTGGAGGCGAGTGCGCATCCGGTGTTGACGGTGGGGGTGCAGGAGACCCTTGCGGGGCGTGAGGACGTGTTGGTGACGGGGACGTTGCGGCGTAGGCGGGAGGATCATCGTCCGTTGCTGTCGGCGTTGGCGGCGGTGGAGTTGCACGGTCACCGGCTGACGTGGCCGGTGGAGGTGCCGGCGACCCCGCCGGGTCTGCCGACCTATCCCTTCCAGCACCGCCACTACTGGCTCGACGCCCCCACCAGCACCGGTCGCGGTGACGCCTCCGCGCACCCCTTCCTGGACACGGTCGTCGAACGGGCCGACGACGAGGGCCTCGTCCTCACCGGCCGGATCTCCACCCGCAGCCACCCGTGGCTGGCCGAGCACGCGGTCGGCGGCAGCACGCTCTTCCCGGGGACGGCGTTCGCCGAACTCGCCGCCGCCGCTGCCGGGGCGGCCGGCCTCGGCAGCGTCGGTGAACTCGTCCTGTCGGCGCCGCTGACCCTGGCCGACGGCGTGCTCGACCTCCAGGTCACCCTGCCGGCCGCGGACAGCGACGGCCGCCGCACCTTCGACGTCTACTCGCGCCCGGAGCACGGCGGTCCGCAGGACTGGACCCACCACGCGACCGGCACCCTCGTCGGCGAACCCCTCGACACCGCAGCGGACTTCCCCGAGCAGTGGCCGCCGCCGGGGGCCGTCGCGCTCGACCTCGCGGTCGCCGCCGACCGCTTCGACGCCGTCCAGGTCACCTACGGCCCCACCTACCAGGGCCTGCGGGCCGCCTGGCGGCACGGGGACACCGTCTACGCCGAGGTCGAGCTGCCCGAGGGCGCCCACCCGGACGCCGCCCGCTACGGGATCCACCCCGCGCTGCTCGACGCCGCCCTGCAGGCCGACGTGCTGACCGACCGGCCCGGCGAGGACGGCGGCGCCCCCGCGCTGCGGCTGCCGTTCGCCTGGACCGGCGTCACCCTGCACGCCGTCGGCGCCACCCTGCTGCGGGTACGCCTCGACCGGCCGGCCCCGGACACGCTCCGCGTCCTGGCCGTCGACCCCGAGGGCGAGCCCGTGCTCACCGTCGAGGGCCTCGCCCTGCGCCCGGTCGACCCCGACCGGCTGACCTCCCCGGTGGCCGCCCCGCGCGGACCGGCGGTGCCCACCCGCGCCCCGGCCCGCCGCGCCGCCGGCCGCACCTCCGGCGGCTCCACCGCCGACCGCCTGCAGCGGCTGCCCGCGGCCGAGCTGGAGCGGGAGCTGAGCTCCCTCGTCCGCGCCGAGGTCGCCGCGGTGCTGGGCTACGCCACTCCCGAGGAGCTCGACCTGGACCGGGCCTTCCGGGACCTCGGCTTCGAATCGCTGACCGCCGTCCAGCTGCGTGACCGGATCGCCGCCGCCACCGGCCTGCGGCTGCCCCCCACGCTGGTGTTCAACCACCCGAGCCCGCGGGCCCTCGCCGCGCATCTGCACGGCCTGCTGCACGAGGGCGGCACCCGGGCCGAGGCCGACCGGGCCCCCGTCCGCACCCGGGCCGCCGCCGACGAACCGCTCGCGATCATCGGTATGGCGTGCCGTTACCCGGGGGGTGTCGCCTCGCCGGACGACCTGTGGCGGCTGGTGGCGGAGGGGCGTGAGGCGCTGTCGGAGTTCCCGACGGACCGTGGCTGGGACCTCGACGGTCTCTACGACCCGGACCCGGACCACACCGGCACCTCGTACACCCGGCACGGCGGATTCCTGGCCGGCGCCGCCGACTTCGACCCGGGGTTCTTCGGGATCAACCCGCGCGAGGCCCTCGCGATGGACCCGCAGCAGCGGCTGCTGCTGGAGGCTTCCTGGGAGGCGATGGAGAGCGCCGGCCTGGACCCGGCGGCGCTGCGCGCCACCCCGGTCGGCGTCTTCACCGGGCTGATCTACACCGAGTACGGGGGCCGGGTCCGCGGCTCCGCACCCGACGCGGAGGGCTACCTCGGCACCGGCAGTGCGGGCAGCGTCGCCTCCGGCCGGATCGCCTACACCTACGGGTTCGAGGGCCCGGCGGTGACGGTCGACACCGCCTGCTCGTCCTCGCTGGTCGCCCTGCACCTCGCGGGCCAGGCCCTGCGCTCGGGCGAGTGCACGCTGGCCCTGGTCGGCGGCGCGACGGTGATGTCCACCCCGGACACGTTGATCGAGTTCAGCCGTCAGCGCGGGCTCTCCCCGGACGGCCGCTGCCGGGCGTTCTCCGCCGACGCGGACGGCACGGGATTCGCCGAGGGCGTGGGCCTGCTGCTGGTGGAGCGGCTGTCGGACGCGCAGGCCAACGGGCACCCCGTGCTCGCGGTGGTGCGCGGTTCGGCGGTGAACCAGGACGGCGCCAGCAACGGTCTGACCGCTCCGCACGGTCCTTCGCAGGAGCGGGTGATCCGGGCGGCGCTGGCGTCGGCGGGGCTGACCGCGGCGGACGTGGACGCGGTGGAGGCGCACGGGACGGGCACCCGGCTCGGTGACCCGATCGAGGCGCAGGCCCTGCTCGCCGCCTACGGCCAGGACCGCCCCGAGGACCGCCCGCTGCGACTGGGTTCGATCAAGTCGAACATCGGGCACGCGCAGGCGGCGGCCGGGGTGGCCGGTGTGATCAAGGTCGTGCAGGCGCTGCGGCACGAGGTGCTTCCCGCCACCCTGCATGTCGGCGAGCCCACCGCCCAGGTCGACTGGGAGGCCGGCGCCGTCGAGCTGCTCCGCGAGCCCGTTCCCTGGGTCAGGGGCGACCGGCCGCGCCGGGCCGGTGTCTCCGCCTTCGGCATGAGCGGTACCAACGCGCACGTCCTGATCGAGGAGGCGCCGGCCGTCCCGGTGCCCGCGGCCCCGGCGCCCGCCGTACCCGTTCCTGCCGTCCCCGCGGAGGAGTCCGCGAGCCCGCTGCCCGTTCCGGTGGTGGTGTCGGGTCGGTCGGAGGTGGCGTTGGGTGTGGCGGCTGGTCGGTTGGCGGGTTGGTTGGAGGGTGCGGGTTCGGGTGTGGGGTTGTCGGAGGTTGCTGGGTGGTCGGTGGTGCGTGGGGTGCGGCATGGGTTTGGTGGGGCGGTGGTGTCGGGTGATCGTGGTGAGGTGATTGCGGGGTTGCGGGCGTTGGCGTCGGGGGTGGCGCATCCGGCGGTGGTGTCGGGGCGTGCTGGTGGGTCGCCGGGTCGGGTGGTGTTGGTGTTCCCGGGTCAGGGTTCGCAGTGGGTGGGGATGGGTGTGGCGTTGGCGGGTGTGTCGCCGGTGTTCGCGGGGCGTCTTGCGGAGGCGGGGCGGGCGTTGGCGCCGTTCACGGATTGGTCGTTGGACGAGGCGTTGGTCGATCCGGTGTTGTTGGAGCGGGTTGACGTGGTGCAGCCGGTGTTGTGGGCGGTGATGGTGTCGTTGGCTGAGTTGTGGCGTTCGGCGGGGTTGCGGGTGGATGCGGTGGTGGGGCATTCGCAGGGGGAGATTGCGGCTGCCGTGGTGTCGGGGGCGTTGAGTCTGGAGGATGCGGCGGCGGTGGTGGCGTTGCGGTCGCGGGCGATCCGGGCGTTGTCGGGTGGGGGTGGGATGGCGTCGGTGCCGTTGTCGGTGGTCGAGGTCGAGGGTCTGTTGTCGCGGTGGGGTGGGGGGTTGGAGGTGGCGGCGGTGAACGGGCCGTCGTCGACGGTGGTGTCGGGTTCGGTCGGTGCGGTGGCGGGGTTGGTGGAGTGGGGTGAGGGTGCGGGGGTGCGGGTTCGTCGGGTTCCGGTGGATTACGCGTCGCATTCGGTGCAGGTGGAGTCGTTGCGTGGTGAGTTGTTGGAGGTGTTGAAGGGGGTTCGTCCGCGGGCGTCGTCGGTGCCGTTCTATTCGACGGTGTCGGGTGGGGTGGTGGACGGTGGGTCGTTGGACGCGGAGTACTGGTTCCGGAATCTGCGGGGTCGGGTGCGGTTCGAGGACACGGTGCGGGTGTTGGCGGGGGACGGGTTCACGACGTTCGTGGAGGCGAGTGCGCATCCGGTGTTGACGGTGGGGGTGCAGGAGACCCTTGCGGGGCGTGAGGACGTGTTGGTGACGGGGACGTTGCGGCGTAGGCGGGAGGATCATCGTCCGTTGCTGTCGGCGTTGGCGGCGGTGGAGTTGCACGGTCACCGGCTGACGTGGCCGGTGGAGGTGCCGGCGACCCCGCCGGGTCTGCCGACCTATCCCTTCCAGCACCGCCACTACTGGCTCGACGCCGCCCCCGACATCAGCGACCCCGGGCACCTCGGCCTGCACACCGCCGGCCACCCGCTGCTCGACGCCACCACCGACCTCACGGACGGCACCACCCTCTACACCAGCCGCATCTCGGCGAGCACCCACCCGTGGCTGCTCGACCACGCCGTCACCGGCACCCCGCTGCTGCCCGCCACCGCCTTCGTGGAGCTGGCCCTGCACGCCGGCCACCGCGGCGGCGTCCCGCAGCTGGCCGAACTCACCCTGGAGGCGGCCCTGTTGCTCGGGGACGGCGCCGTGCACGTCCAGACCACCGTGCAACCCGCCGACGACTCCGGCGCCCGGGCGCTGGCCGTCCACTCCCGGCCCGCCACCGCGGGGCCCGACGATCCGTGGACCCGGCACGCCACCGCCCTGCTCGTCCCGCAGTCCGACGCGCCCGCCGGGCCGCAACCGGCCGGCGCCTGGCCGCCCCCCGGCGCCGTCGCCGTGGACACCACGGCGCTGTACGACACGCTCGCCGGGCACGGCTACGACTACGGTCCCGCCTTCCAGGGGGTCCGCGCCGTCTGGCGGCTGGACGGTGTCGTCCACGCGGACATCGCCCTGCCCGAGGACCGGGCGGCGGAGGCCGGCCGGTACGGCATCCATCCGGCCCTGCTCGACGCCGCCCTGCACCCGTTGGCCGCGGGCCTGCTGGCCGACGGCGCACCGGGCGCCGAGGCCCCGGCCACCGCCCTGCCCTTCGCCTGGACGGGCGTCACCCTGGCCGCGACCGGCGCCACCACGCTCCGGGTGCGCCTGGAGCGGACGGGCCCCGACTCGGTCGCCCTGACCGCCACCGACCCGGCGGGCGGCCCGGTCGCGGCCGTCGAGCGGATCGCGCTGCGACCGCTGGCCGCCGGCGCGCTGGCCGCGGCCCGCCCGTCCGGCCGCCACCAGGACGGGCTGCACCACCTGGCCTGGAAGCCCTCCGGCGCGCTCCCCGCGGACCGCGCGGACTGGGTCCGGCTGCCCGAGCACGTCCTCGGGTCCGGCGCGGCCCTGCCCGACGCGGCCGCGCTCTTCACCGAGGGTGACGCGAAGGCCCCCGCCGGCGCCGTCCTGCCGCTCACCGTCCCGCCCGGCACCGATGTCGTCGCGGCCACCGCCGAGCTGCTCGGCCTGGTCCGGAGCTGGCCCGCCCAGGAGCACCTGGCCGGCACCCGGCTGACCGTGCTGACCCGGCACGCCGTCACCACCGGCCCCGCCGACGGCCGGGTGGAACCCGTGGCCGCGGCTCTCTGGGGCCTGCTGCGGAGCGCCGCCACCGAGCACCCCGGCCGCTTCGCCCTGCTCGACACCGACGACCGGCCCGGCTCCCCGGACGTGCTGGGCACCGCCCTCGCGCTGGACGAACCGCAACTCGCCCTGCGCGGGGGTGAGGTCCTCACCCCGGCGGTCGTCCCGCTGCCCGCCGAACCGGACCTCACCCCGCCCGCCGAGGGCGGTGCCTGGCGGCTCACCCCGACCGGCGACACCCTCGACGCCCTCGCCCTGCTGCCCGCACCGGACGCCGAACGGCCGCTCCTGCCCGGCGAGGTGCGCATCGCCGTCCGCGCCGCCGGGCTGAACTTCCGCGACGTGCTCATCACCCTCGGTGTCTACCCGGACCAGGCACAGCTCGGCACCGAGGCGGCCGGTCTGGTCACCGCCGTCGGCGAGGGCGTCAGCACGCTCGCCCCCGGCGACCGGGTCACCGGACTGGTGAACGGCGGCATCGGTCCGGTCGCGGTCACCGACCACCGGCTGCTCGCACGCATCCCCGACGGCTGGACCTTCGCCCAGGCCGCCGCCGTGCCCGCGGCCTACCTCACCGCCTACTACGCGCTGGTCGACCTGGCCGCCCTGCGCCCCGGCGAACGGCTGCTGGTGCACTCGGCGGCCGGCGGGGTCGGCATCGCGGCCGTCCAGCTCGCCACCCACCTCGGCGCCGAGGTGTTCGGCACCGCCGGGCCCGGCAAGTGGGAGACGCTCGCGGCCCTCGGCATCGACCCGGCCCGCACCGCCTCCTCGCGCACGCTGGACTTCGAGCGGCAGTTCCTGGGGACCACGGCGGGGGAGGGCGTGGACGTGGTGCTGAACTCCTTCACCGACGACTTCGTCGACGCCTCCCTGCGACTCCTCCCGCGCGGCGGCCGGTTCGTCGAGATGGGCAAGGCTGACCTGCGGGACCCGGCCACCGTGGCCGGGCAGCACCCCGGGGTGACGTACCGCGCCTTCGACCTGCTGGAGACCGGGCCGCAGCGCATCGGCGAACTCCTCACCGAACTGCTGGCACTGTTCGGGAGCGGCGCGCTGACCCTGCCCCCGGTCACCGTCTGGCCCCTCGCCCGGGCCGGCGAGGCGATCCGCCACCTCGGCCAGGCCCGGCACACCGGCAAGGTCGTGGTCACCGTCCCGGCGCCGCTCGACCCGGCGGGCACCGTCCTGGTCACCGGAGGAACCGGCACCCTCGGCGCGCTGACCGCCCGCCACCTCGTCCGGGAGCACGGCGCCCGTCACCTGCTGCTGGTCGGCCGGCAGGGACCGCAGGCCCCCGGCGCGGCCGAGCTGGCCGCCGAACTGACCGGACTGGGCGCGCAGGTCACCGTCGCCGCCTGCGACGTGTCCGACCGCGACGCTCTGGCGGAACTGCTCGCCGGCGTCCCCGCCGAGCACCCGCTCACCCTGGTGGTGCACGCCGCCGGCGCCCTGGCCGACGGCGTGCTGGAGTCCCTCGACGCGGAGCGGCTGGCGGCCGTCCTCGGCCCCAAGGCCCGCGCGGCCGGACACCTGGACGAGCTGACCCGGCAGGCGGACCTCGCCGACCTGGTGCTGTTCTCCTCCGTCTCCGGCGTGCTCGGCGGCGGCGGGCAGGCCAACTACGCCGCCGCCAACGCCTACCTGGACGCCCTCGCCCAGCGCCGCGCCGCCGACGGCCTCCCCGCGACCTCGCTCGCCTGGGGCCTGTGGCAGCAGGCGAGCGGTCTGACCGGCCACCTGGACGGCACCGACCGGGCGCGGCTGGCCCGCGGCGGCCTGGTGCCGCTGGGCGACCGCGAGGGCCTGGCGCTGCTGGACGCGGCCCGGCGGACGGGGCGGCCGGCCGTCGTGACGGCCCGGTTCGACCTGCGGGCCGACGCCGGTCCGGACGACGTCCCGGCGCTGCTGCGGTCCCTGGTCCGCGCCCCGGCCCGGCGCAGCGCCGCCGCCGGGCCCGCCGCCGGGGCACCCGGGTCGCTGGCGACGCGCCTGGCCGCCCTGGACGCGGCCGGCCGGGCCGAGGCCCTGCTGCGGCTGGTGCGCTCGCAGGCCGCGGCCGTCCTCGGACACGGCACCGTCGAGGAGGTCGCCGACGACCGGGCGTTCAAGGAGATCGGCTTCGACTCGCTGACCGCCGTCGAGCTGCGCAACCGGCTCGGCGCGGCGACCGGACTGCGGCTGCCTCCCACCACGGTGTTCGACCACCCCACCCCGCAGGCCCTGGCAGGTCATCTGCACCGCACCCTCGCCCCCGAGGACGACGGCCCCGACCCGCTGCTGCGCGAACTCGACCGACTGGAGGCCCTGCTGCCGGCGCTGGCCGCCGCCGAGGGCACCCGCGGCGCGGTCGGCCGGCGGCTGCGGGAACTGCTCTGGCGCTTCGACGACGGTCCGGCCGAAACCGCCGCCGAGTCGGCGGCCGACCTGGCGACGGCCACCGACGAGGAACTGTTCGCCGCCCTGGACGACGAGTTCGACCGACCCGGAACGGAGTTCTGAGATGCCCGGGACGACCGCACCGACCACGACCGCACCGACCACGACCGCACCGACCACGACCGGCGCCGCCGTCGCCGAGGACAAGCTGCGCGACTACCTGCGGCGGGCCACGGCCGATCTGCGCCAGGCCCGGCGCCGCATCCAGAGCCTGGAGGACCGCGCGCACGAGCCGATCGCCGTCGTCGGGATGGCCTGCCGGCTGCCCGGCGGGGTGCGCACCCCCGAGGAACTCTGGGGGCTGCTCGCCGACGGCCGCGACGCCGTCGGCGGGTTCCCCGACGACCGGGGCTGGGACCTCGGCACGCTGTTCGACCCGGACCCGGCCCACCCCGGCACCTCCTACGCCCGGGAGGGCGGATTCATCGAGGGCGCGGGGGAGTTCGACGCCTCCTTCTTCGGCCTCGGGCCGCGCGAGGCGCTGGCGATGGACCCGCAGCAGCGACTGCTGCTGGAGACCGCCTGGCGTACCTTCGAGTCCGCCGCCGTCGACCCGGCCGCGCTGCGCGGCAGCCGGACCGGGGCGTACGTCGGCATGATCGCGCAGGACTACGCACCCCGTCCGCACGAGGTCGACGGCGAGCTGGACGGCCACTTCATGACCGGCAACGCCGGCAGCATCGCCTCCGGCCGGCTCGCCTACCACTTCGGGCTGCTCGGGCCCGCCCTCACCGTCGACACCGCCTGCTCCTCCTCACTGGTGGCCATGCACCTCGCCGCCCGCTCCCTGCGGTCCGGCGAGAGCGACCTCGCGCTGGCCGGCGGCGCCTGCGTGATGGCCCACCCCCGGGTCTTCCTGGAGTTCAGCCGCCAGCGCGGCCTGGCCCCGGACGGGCGCTGCAAGCCGTTCGCCGCCGCCGCGGACGGCACCGGACTCGCCGAGGGCGTCGGCCTGCTGCTGCTGGAGCGGCTCTCCGACGCCCGGGCCAACGGCCGCCGGGTGCTGGCCGTGCTGCGCGGCTCCGCCGTCAACCAGGACGGGCCCAGCAACGGGCTCACCGCCCCGAGCGGTCCCGCCCAGGAGGAGGTGATCCGGCAGGCCCTGGCCGACGCCCGGCTCACCCCCGAACAGGTCGACGCCGTCGAGGCGCACGGCACCGGCACCACCCTCGGCGACCCCATCGAGGCCGGCGCGGTCCTCGCCGTCTACGGGCAGGGCGAGCGCGAACGGCCGCTGCGACTGGGATCGTTGAAGTCCAACATCGGCCACACCCAGGCCGCCGCCGGGGTGGCGGGCGTGATCAAGATGATCCTCGCCCTGCGGCACGACACCCTGCCCGCCACCCTGCACGTCGATGCGCCCACCCCGCACGTCGACTGGTCCGCCGGATCCGTCGAACTGCTCACCGAGGCCGTGCCCTGGCCGCGGACCGGCCGGCCGCGCCGGGCCGCCGTCTCCTCCTTCGGCATCAGCGGCACCAACGCCCACGTCGTGCTGGAGGAGGCACCCGGACCGGAGGCCGACGAGGACCTGCCGGTGGAGGAGGCCGCCGACCCGCGTGCCGACGCCGAACTGCCCTGGCTGCTCACCGCCCGTACCCCCGAGGCCCTGCGCACCCACGCGCTGGCCCTCGCCGCGCACGCGGCGGCCGGCGCCCACCGGGTGCCGGGCGACACCGCCCACTGGCTCGCCCACGGTCGGGCGCGCTTCCCCCACCGGGCGGCCGTGCTGACCGACCAGCCGGAGGAGATCGCCCCCGCCCTGCACGCCCTCGCGGCCGGCCGCGCCCACCCCGCGCTGGTGCGCGGCACGGCGGGGCTCCCCGGCCGGACGGCCTGGACCTTCTCCGGCCAGGGCTCCCAGCGGGCCGGGATGGGGCGCGAACTGTACGCGGAGTACCGGGAGTTCGCCAAAGCCCTGGACGAGGCCTGCGACGCGCTCGACCCGCATCTCGAACGCCCGCTGCGGGACGTCCTGTTCGCCGAACCGGGCACCCCGGACGCCGCCCTGCTGGACCGCACCCGCTACACCCAGCCCGCGCTGTTCGCCCACCAGAGCGCCCTGGCCCGGCTGCTCGGCACCCGGCTCGCGCCGCCGGCCGCCGTCCTGGGCCACTCGATCGGCGAGATCTCGGCCGCCCACCTGGCCGGCGTGTTCGACCTGGAGTCGGCGGCCGCCCTGGTCGCGGCCCGGGCCCGGCTGATGGACGAACTCCCGGCCGGCGCCGGGGCGATGCTCTCCGTCCTGGCAGCCGAGCAGCAGGTCGTCGAGCTGCTCGAACCCCACGGGGACGCGCTCGGCCTCGCCGCGGTCAACGGCCCCGCGTCCACCGTGGTGTCCGGCGACACCGAGGCGGTCGCCGCCCTGGAACGGACCTGCGCCGGGATCGGCCTGCGCACCCGCCGGCTGACGGTCTCGCACGCCTTCCACTCCGCGCACCTCGACCCGGTCCTGGAGCGGTTCCGTGCGGAGGCGGCCCGGATCTCCTACCGGCCGCCGCGGCTGCCGGTGATCAGCAACCTCACCGGCGAGCCCGCCGACCCGGAGCGGATCGCCGGCCCCGACCACTGGACCGAGCACATCCGGGCCACCGTCCGCTTCGAGCAGGGCGTACGCAGCCTGCGCGACCAGCTCGGCATCACCGCGTACGTGGAGATCGGCCCGACCGCCACGCTCAGCGCGCTCACCGCCGTCGTCCATCCGGAGGCGGTGCACCTGGCGGCGCAGCGGCGCGAGCTGCCGCAGCCGCGGGCGTTCGCGGCGGTCCTCGCCGGGGCCGAGGTGCACGGCCTGCCGGTGAGCCGGCCGGCCCGGCCGGCGCCCGGCCCCGGGCCCCGCAGCGCGCCCGACACCGTCCCCGGGCATCCGTTCGCCGCGGACCGCCACTGGCTGGCCACGCCCCTCCCGACCGGGGCCGGGCCCTCGGCCCGGGTGGAGGGCGGACATCCCGCCAAGGCCGCCGGCGGACTGCCCCCCGACGACCCCGGCGCGCTGAGGCGGCAGTGGGAGGAGGCGGCCGAGGCGCAGCGCACCGAGCTGCTGCTGGCGCTGGTCCGGGAGCAGGCCGCGGCCGCCCTCGGTCACGAGGACCCGGCGGAGATCGGTGACCAGGACCGCTTCCAGGACATCGGCTTCTCCTCCTTCAGCGTCCTGGACCTGCGCAACCGGCTGGCCACGGCGACCGGCCTGGAGCTGCGCCCGGTGGTGGCCTTCGACCATCCGACCCCGGCCGAACTGGCCGCGCACCTGCACGGGCTGCTGGGCGCCGCCGCACCCGCGGCCTGATCGCCCGGCGCCCGTTCGCCCGGCGCCCGTTCGTCCGTCGCCCGTTCGTCCGTCGCCCGTTCGTCCGTCGGATCCGCAGTCCCGCACGTCACCCGTACCCGTAGCCGCACTCGTAGCCGTACCCGTACCCGTCGTCGAGGAGAGAGTCCCGGTCATGCGCCTTGGAATCACCTATCTGAGCATCTCGCCCTCGGTGGACCGCGCGTCCGCACGGCAGAAGTACCTGGAGTTCGGCCGCCAGGTCGAATGGGCCAACGACAAGGGCTTCGCCGGGATCTGGGTCACCGAGCACCACTTCTCCGGCTACAGCCTCAGCTCCTCACCGCTGCTGCTGCTCGGACACGCCGCCTCGCTCGCCCCCGACCTGCGGATCGGCACCGGCATCCTGGTGCTGCCGCTCTGGGACCCGGTCCGGCTCGTCGCCGACGTCAACAGCCTCGACCAGCTCTCGGGCGGTCGGCTGGACCTCGGCATCGGGCGCGGCTACCAGCCGCACGAGTTCCTCGGCTTCGGCCGCGACCTGGAGAGCAGCCGGGCGGCCTACGAGGAGTCCGTCGATCTGGCGCTGCGGCTGCTCACCGAGACCGAGGTCACCCACAAGGGGGAGTTCCACCGGATCGACGCCCCGGTCTCGGTGCTGCCGCCGTCCTTCCAGGCCCCGCACCCACCGGTCTGGGCGGCCGCCGTGAGCCCGGAGTCGACCCGCCACGCCGTCCGGCGCGGCTTCCACCTGCTGGGTCTGGCCCTGTCGACGCCGGAGGAAGTCGCCGAACAGTGGCGGACGGTGGCCGCGCTCGCGGCCGAGGAGGGCGTGGCGGCTCAGGGCCGCCAGTACGCCGTCAACCGCTTCGTGCACGTCGGCACCGATCCGGCCGGGCGGCGGGCGGCCGCCCGCGAGGTCGCCCGGCAGATCCAGACCTCCCGGGCGCTCGCCCAGGGCGCCTATCCGACCGGCGGTGTCCCGCCGATCCCCGCCGCCATCGATCCGGCCGACGAGGAACTCGCCTACCAGCGGCTGCTTGCGGGCTCGCCCGAGCAGATCGTCGAGCAGCTCCGGGAGCTCGCCGCCGCCGGCGTCACCCAGGTCAACGCCGCCTTCGAGTACGGGACCCTGCCCGCGGAGACCGCGTTCGCGTCGATGCGGCTGTTCGCCTCCGACGTGATCCCGGCCCTGGCGGAGCAGCCCGTCGCCGACCGTGCGGTCCCGGCCTCCTGAGAAGCCCGAGCGCCGCCCGGACGGTCCCGGGCGGCGTCCGGCGTTGGTGTCCACCCCGGCCGCGAGGCAGGGCGCCGGCGGAACGGACGGTGCGGCCGGGGTGGAGTGAGGGGGATCCGGCGGCGTGACCGCGGTCGCCGGACCGGCCGGGTGACGCGGGTCAGGGGGCGGCCGTCGGTGCGTCGGCGTCGGTGGCGGTGTGCACCGGTGCGTCGGTGCCCGATCACCGTCCCGCCGACGGGACGGCGGGCCTGAGCCGCCGCCTCGGCCCGCGGCGGCCGCGGCGGCCGGTCCCAGGGCTGCCGCCGCCGTCACCAGTGACAGGGCCGGACCCGCGGCCGGCATGCCGACCCGTCGTGCCCGTTGTTGCATGTGCGACTCCCCGGGCAGGACCACGAGCGAACCACCCTGTCGTGGAAGGGAGTTGTGACCTTGGAAGACTGCTGGCACCCGGTTCGGGGTAAGGTCGGGAGTGGCACGCCGGTTCCAGGTCGCAACGGGCGCCCCGCAGTCTCTCCGGGTCGCTGTGCGGGACGAGTGCGCGAGGCCGCCGGAAGATGAATGCGTCGGGCTTCTTGTCGAACGGGTGCCCGATCACCATGATGCATCCATGACATTTCTCATGGCGCGGCCACGACGCCGCGCGTGGAAGAGAGCGCTCTCATTGATACCCGTCGTCGCGGTCACGGTGGCGGCCACCGTCGTCGGGACGGCGAACGTCGAGGCGGCGTTGCCCCCGACCCCGTCGGGCTTCTCGCTCACCTGGAGCGACGACTTCAACGGTGCGTCCGGGGCCGGCATCGACCAGAGCCTGTGGAAGTACGACACCGGGCCGGGCAGCAACTTCGGCACCGGCGAGATCGAAACCATGACCAGCAGCACCTCGAACGTCTACTACGACGGCCAGGGCCACCTGGTCCTCCAGGCCCTGCACTCCGGCTCCGACCCGCGGAGCGGATGGACCTCCGGGCGCGTGGAGACCCAGTCGGCGAACTTCGGCGCACCGGCGGGCGGAGTCGTGCGCATCGAGTCCGTCCTGCAGCAGCCGAACGTCAACACCGCCAACGGGGCCGGGTACTGGCCCGCGTTCTGGATGCTCGGCGCACCCCTGCGCGACGGGGTGACCTGGCCGAAGTCCGGCGAGATCGACATCATGGAGGACATCAACGGCCGCGGTTCCGTCTTCAGTACGATCCACTGCGGGGTGAACCCGGGCGGTCCGTGCAACGAGTCGACCGGCATCGGCTCGGGCGAGCGCGCCTGTCCGGGCTGCCAGACCGGCTTCCACGACTACGCGACGGAGATCGACCGCTCGGTGTCGCCGGAGCAGATCCGGTTCTACCTCGACGGGAACAACTTCTTCACCGTCAACGCGGGCCAGGTGGACGCCGCGACCTGGGCCAACGCGATCGACCACCCGTTCTTCATCATCTACGACCTGGCGATCGGCGGCGGCTTCCCGGACGCCTACGGCGGGGGCCCGAACGCGGCCACGGTCTCGGGCGGCAAGCTGGTCATCGACTCGGTGGCCGTGTACAACAAGGGCCCCGGCGGTGGTGGCGGAGGCGGTTCGGCGACGGGCCGGACGATCACCGGCCCCGGCGGCAAGTGCGTGGACGTGGCAGGCGACGACGTCGGCGGCGACGGCGCCGCGGTGCAACTGTGGGACTGCCAGTCGGGCGCCAAGGACCAGCACTGGACCTGGAGCGGCCAGACCCTGCAGACCCTCGGCAAGTGCCTGGACATCGCCGGCGGCAACAGCGCCGGGGGGACGAAGCTGCAACTCGCCACCTGCAACAGCGGCGGCTACCAGTCATGGGTGCGGCAGACCGACGGCTCGCTGCGGAACCCGGCCAGCGGCCGGTGCATCGACTCCCCGTCGGGAGCCACCGCGAACGGCACCCGGCTGCAGATCTGGGACTGCAACGGCTCCGGCGCCCAGAAGTTCACCATCGGCACCCCGATCTACGGCCCGGGCGGCAAGTGCGTGGACGTGGCGGGCGAGGACACCGGCGGCGACGGCACCGCCGTCCAGCTCTGGGACTGCCAGCAGGCCACCTCGCTCGACCAGAAGTGGACCTGGAGCGGCCAGACCCTGCGCACGCTGGGCCGGTGCCTGGACATCGCCGGCGGCAACAGCGCCGCCGGCACGCAGCTCCAACTGGCCACCTGCAACGGCGGCGGCTACCAGAACTGGGTCGCCAACGCCGACGGTTCGCTGTCCAACCCGACCAGCGGCCGGTGCATCGACTCCCCGTCAGGAGCCACCGCGAACGGCACCCGGCTGCAGATCTGGGACTGCAACGGCTCCGGCGCCCAGAAGTTCTCCCTGGCCTGAGCCGGCGCGGGACTGCAGCCGGGTACGGCGAGGGCGGCCGGAGACCGCCCTCCGCGACCTCGCGCACGGCCCTTGCCCGGCCGGCGCGGTCGTGGCTGCTGCGGGGCAGCTCCGCCCCGCAGCAGCGCACGCTCCACCTGCGCCGAAAGCGGGCGTGGGTGGAGCGGGGGACGGGAAACGAGCCGGCCGCCCGGCCGCCCGGCCGTTCTGTCGGACCCGGCTGCGAGGATCGCGTCCATGGATCTCGCTGACGCCCTCGCCGGCCTGGACGCCCACCCCTGGGCCCGCGTCTCGCACGCCTACGGCCCCGCGGAGGACCTGCCCGACCTGCTGCGCGCCCTCGCCGAGGGCGGGGAGAGCGCCGAGGAGGCGATCTCCGAGCTGTATTCGTGCATCCTCCACCAGGGCACGGTGTACCCCGCCAGCGTGGACGCCGTCCCGTACCTCGCCCGCATCGCCGTGGCAGCGGGCGCCGGAGCGACCGAAGTCCTGTGCCTGCTCGGCGGGTTGGCCGAGAGCGAGGACGAATGGGAGATCGCGCCGGGCGCCGTCCGGAGCGCCGTCGCCGATCAGATCCCGCTGTTGACAACGCTGCTGGCACACGAAGACGTGGACGTCCGGCTGGTCACCGCCTGGACACTCGGCCACACCCGGGACGCCGATGCCGCCCTGGCCTCCCTGCGGGGGCGGTGGACGGCCGAGGCCGATCCCGGCGTCCGGGCCGAACTGCTCGTCGCGCTCGGCCGGGTGGACCTCCCCGGCGCCACCGTCGAAGCCCCCGCGCTGCTCGGCCCGGCCACGCCCGCGCCGCTGCGACTGGCCGCGCTCCGCATAGCCCTGGACGCCGCGGAGCCGTGGACCCAGGCCCACCACGACGCCGCGCTCGGCCTGCTGCCCGCCCGCCAATTCACCGTCGACCGCTACAGCTTGCACCACCGTGACCCGCTGCCCGCGATCGTCGACACCCTGCTGCACCGCGAGAGCGAGGCCGACCACGAGAGCGCGTTCGCGCTGCTGGACGCCGCCCTGCGCGACGAGGACCCCGAGGTACGGGCCGAGGCGCTCTCCGCGGCCCACCGCGCCTGCCACCTCTCCCGCAGCGCCCCGGAACGGCTCGTCCCGGCCATCGCCCCGCTCGCGGCCGCGCCCCAGGCGTCGGCCCTGCTCGGCGGCCTCGGCCCGGCCGGCGCCGAGGCCGCGCCCGTCCTCGCCGGACTTGCCGCCCGACCCGACGACGAGGCGGCCGACGATGCGCTGGCCGCGCTGGTCCGGGTCGCGCCCCGCCAGGCCGCCCCGCTGCTGGCCGGGGACCTCGACCGACGCCCCCGCGCGCTCGCCGCCGCAGCCGACTTCCAGGCTCCCCGCTTCCCCTACGACCCGGCCCTGCTCGCCGCCGTCCGCGCCCGGCTGGCCACGGCCGGGCTCGACAACAACGAGACGGCCCGACTGGTCCACCTGCTGCGCCGGTGGGGTCCGCAGGCGGCCGCCGCCCTGCCCGAGCTGTACGCCGTGCTGCCCGGATTCCCGTACGCCGCCACCGCCATCACCGCCGTCGCCGCCGCAGGTCCGCAGGCCGAGCGGGAGCGGGCCGGCAGCGTGCTCCGGGGTGCCGGCGGTTCGCTGGCGGTGGCTCGGGCCCACCACGACCTCACCGCCGAGACCGACGTCCTGCTCGACGCCGTCGCCGAGGCGCTCGCCGGCCCGCGCGTGAGCGCGGAGGCCGCCGAAGGCGCCGCCGCCCTGGGCGCGGCGGCCGTCGGACTGCTCCCCGCCCTGCGGGCGGCGGTCGGCGAGGACGGCGGGACGACCGTCCCGCAACTGGACGGCGACATCGCTGTCGCCACGGCCCTGTGGCAGATCGACGGCGATGCCGAGGAAGCCGTCACGATCCTGGCCTCCGTCCTCGACCGCACCGCCGGCAACCAGCTCTGGTACCGGTGGACCGTCGTCCGCGCGCTCCGTGCCGCCGCCCTCCTCGGCGCGGGCGCCCGGCTCCTGATCCCCCGAGTGGAACAGCTGCTCGCCGACCCCGAGAAGGCGCCCGCCGCGGCCCTCGCCCTGCTCGCCGTCGCCGGCCCGGACGCCGTCGACCCCGTCCGACTCGCCGAAGCGGCTCTCCACTCGGCCGAGACGGGAGCGGACGTCCCCGGCGCCTGCGAGGCTCTCCAAGCCCTCGGCGCCACCGCCCTGAGCGTCCACCAGCGGCGGCGCGTCGCCGAACTCGCGGAGAGGGACCGGCGCATCGTCGGCTCGGGTGTCGCGGGCGGCATCATCCGCGAGGACGAGCGACTGCGCGCCGCCCTGGCCGCCATCTGATCCCGGGGTTGCTCCTGGACCTGTGTCGCACGGCGCGTCGGCCGACGTGGGGGCCGCCCGAGGAGGCGGCCCCCACGCGTCGTGCCGGGGAGGCGGTCAGGTCACCGCGCTCACTGGATCGTCCACTGCTGGGTGGCCAACCCGTTGCTCGCCTGCTGGGTCACCGGTGCGTTGTCGGAGGTCGAGGCGGTGGTGAGCAGCAGTCCGCTCCTGACGGACGCGACGGTGAACGCCCCACTCGTCTGCTTGGTGAGGATCCAGCGCTGGTTCGCGCCGCCGGTGCAGGTCCACTGGATGACCTGGGCACCCGCGGCGGTGGAGCCGCCGCTGACGTCGGCGCAGAGCCCCGACAGGCCGTTGACGAGCTGGTAGGAGCCGTCCGACTGGCGGGTGAACTGCCAGTTCTGGTTCGTCCCGCCGTTGGCGGTCCAGGTGATGAGCTGGGTGCCGGCGGCCGTGCTGTGGTTCGGGTCGTCCAGCGCCTTGCCACCCGTCACGACGGTGTGCGTCCCGGTGAGGTCGGTGCCGGCCGGGTTGACGGTCCAGCTGAAGGTGGCCGAGCCGGCGGCCGTGCCGGACGAGGCGGTGACCGTCACGGTCGAGGTGCCGGCCGTGGTCGGCGTGCCGGTGATCAGGCCGGAGGAGGAGATCGACAGCCCGGCGGGCAGGCCGGTCGCGGAGAAGGTCAGAGCCTTGTTCTGCGAGTCGGCGGCAGCGATCTGGACGGAGGCCGCGGTGCCCACGGTGCCGGTCCGGGAGCCGGGGTCGGTGACCAGGACGGTCTCGGCGGCCGTCCCGGTCGCGGTCACGGTGAGGGTCTGGTCGTCCGAGGCACGGGTGCCGCCGACGGAGTTGCCCGTGCTGTTGGTCCAGTAGCGGGCGGGCGTGGTCTCGGTGAGCCGGGTGGTGTCCGAGGATAGGCCGATCACCAGGCCGCTGTAGCGGTTGACCAGGCGGTACGTGCCGTCCTTGGCGCCCGTCGCGGACTTGTCGGCGATGACGAACCACTGCTGCCCGACCGTGGGGCCGCCCGTTCCGGGCGCGTTGACGGTCGGCCTGGCTGCCCAGGCCCGGCCCGAGGTCGCCGAGGAGTCGACACCCAGGAGCCCGCCGGTGGAGGAGTTGCCGATCCGGTACGAGCCGTCGCCGTTGGAGGTGAACGACCAGGCCTCCAGGGCCGATCCGGTGCCGGTGGCCAGTGAGGTCGTCGTGGCGCCGCCGGAGGTCTGGGCGAGGATCCGGCCGGACCCGTTGGCGATCCTGTAGGTCTTGGCCGGGTCGAAGGGCGCCGCGGCGGGCGTGGGGGAGTCGATGGTGATGTTGGCGTACTCGCCCGAGGAGCTCGCGCAGGAGATCGAGCAGTACGCCCGGAAGGTCTTGCCGACGATGGTGGAGCTGGTCCTGTTCGCACCGTCGAGGAACCAGCGGTACCACGAGGCGTCGTGGTAGCTGCCGGTGTCGCCGATCAGGGTCCACTTCTGCGTGGCGAGATCGGCGGTGGCGTAGAACTGCCGCGGGGCGTTGCCGCTCTGGTCGACCTGCTGGGGCTCGCCGATGTACAGCCCGAGATAGGCGTTGTAGGTCACGTCCATCACGAACAGCGGGGAGGTCGCCGGGGCCTTGCCGGCCGCCACCTGCTCGCTGACGGTACCCGTGCTCGCCGGGCTGTACTCGGACGCCGCCGGGGTGTAGCCGGTGTCGCCCGCGCCGGTGACCGGTACCAGGTTGCTCTCCTTGCCACCCGCACCGGGCTGCGACCAGGCGCCGTCGTACCACTTCTGCCAGGTGCCGGGCGCCATCTTGCCGGCGATCGGTGCTCGCGCCACGTGCTCGTGGAACGCCTTCCAGCCGCCGGACTTGTCCACGAGGCGCGAGCCGTAGAAGACGTAGAAGTAGCCCGAGGCGGTGTCCACCAGGAGGCGCTGGTCACCGTCGCCGTAGTAATAGGTCTTGTTGGGGAAGGCCGCGGTGTCGTTGCGCGCGGTGCTGTACGGGGAGGTGATGACCTTGTCCTTGATGGTCCAGGTCCGGCCCTGGTCCTTGGAGAGCGCGTAGTCGATGGCGTCGAAGTGGAGGCCGTCGCCGAACGGCTGCGGGGTGAACTCGTTGTGGACCAGTCCGTACCAGTCGCCGGTGTCCGGGTCGACCCACACGCCGGACAGGTCGCAGTAGTTCTTCTGCGCGTAGCCCGATCCCGCGGGGGCCGCTGTCGAGGTCAGGCCGGTGGGACTGTTGTTGCACCGCCAGGTGGTGTCGTTGTTCTTGTCGTTCGCGTTGGCCGGGTTGACGGCGTTGCTGGTCGCGGTCGAGCGGGTGGCGGTGTCGAGGTTGGTGCCGGTGAAGAAGTCCCAGTAGCGGGGCTCGTTCGTGCCGTACAGCGCCGCGGACTGCTGGAACCAGAACGTCCCGTCCTTGTCGATGTAGGGACTGGCCGGGGTGTCGGTCGGGTGCCCGTAGGAGCCGGTCGTCCCGACGGTCACCGTGTAGGCGGGTGCGGCCGCCGCCGCGGGGGCCGGCGACGCCGCCGTGCCGCCGGCCACCGCCAGAGCGGTGGCGACGAACGCGACGGCGAGCCTTCTCACCTGGGGAACTGGCATCGGTGAACTCCTTCTTCTTGACGGTCCGCCCGAGCAGGGCTCTGCGAGCCGGCGCCACCGGGGCATCCGAACGGGTCGACGCGGCGGGTGCGCGGGTCCTGCCGCGGGCCATGAGATCGGTGCGTGTCCGTCCGGCGGGGTCGCCTGTCGGCACGGGTGCTCGACGGGCCGCGGGCGGGCCCGGCGCGCGATCACTCATGCGAGTCACAGTCATCATGTGAGGCCGGGACGGCTCAGTCCATCGACAAATCCTGGCGAGGACTTGGACTTTCCGCGCGTCCTGCCGCCGGGCCGGACGGGCGGACCGTTCACACGCACAGGACGTCGACGTTCCGCTGTCCGAACTCCTCGGTGATCTCCTTCGGCGCGCCGCTGTCCGTCACCAGGACCGACAGCGATCCGGTCGGGCAGATCTGGGCGAAGGCCCGCCTGCCCAGCTTGGAGGAGTCGGCCACCACGATCACCGTCGCGGCGCGCTCGGCGAGGGCGCGGTCGGCGGTGGCCGCCTCCTGGTCGCGGGTCGCCGCGCCGAAGTGCGGGTGGACGGCGTCGACGCCCAGGACCGCGTAGTCGAGCGAGAGCCCCTGGACGGGGAGCGCCGCGAGGGGGCCGACCAGGTCGTAGGAGTTGGTCCTGGCGATCCCGCCGGTGACCACCAGTTTGATCCGCGGGCGGATCGCGAGTTCGACGGCGATGTTGATGGCGTTGGTGACGACGGTCAGCGCCGGGGCCCCGGTCTCCTCGGCGGGACCGGACCGGACGGACAGTTCGCGGGCCACCACGGAAGTCGTGCTGCCGCCGTTGATCCCGACCGTCGAGCCGGGCGGGATCAGATCGGCCGCGGCCTTGGCGATGCGCTCCTTCCGCCCCGCTCGGCTGGTCGTCCGGTAACTCAGCGGCAGGGCGTGGGTGACGGCACCGAGCGCCGCGCCACCGTGCGTTCGGGTCAGGAGCATCTGCCGGTCCAGCGTGTCCAGGTCCCGGCGGACGGTCGACACGGAACAGTCCACCAGTTCGGCGGCTTCACCGCTGCCCAGACTGCCCCTTTCGCCGAGGGCGTCCAGAAGCCTGGTCCACCGGTCTTGCGCACCCATCGATTTCCTCCTTGCCCGCCCCGACGTTCGTCGTGGGTGGGGCTTCAGGTCCAGGCGGGCCCGTCGGTCGGGCCGGACAGGTCAACTCCTCAGGCCCGAAGCTCGGTTGAGCGTGCGATGCCGGGCGGGCGGGGCCGGGGTCGCGCTCCTGGGCGACCGGGGCGGCGGCCGGCGGCGTCGCCGAGCGGTCGGGTACCTGCGAGCGGTCGTGCTCCACCATCGGCGGATCGTCCGGTCCGGGCACCGACTCGCTCCAGCCGCCGGGCACTTGACGGCGCTGCTGCCGGCGGAACCGGACCGGCGGGACGCCGACGCGTTTGGCGAACATGCGGCTGAAGTACGCGGCGTCGGTGTGGCCCACGCGGACGGCGACGTCGTGGACCGGTAGTTCGGTGTTCGTCAGCAGATCCTTGGCAACGCTGAGCCGGGCCTCGATCAGGTACTCCTTCAGGCTGGTCCCGGTGCTGCGGCGGACCACGTCCCGCAGGACGGGCAGGGCGAGACCGCAGCGCGCGGCGTGATCCTCGACGCTGATGGGGAGCAGGGCGTTGCGGGTGAGGTTCCGCAGCAGGGGATCACCGTCGTCCGTGACGTCCGTCCGGGCGTGCCAGAGGGCGATGAGCACGTCGTGCACGGCGGCGGACGCCTCGACCTGGAACAGCGGACTGCCGCCACGGGCGGCCCGGACGATGCGGCCGACGGCGTCGTTGATCCGGCCGGTGGCGCTGAGCGGAACCGGTGCGTCGTCGGGGGAGAAGAGCCCGAGCTCCGAGTACGCCTCGACGGCTGAACCCGAGAATTCCACGAACGACTCCTCCCAGCCGGTCTCAGGGTTCGGCGCGTAGTGGTGTTCGACGCCGGGGAGCAGCCAGAGCAGTGCCGGGCCGAGCACCTGGTGACGGGGGCCGCCGTTCGCGGAGAACCACCCCCGTCCGGAGGAGACGACGACGGCCACATGACGGTCCAGGGTGCGCGGCCCGACGGCGGGCAGCGGTCCGCGTTGCAGGCCGACCCCGAGGCAGACCAGGCCGAGCTTCCAGTGCACGTCCGCTGCGGTGAAGTAGCGCATCCAGGTCTGGTACCGCACTCCGTTCACACCCTCCGATCCAGCGTCACTCGGTGGTCGTCCGGCCGAGGGCGGGCGAGCCGCGGGCCCTCCCGGGGCGGGGGAGTGGTCCCGTCCGGGCGCGAAGGGGCCCTGCGGGGTCTCCGCAGGGCCCGTTCGTCACGGCCGGTCAGGTCGGCCCGTACGGGCGGACGGTCAGCTGATGGTCCAGCGCTGCTGGGCGGTGCCGGTGTCGGTCTGCTGGGTGACCAGGGCGCCGTCGGAGGTGGAGGCGGTGCTCAGGGAGAGTCCGCTGCTCTTGGAGGTGATCTTGTAGCCGCCGGTGACGGCGGTGACCACCCAGTGCTGGTTGACGCCGCCGGTGCAGGTCCACTGGATGATCTGGGCGCCGGCGGCGGTGGAGCCGCCGCTGACGTCCATGCAGAGGTTGGAGAGGCCGTTGACGATCTGGTAGCTGCCGTCCGCCTGCTGGGTGAAGACCCAGTTCTGGTTGGTGCCGCCGTTGGTGGTCCAGGTGATCAGCTGGGTGCCCTGGTTCAGCGAGTGGTTGGGGTCGTCGAGGGCCTTGCCGCCGGTGACCAGGGTGTGGGTGCCGTTGAGGACCGGGTTGACGGCCCAGGTGAAGGAGGTCGTGCCGGTGGCGGTGCCGGAGGAGGCGGTGACGGTGACCGTCGAGGATCCGGTGGTGGTCGGGGTGCCGGTGATCAGGCCGGCGGAGCTGATCGACAGGCCGGCGGGCAGGCCGGTGGCGGTGAAGGTGAGGGCCTTGCCGACGGAGTCGTTGGCGGTGAGCTGGAGCGAGACGGCCGTGTTGACCTTGCCGGACTGGTTGCCGGGGCCGGTGACCGTGACGAGTTCGGGTGCCGGGCCGGTCTGGGTGAGGGTGAGGGTCTGCTCGTTCGCGGTGCGGGTCCCGCCGACCGTGTTGCCGGTGGTGTTGGTCCAGCTGCGGGTGGGGGTGGTCTCGGCGAGGCGGCCGGAGTCGGCGGACAGGCCGATCACCAGGCCGCTGTAGCGGTTGACCAGCTTGAAGGTACCGGTGGCCGTTCCGGAGGTGGTGGTGCCGGGGATGACCCACCACTGCTGTCCGATGTTGGGACCGCTCGGTCCGGCGGCGGTGACGGTGGGCTGGGCGCCCCAGGCGCGGCCGGCGGTGGCGGTGGAGTCGACGCCGAGCAGCTGGCCGGTGGAGGCGTTGACGATCCGGTAGGAGCCGTCGCCGTTGCCGGCGAAGATCCAGGACTCCAGGGTCGTGCCGGTGGCGGTGGCCACCGAGGTGGTGGCGGTGCTGCCCGAGACCTGGGCCAGGACGCGGCCGGCCCCGCTGCTGATCCGGTAGGACTTTGTCTCGTCCACGGGTGCGGGGGCGGTGGCGGAGGCGCCGAGGTTCACGTCGACGTACTCGCCGGAGGAGCCGTTGGAGCAGCCGAACGAGCAGTAGGACCGGAAGCTCTTGCCGACGATCGTGTTGTTGGTCCTGTTCGCGCTGTCGAGGAACGAGCGGTACCAGGAGGCGGTGTGGTAGCTGCCGGTGTCGCCGAGCAGGAACCACTTCTGGGTGGAGAGGTCGTCGGTGGCGTAGAACTGCTGGGGCGCCGAACCGCTCTGATCGACCGCCTGCGGCTCGCCGATGTACAGCTTCAGGTAGGCGTTGTAGGTGATGTCCATGACGAACAGCGGCGAGGTCGCGGGCATCGTGCCGGCGGCGATCTGCTGGGCCGCGGTGCCGGTGTTCGCCGGGTTGTACTCGCCGGACACCGGGGTGTAGCCGGTGGTGCTGCCGGATCCGACCGGGACCATGTTGCTCTCCTGGCCGCCGACGCCGGGCTGGGTCCAGGCGCCGTTGTACCACTTCTGCCAGGAGCTCGGTGCCATCTTGCCGGAGATCGGGGCGCGGGCCACGTGCTCGTAGAACGCGGCCCAGCCGCCGTTCTTGTCGACGATCCGCGAGCCGTAGTAGACGTAGAAGTACCCGGAGGCGGTGTCCACGTACAGGCGCTGGTCGCCGTCGCCGTACGAGTAGGTCTGGTTCGGGAAGGCGGTGGTGTCGCCCCGGGTGGTGCTGTACGGGGAGGTGATCACGTGGCTCTTGATGTCCCAGGTCCTGCCCTGGTCCTTGGACACCGTGTAGTCGATCGCGTCGTAGTGCAGGCCGTCGCCGAAGGGCTGCGGGCTGAACTCGTTGTGCACCAGGCCGTACCAGTCGCCGGTGTCCGGGTCGACCCACACCCCGGCGAGGTCGCAGTAGTTCTTCTGGGCGTAGTTGGAGCCGCTGGGCGCGTACGTGGCCTGGACGCCGGTGGGGCTGTTGTTGCAGCGCCAGGTGGTGTCGTTGTTCTTGTCGCTGCTGTTCGCGGGGTTCACGTAGTTGCTGATCGCGCTGGAGCGGGTGGCGGTGTCGAAGTCGGTACCGGTGAAGAAGTCCCAGTACCGGACCTCGTTGGCGCCGTAGAGGGCGGCGGACTGCTGGAAGTAGAAGGTGCCGTCCTTGTCGACGTACGGGGAGGCCTGGGTGTCCGTCGGGTGCGTGTACGGGACGGGGGACCCGACGCCGACGGTGTACGTGGCGGTGGGCGGGGTCGCCGATGCGGGGGACGCAACGGTGCCTGACAGCGTCAGGACGGTGGCGGCGAAGACCGCCGCCATCGCTCTGCGGGAGAGAGCGGACAAGGGGAACTCCTTCGGTGGCAACACGCAGTGTGGGGGAGGGGTGCGTGAGCAGCGGCCTCGGCCGTCCGGGAGCGGGGCACGAGTGTCGGACGGGACGGCCGGACGGGACAGCCGGACGAAACGGCTGGAGGGGGCATCGGGTGTGGTGACGCCGAGTGGACCGGTGCGATCGCTCCTGCGCAGGCGTGTCGGTCCGGCCGGTCGTGGCGGAGCTGCTGTCGTCGTGCGCGCCGTGCCGGCAACACTCCGTCGGAACGGTCGGATGGTGACCCGTTCGGTGATCGTGTGCCCTGGCCACGCCGGAAAGACAGGCTACTGCTTGCAGCAAGTTGCGCTTAGCTGACTCTATTCGAGCAACTTGAAGCAAACGGTGGCACTGTCGGCAGGTGAAGTCAAGAGCGTCACCGCCGAGGCTTTCCGCAGAAGCCGCCCTCCCCGGCCTCGCGAGAAGAGCGGGCCGCCGCCGCTCCGAGCCCCGTTCGGGCGCGCGGAAGCGCCGGGTCCGCACGGCCGGCAGGGGAGCCCTTCGCCGCGGGCGGGAGCTCTGTGCGGCCCGGTTGACGGGCCGGCAGCGGCCATGGAGGAACCCGGTTCGGTGGGCCGGTGGCGGGCATGGTCGAGCCCGGTTCGGTGGGTCGCCGGGGTCGTGGTCGAGCCCGGCCGCCCCGCCCGGTGATCCGGGTCGGTCGGGGGAGGGAGGGACAGCGGGAGGCGGGCGGGAGGGACAGCGGGAGGCGGGCGGGAGTGGTGGCCGGGGCAGGGGGTGCCCCGCCGGACCTCAGGCGGACCGGTACTCGTCGTCCGCCGCCACCGGCCTGAGCGGAACGACGGAGGGGTCCTGGAAGATGCCTTCGAGGGCGAGGTGGGCGCCGCCCCGGGCGGCGTTGGAGAGGCCGAGCGTCGAGGCGGTCACGACCACCCGCCCGGGGGTGGGCGCGATCCTGCGGTCGTCGAGGACCCGCTGCGCCGCGTCCACCAGGTAGCGGCCGAACACGGCGAAGTAGCCGCCGAGGACGATTCTTGGCGGGTTGAGTACGTCCACCAGGATGCCGAGTCCCAGGGCCAGGTCGTCGGCGAGGGCGGCCAGGGCGGCGAGCGTGCGGGGCTCGCCCGCGTCGGCGCGGCCCAGCAGGTCGTCGAGCCGGTCGGCGAGGTCGACGGACAGGTCGTGGACCCGGTCGGAGGGGTCCGCGGCGGCGTTGAGGAAGGCCTGTAGTCCGACGGCGACCTCCCAGCAGCCGGTCCGTCCGCAGGCGCAGGGCCGGTCGAGGCGGTCGAGCCTCATGTGGCCGATCTCCGAGCCGCGGATCAGTTTGCCGCCCGAGATGCTGGCCCCGCCGACGCCGATCCCGCCGGTGACGTAGACGAGTTCGCGGACGTCGGCGCCGGGGGCGGCCAGGTACTCGGCGAGGGCGCCGGACTCGGCGTCGTTCTCGACCAGGACGGGCGGTGCGTGCCGCCCGAGCCGTGCGCGCAGCTCGTGGACCGCCCGTACGTCGCGCCAGCCGAAGTTGGTGGCCACCGCGACCGTGCCGGAGGCGGCGTCCACCGACCCCTGGGTGACGAGCGTGATCCCGATGGCGTGCATGCCGAGGTCGGCCACCGCGCTGAGGCAGTCGGCGACCTGGTCGGCGACCTCGCGCAGGGCGGCCTGCGGGGTGAGTGCGGGCACGTCCAGGGCGCGGCGGTCCTCGTGGACGACGGTGCCGCGCAGGTCCAGGGCGAGGACGGTGATGTGGTCGGGGCCGATCTCGGCGCCGACGCCGCAGATCCAGCGGCCGTCGAGGTCGACCATCCGGTGCGGGCGGCCGACCGCGCCGGCCCGGTCCAGCTCGCCCTCGCGGACCAGTCCGCGCTGGATGAGGTCCCCGACCAGGACCGACACCGTCGCCTTGGGCAGGCCGGTCGCGGCCGCGAGATGGGTGCGGGACTGCGCACCGCTCTCCCGCAGGTGACGCAGCATCACGCTCAAGTTGGTGCGGCGCAGCGAGGCTTTGTCGGCGGGCTCAGGGTAGCCCGCCATGATGCCGCTCGCCGCGGAGGGGGCCGCTGTGCCCGCGTGGGCGTGGCCGGCTGCGCCCATGCCCGGGCCCGTACCTGTGGTGCCGCGCTGGTCCTGCCGCACGTGGTCTCCTCGTTCCGGGGCCTGTCCGCAGGCCGGTGCTGATCTTACCCATGTTAGTTGATGCATGGTCTGAAATAACCACCCGCGCGGTTCGGCTCGGGCCGCCGGGGATCGGGTCCGGGAAGCGTACCGGCCGCTGGCTGCGGGTGCGAAGCATCTGGAAGATTCCGTTCCCGACCAGGAGATTGCACGCTGCTGTCCGGGGCGGGAGGTGGCCGGACCCGGTCGCATCACGTTCCGGCTGGGCTCTTGACAGCGCGATTCTTAATTAACACACTGGCGGAACTAACAACCCGCAGTGTTCGGCGGGTCCCCCACCACCGCGCCGGGCCGAGCCCCTCGCGCGGTAGGCAGAGATGAGGACCTCCCCATGAAGTCGCGCCCGTTCAGAGCGGCCACCCTCGTTATGGCGATCACGTCGCTTGCCGCCGTTGCCGCTTGCGGCTCCGGGGGAGCGAGTGATCAGGCGTCCGGTCCGGTGAAGATCGAGTTCTGGGGTTGGGCCCCGGGCTACGAGAAGTCGGTGGAGTTGTTCAACGCCTCCCACCCGGGCGTCCAGGTCACGTACAGCAAGATCTCGCCCGGCTCGAAGGGCGGCTACACCAAGATGCTGAGCGCGGTGAAGGCGGGCAACGCCCCCTGTGTGGGTTCGGTGGGGTTCGAGACGCTGCCGACGTTCGCGGCGGCGGGGGCGTTGCAGGACGCGACGGCGGCGGCGGCGCCGTTCGCGAAGGAGTACGGGGCTTCGGCGTTCGCGCAGTCCGGGGTGGCGGGGCACACCTACGGCCTGCCGGTGGACATCGCCCCGATGGGCCTGATCTACCGCAAGGACCTGTTCGCCAAGTACGGCATCAACGAGGCGCCGAGGACGTGGGAGGAGTACGCGGCCGACGCCCAGGTCATCCACGCCGCCGACCCGAACGCCTACATCGGCTACTTCGGCAACGACGCCTACAACTTCGCGGGCCTGGCCCAGCAGGCGGGCGCCAAGTGGTTCGCCACCGGCGGCGAGAAGTGGACCGTCGACGTGAACGACGCCGCCACGAAGAAGGTCGCCGCGTTCTGGCAGGGCCTGATCGACAAGAAGCTCGTCAAGGTCGTCCCGAGCTTCGACACCGCCCTCTACAAGGGCATGGGCGAGGGCACGATCCTCTCCGACGTCAACGCGGTGTGGGACACCCCGATCCTCGCCGACAGCGTCAAGCAGACCTCCGGCAACTGGGCGGTGGCGCCGATGCCGGTCTGGGACGCGGCCAAGCCCGCCTCCGGAAACGCCGGCGGCACCCCCAACGCCGTGCTGAAGGGCTGCGCCCACGTGAAGGAGGCGGTGGAGTTCGCGCACTGGTTCGGCACCGACCCCGCCAGCGTCACCAACCTGATCAAGGAGACCGGCATCTACCCCGCCGCCCTCACCGGCCTGGACAACCCGGCGCTCACCGAGCCCAACCCCTTCTACGGCGGCCAGAAGATCTTCGACGTGTTCAAGGCGAGCGCCGCCCAGGTCGATGCCGGCTTCCAGTGGGGCCCGGTGATGACCAAGACCTCCGGCGCCCTCGGCGACGGCCTCGGCAAGGCCGGCGCCGGCACCACCACCCTGGACGCCGCCCTGGCCGACACCCAGGCCCAGACGCTGGCGGAGATGAAGACCCAGGGCATGGAAATCGGCTGACCATGCACCCCGCACCCACCACCCCCACCACCGCGGCCCCGGTGCGCTCCCACGAGGAGCGCACCGGGCCCGCCCCGAAACCGTCCGGCCCGACGCCAGCCCCCGCCCCACGGGGGCGCGCCGTCGACTGGCGTCGCTGGACACCGCTGGGCTTCCTGCTCCCCTTCGGGACCCTGTTCCTGATCACCTTCGTCGCGCCGATCTGCTACGCCCTGCATCAGAGCCTGTTCAAGTTGCACCGCTCGGGTCTGGGGCTCACCCCGCCGTCGACGGTGTTCACCGGGTTGTCGAACTACGCGGACGCGCTGGCGGACGGGGCGTTCACGTCCTCGGTGGTGCGGGTGCTGCTGATCGGTGCCGTCCAGGTGCCGCTGATGCTGGGCCTGGCGCTGCTGCTGGCGTTGCTGCTGGATGCGCGCCGCACGCCCGGCAAACGGTTCTTCCGGTTGGCGTTCTTCCTGCCGTACGCGATCCCGGGTGTGATCGGCGGGCTGATGTGGTCCTTCCTCTACCAGCCGGACGTCAGCCCGATCGCCGACGCGCTGGCCGGCATCGGCCTGCACGTCGACTTCACCTCGGACAGCTGGCTGCCCTGGTCGGTCGGCAACATCCTCACCTGGGGCTGGACCGGCTACAACATGATCGTCATCCACTCCGCCCTCAAGGCCATCCCGGGCGAGCTGACGGAGGCCGCGGCCCTGGACGGCTGCACCGGCTGGCGCCTGGCCTGGCACGTGAAGATCCCGCTGGTGCGGCCCGCCCTGTTGATGACCACGGTGTTCTCCATCATCGGCACCGCGCAGCTCTACAACGAGCCGGTCGTCATGAAGGCCGTCGCCCCGAACCTCTCCAGCAGTTGGACGCCGATCATGGCGGCCCAGAACGAGGTCGCGGCGAACAACTACCACGCGGCGGCGACCCGCTCGGTCCTCCTCGCGCTGGTGATCTTCGTCCTCTCGTTCGGATTCATGCGGTTCGTCAACAAGCGCGGAGCGGCACTGTGAACAAGGCTTCGAGGATCCCGGTGAAGCAGTCGTCCGCCGGCCCGGCGCGGGCCGGCGCCACCCGTGCGGCGGGGCGCATCGGAGTGCTCGCCGTCCTGGTGCTCGCCGCGCTCTACTCCCTGCTGCCGGTGTGGTGGCTGGTCGTCTCCGCGACCAAGGGCAGCAGTGACCTGTTCTCCAGCAACGGGTTCTGGTTCGCCGGCCGGATCGAGATCGTGCGGAACGTCTCCACCCTGCTCGGCGTCCAGGACGGCATCTACGGACGCTGGCTGCTGAACAGCCTCCTCTACGCGGTCGGCGGCGCCCTCGCCGCGACGCTGTTGTCCGCGATGGCGGGCTACGTGCTGGCGAAGTACACCTTCCGGGGCCGTGAGGCGGTGTTCAACACCGTGCTCGGCGCGATCCTCATCCCCGCGCCGCTGTTCGCGCTGCCGCTCTACCTGATGTTCTCCGCCACCCACATCGTGAACACCTTCTGGGCGGTGTTCATCCCCAGCATCGTCAGCCCCTTCGGCGTCTACCTCTCCCGCATCTACGCCGCAGCCGCCGTCCCCGACGAACTGCTGGAGGCCGGACGCATCGACGGCGCCGGCGAGTTCAGGATCTTCCGCTCCATCGCCCTGCGGGTCCTGCAGCCCTCACTCGTCACGATCTTCCTGTTCCAGTTCGTGACCATCTGGACCAACTACCTGCTGCCCTCCCTGATGCTCGCCAACGACCGGCTGCAACCGGTCACGGTCGGCCTGGTCGCCTGGAAGGAACAACGCGGCCAGACCGTCCCCTACAACCTCATCATCACCGGCGCCCTGCTCTCCGTGATCCCCATCGTGGTGATGTTCCTCCTGCTGCAGCGCTACTGGAAGGCCGGACTCACCTCCGGCAGCGTCAAGTAGCCCACCAACCCGCCCACCAACCCGCCCCCCGGACCCACCCGGCAGGCCAGGAGACCCACCGGGTGGGCCCGCCCAGACCCACCGGGTGGGCCCGCCCAGACCCACCGGGTGGGCCCGCCCGCGCACCGACCGCTGGGCCCGTCCGCCCGTCCGCCCGTCCGCCCGTCCGCCCGTCCGCCGGGTCTCCTGGCCTGCCGCGCCCCGGCCCGGTGCCGGTGCGGGTCGGCGGTTGTCGGGACTCGTGGCCCACCAACAATTTCTTCGAAGAGGCATGGCAACTGATGAGTGAGCTGCGGCTGACCACCCTGACCCTGCCGACCGCCGCGGTCGGCCCGGTCAACCCCCTCCCCCCGCTGTTCGGCGCCACCGACCTGCACCAGGTCGAGGACACCTCGCAGGCCGACGAGGAGATGCGCCACAACATCGGCTACGGCCGCGTCCCCTCCGTCATGCCCTACCTCATCCAGGACGGCTACACCCGCGAACGCGCACCCGCCGAGCACCCGGTGGCGGTGCTGGAGAACGCCACGCTGCGGGCCACCTTCCTGCTCGGCGCCGGCGGCCGCCTCTGGTCCCTGATCCACAAACCCACCGGACGCGAACTCCTCTTCCGCAACCCCGTCTTCCAACCCGCCAACCTCGCCCTGCGCGGCGCCTGGCTGGCCGGCGGCGTCGAATGGAACATCGCCACCATCGGCCACACCCCCACCACCTGCGAACCCCTGCACACCGCCCGCCTCACCCGCCCCGACGGCACCCCCGTCCTACGGATGTGGGAGTACGAACGCATCCGCGGCGTCGTCTACCAGATCGACGCCCACCTGCCCGACGACTCCCAGGTCCTGCTCGTCCACATCCGCATCACCAACCCCCGCGACACCACCGTCCCCATGTACTGGTGGTCCAACATCGCCGTCCCCGAAGCCCCCGACGTGCGCGTGCTGGCACCCGCCGACGCCGCCTGGCAGTTCTCCTACGACCGCCGCATCCACCACATCGACCTGCCCGCCCCCCACGGCACCGACCTCACCCGCACCACCCGCTCCCGCGACGCCGCCGACTACTTCTTCGACATCCCCGACCACCGACGCCACTGGATCACCGCCCTCGACGCGAGCGGCCGCGGCCTGGTCCAAACCTCCACCCGCCGCCTGCGCGGCCGCAAACTCTTCCTCTGGGGACAGGGCGAAGGCGGCCGCCACTGGCAGGAATGGCTCTCCGAACCCGGCCACGCCTACCTCGAGATCCAGGCCGGCCTCGCCCGCACCCAACTCGAACACCTCCCCATGCCCGCCGGCGCCCAATGGTCCTGGACCGAGGCCTACGGCCTCCTGGAAGCCGACCCCGACGCCGTCCACAGCACCGACTGGACCACCGCCCGGGAAGCCGCGCAGCACAGCCTGGACCAGCTCCTCCCACAGAGCGCACTGGACGCCGAACTCCAAGCCGCCACCCACTGGATCGACCAACAACCCGACGAGATCCTCCACACCGGCTCCGGCTGGGGCGCCCTCGAACACCACCGCCGCACCAAAACCGGCGAAGCCCCCCTCAGCACCCCCGGCGCACCCTTCCCCGACACCACCCTCGGCCCCGAACAGGCCCCCTGGCTCGAACTCCTCCACCACGGACGCATCACCGCCGACCCCGGCCGGGCACCCGCCTCCCACCAGAGCGACCCCGCCTGGGGGGACCCGCTCCGCGCCGCCGACGGCTGGCTCGCCCAACTCCACCTCGGCACCCTCCACGCCCACACCGGCGACCACCAAGCCGCCCGCAAAGCCTGGCAACACTCCCTCGAACTGCACCCCACCCCCTGGGCCTGGCGCAACCTCGCCACCCTCGCCGCCCACACCGGCGACCCCGACGAGGCCGCCCACGCCTACCGCCAAGCACTCCAACTCGCCCCCACCCTGCTCCCCCTCGTCCTGGAGAGCGCCGGCCTCCTGCTCCGGGCCGGCCACCCCCAGGAGGTACTGGAGCACCTCGACACACTCGACACCACCCAACGCGCAACCGGCCGGGTCCGCTGGACCGAGGCCCGCGCCGCCCTCGACACCGGCGACACCGACCGCTGCGGACGCCTCCTCCACGAAGGCATCGAGGTCGCCGACATCCGCGAAGGCGAGAGCTCCCTCCACGAACTCTGGTTCGCCCACCAACGCGCGACCAGCGACAGCACACCCGGCCTCCCACTCCCGCGCGCCTACGACTTCCGGATGCTCACCGCGGACGAGGCCGGCTGAACAAGCCGGGGCACTCCCCGAGGTGAGGCCACCACCGGCACCGCATGCCGGTGGCCCGTCATCGACCCTGCCGTCCACCTCTGCTGTCCGACCGTTTCACGACGGCAAGTCAGTTCCGCGCGTCCCCCGCCTCGGCGGCTGCGCTCCACCATGTGCCCGTGCCTGCGGTGGAGCGCAGCCGCCGAGGCGCGTCGGGTTCCGGGATGCTCCGGGGCATCCGGCGTCGCATGGTCGGCGAGGCGCCACCCCCCGTCCCGGTCGCCCTGGGGCTGGGCGGGGGTTCCTGCCCGGGCCGAGTGGCGCCTGACGGGTGGGGTGGGGGCCGTGTCCGTCCGCGGCAGAGGTCAGTTGGCGGCGATGTCGATGCCTTTGCCCCGCATGGCCTCGACGGTCCGGTCACGTACGGTCTCCAGGGCGGTTCGGAGGGGTGTGTGGTTGGCCACCGCCTTGGTCAGCTCGGTGCTCAGGGCGGCGGAGGTCTCGTTCATCACCGGCCCCCAGGACCAGTCGGTGCTGCTCCGGGCGTTCCGGAAGACGTCGAAGATCACCTGGTCGCCGAAGTACGGGTCCGGCCGGTTGAGCGCGGGGAGGGTGTCGGCGGTGATCGCCGCGGGGTAGATGCCGGCCTTGTCCACCAGGATCTCCAGCGACTTGCGGTCGCGGCCGAACCAGTTGGCGAACTCCAGCGCTGCCTCGCTCTCACGGCAGCCCTTGACGAGCGCAGTGGCGGATCCGCCGTCGAACCCGGTGGAGGCGTCGCCCGCGCTCCAGCGGGGCATGGGTGCCACCCCCCACAGGCCTGCGGCCCCGGCCGCCTTCTGGGTGAGCAGACCCGAGAACCAGGCGGGTGCCGGTACGGCCGCGACCGTTCCGTTCTGCAGGTCGGTGAACAGGTCGTCGCTGTAGGCCTTTTCGGCCTTCACCAGGTCCTTGTCGAGGAGGGACTGCCAGTACGCGGTGACCTTTGTGGCGTTCGGGTTGGTGGTGTTCACCTTCCAGGTGTGCCCCTTGACGTCGAACCAACTGCCGCCCGCCTGTGCGGTGAGGGCGGTGAACCACCAGGGGTCGTCGGCCGTGAAGGCGGTCAGGTGGCGCTCCGGGGCGGCCTGCCGCAGGCGCGCGGCGTCCGCTGCGAAGTCCTGCCAGGTGGCCTCCGGCTTCAGGCCGTACTGGGCGTACACGTCCCGGCGGTAGTAGAGGGCCATCGGGCCGAGATCGACGGGGAACCCGTAGACCTCCCCGGCGACGCTGGTCTGCTGCCAGGCGGACTCGCTGTACTGGACCCGCTCGCCGACGACGCCCTGACTGATCGGCAGAAGGGCTCCTTCGGCGACGAAGCTCGGAAGGGACTCGTAGCCCATCTGGATGAGGCACGGCGCGGTGCCGTCCTTGACGGCCGTCTGCATTGCGGCGTAACCGCCCTGACTGCCTGGCGAGATCTTCCGGAACTCGACGTGGACGCGGGGATGGGTGCTGTTGAACTGCGCTGTTGCTTCCTGGTACCCGGGAGCCCAGCCCCAGAACGTCAGGGTCGTCGGCTTTGTCCCGGCTGCTCCTGCGGGTCCGCACGACGCCATGCCGGTGAGGGTGGCGAGCGCTGCGAGAGCCGCGAGCGCGCGGCGGGCGGAGGGTCTGCACATGGATGGTCCTTAGCGAGGAGGGGATCGCGTGCGGGACGGGCGGTCGGCGCCGCGTGCGGGGCGCCGCGCGGGCTCAGGGCCGGGCCTGCACGGCGGGTTCTGCGGCATCGAGGAGCCGGCCGACTCGGGCAGGGCGACACCACGGGGCGCCCCGGCGTGGAGTTCCCACGGGGCGGCTGCGGCGGCGTCGGGGTGTGGCCGCTGCGGCTTGGCGGAGGCTGGTTCGGATGCGCCGAGAAGGGCAGCTCTGCAATAACATGCAGTATCCAGCCATGTATCAAGCAATTGTCAACAGAAAAGCTCAAGATGTTGCACCGGCGGCCTCATTGTGACGCGCGGACGCAGGCTCGGAGGGGGCCCGGCCCAGGGCGAGCGCGGAGGCCGGACGTGGTGATCGGGGCCGGCCGCCACGGTCGCACGGGAGGCGTGCGGTTCGGCGCGTGAACGACGGGCGCGGGGTGCGGGAAGCGGGCGGCACTCTGGGGGAGCATGCCGACATGGACATCGAATCGCTCGTACTCACCCGCCGCGCCTTGCACGCGGTCGCGGAGCTGGTCCTGGCCGGCCCGCAGTTCCGGACCAGTGGCACGATCAGGCTGCGTGCCTCCCTCGGCGGCTTCGCCACCAGGGCCGAGCCGAACGTGCAGGTCGTCGGCGCGGATCTGGTGGCGCCGGGGCAGCGGCTCTTCATGGAGCGGACCACCTGTGCCGAGCTGGCGGCTGCGATCGGGGTCGCGGCCGGCGCGCCCGCGGGGCTCTACCGGGACGGGTCCGGTGTCGGTCCCGAGGACGTGATCGAAGTCGATCCGCAGCAGGCGCACTGGATCGCGCACTGTTTCGCGGCCGGCGATGCCGCACTGCGCCGGATGTTCCCCGGCGCGGATCCGGTCATCTGGCCCGAGCACTTCGACATCGGCGTGACCGAGGCCGCGGTCAACTACGGCGTCTCCCCGGGCGACGACCACCAGGCGGAGCCGTACGCGTACGTAGGCCCGCACGCCCGGCAGCAGGGGGAGTTCTGGAACGCGCCGTTCGGCGCGGTGGCCACGATCCGCGAGCTCGGCGGGGTGGACGGTGTGCTGACCTTCTTCGAGCAGGGCCGCCGGCTGATCGACTGACCGGCGGCGGCTCCGCGCGGCGCCGGCGGACAATGGGGGACACGGTGGCGCCGGACGAGTCGATCCAGGGTCCGACCCCGGAGGGGGCGACGCGACCGCCGCCTTGCCGCCGCCGGCGCGCCGTGGACGAGGTCCACCGCGCGCCGGGGCGGGCGGGTCAGGATCGGCGGGCCAAGGTGGCGTGCATCTCCCACACCAGGATCTCCGCCGGCTCGACGGCGGTGACCTTCTGCCCGCCGGTCGCGGTGAAGCGTACGGCGTCACCGGTGCCCAGCGGGCCGGACCCCTCCAGTACGGCCTTGCCCCGGGGGACGAAGAGGTGCAGGAAGGGGGCGTCGGGCAGCTCGACGCTCTGGCCGGGCTGCAGGCGGGCGACGAGCAGCGCCGCGTGGCGGTTCCTGATGCGGATGGCGGAGTCGCCGGCGTACCTGTCCATGCCCGAGGCCACCGGCACCAGGCCGCCGGACAGCAGCTCGTCGTCGATCTCGCGCTGCTCGTAGCCCGGCGTGACGCCGCGCTCGTCGGGGACGACCCACATCTGGACGAAGTGGACGGGGTCGGTGTGGGCATCGGTGCCGCCGAGGCGCCAGGAGTCGTTCTTCTCCGAGTGCAGGATGCCGGCGCCGGCGCTCATCCGCTGGGCGAGTCCGGGGTAGATCACGCCGGAGTGGCCGGTGGAGTCCTGGTGGACCAGGGAGCCCTGCATCACCCAGGTGACGATCTCCATGTCGCGGTGCGGGTGGGTCTCGAAGCCGCTGCCCGGTTGGACGATGTCGTCGTTGTTGACGAGCAGCAGCCCGTGGTGGGTGTTGGCGGGATCGAAGTGTCCGCCGAAGGAGAAGGAGTGCTTGGAGTCCAGCCAGTCGATCTTCGTGGCGAGGCGGTCGCCGGCGCGGCGGACGTCGGTCTGCGGACGGTTCGCGGTGGTGTTCAACACGTGGTCCTTTCGGCGGTCCGGGGATCTCGTCACGCCCGGACGGTGTCTCGCGGCACCTGTACGACCGAACATAGTTCATCTTTCAACTATTCCGTGCCTTGAAGGGCGGGACGAGGAGGCCGCCCGTACGCTGGCGCAGAGCGGCCGTGCCGGCGCGTGCCGGCGCGTGCCGGCACCGAACCACACCTCATGGAGACGCCCATGACGCACGACTTCGAGCCGGTCCGGCCCGTACTGGAACCGGCGGCCGCGGCCTTCGCGCAGGCCACGGCCGAGCCCCCGTACCTGTTCGAGCTGGCGCCGGCGGACGGTCGCAAGGCGGTCGACGAGGTCCAGTCGGGCCCCGTGGAGCTGCCGTCGGTCGACGAGGAGTGGATCACCGTGCCGGGCGGGCCGACCGGCGGCGTCCGGGCCCGGATCGTCCGGCCGGCCGGTGCGGTCGGCGTCCTCCCGGTGATCCTCTACATCCACGGCGCCGGCTGGGTGTTCGGCAACGCGCACACCCACGACCGGCTGGTGCGGGAGCTGGCCGTCGGGGCGGGCGCGGCCGTGGTGTTCCCCGAGTACGACCTGTCGCCCGAGGCCCGCTACCCGGTCGCGATCGAGCAGAACTACGCCGTCGCGCAGTGGATCGTCCGCGAGGGCGCGAGCAGGTGGCTGGACGGCGCGCGGCTGGCCGTCGCGGGTGACTCGGTGGGCGGCAACATGAGCGCCGCGCTGACCCTGATGGCGAAGGAGCGCGGCGACGTGGCGCTCCGGCACCAGGTGCTGTTCTACCCGGTGACCGACGCGGCCTTCGACACCCCTTCGTACCAGCAGTTCGCGACCGGCTACTTCCTGCGCCGCGACGGCATGCGGTGGTTCTGGGACCAGTACACGACCGACCCGGCGCAGCGCGCCGAGATCACCGCCTCCCCGCTGCGGGCCACCACCGGGCAGCTGGCCGGCCTGCCCGCCGCCCTGGTGATCACCGGCGAGGCCGACGTGCTGCGCGACGAGGGCGAGGCGTACGCCGACAAGCTCCGGGCGGCCGGCGTCCCGGTGACCGCGGTGCGCTTCCAGGGCGTCATCCACGACTTCGTGATGCTCAACGCCCTGCGGGAGACCCACGCCGCCGAGGCCGCGATCACCCTGGCCGCCCGGACCCTGCACGACGCCCTGCACACCGGCTGACCTCCATGCGCCCGCCGACGCCCCTGCGCCGGTCCCCGCGCCCCGGGGTGCGGTGGGGGCGGGGAGAGCGAATCCCCCCGCCCCGGTCGGGCCTCAACCGAGCCGGCCGCGGGCCTTCAGCGGTGTCACCGGGAGCTGCGGAGCGGGGACCGGAGGACCGTCGTAGCCGTGCACGGTTCCGAAGCGGCCGCCGGACATCCAGTCCGTCCGGGCCCGGGTGATCTCCTCCCCGGTCCGGCCGACGAAGTTCCACCACATCACGAGCTTCTCCTCGAACGGCTCCCCGCCCAGCAGGAGCAGCGAGCCGTCGGCGAGGGCGCGCAGCGGCAGCTCGCGGCGCCCGCTGCCCAGGTAGAGCATCGATCCGGGCTCCAGGC